>JBDGUH010000011.1:0-82318 GCA_042216055.1 Haloarculaceae archaeon
TACAGGAGCGGATCTTGAGTCCGCCGCCGTTTCCAGGCTTGGCTACCCTCGCACGAGTGGTCCGTCCGGCACTCGGCCATCCGTTCTGTCGAGTATAAAGGTTGTCCGAATCCGGACGGCCGCCGCGCCGGACCGGAGAGCGAAGACTTTTCACGGAGCGTGAAGTTCCAGCGACTGCATGCGTCACAGAACTGTCCGCGGGTCAAGCACGGCCCGTGGACGCGTTCCGAGCGGAGCTGCGTAGCGACTTCTCGACGACGAATCAGCACACACCCGACAGCGGCGCCGCCGGGGGTGACGCCGATGCGGCGTAGCGCGGCCTTCCTCCCCACGAGTCGCGAGTCCCGCGGCGCGGGCACCGGGACGACGAAGCTGCTCGCCCGGGCGGGGCTGATTCGCGCCTTCGGCAGCGGCCTCTGGGGGTTCACGCCCGCGGGCCAGCGGGTCCGCCGGAAGCTCGTCCGTCGCGTCGAGGCCGGGATGGACGCCGTCGGCGGGCAGGCCGTCGGGCTCCCCGGCCTCCAGTACCGTCAGCGGTGGGACGAGAGCGGCCGCTGGGAGAACTTCGAGGACGAGATGTTCACCCTCGAGACCCGCGACGGCCGGGCGGCCTGTCTCGCTCCCAGTCACGAGGAGGGGATGGTCCACCTCGTGGACGGCCGGGTCCGCTCCTACGACGACCTGCCGCTCCTGCTGTACCAGGTAGCCGCGAAGTTCCGGGACGACCACGCCCGGAACGGCCTCGTGCGATGCAAGGAGTTCACCATGACGGACGCCTACAGCTTCCACGCCGACGAGCGGAGCCTCGCGGCCACCTACCGCGCGGTGCGGGACGCCTACGTCCGGATACTGACCGACGTCGGCGTCGAGTTCGCTATCGTGGACGCCGACGACGGCGTGATGGGCGGGCCCGCCTCCGAAGAGTTCGTCGCGCCCGTCGAGAACGGGAGCGACGACCTGGTTCACTGTGTGGGCTGCCGCTTCGGCGTCACCGACGAGCACCCCGGGTTCGACGACCACGGGGCCGGGGACGAGTGCCCCCGGTGTGGCGGCCGCCTGCGGGCGACTGAGGGCATCGAAGTGGCCCACGTGTTCCGGCTCGGCACCCGCTACTCCGATGCGATGGGCCTCACCGTCGACGGTCCCGACGGAGCCGACCGCGAGGTGGTGATGGGGAGCTACGGCATCGGCATCGAGCGCCTGCTTCAGACGGTCGCCCAGCAACGCGCCGACGGCGACGGGTTACGCTGGCCGGTCACCGACTGGGGATCGATCGCCCCCTACCGCGCCGCCGTCGTCCCCGTCGGCTACGAGGGCGAAGTCCGCACCCTCGCGGATCGGCTCCACGAGCGGTGTGGGACCGACGACGTGCTGTTGTTCGATGGGGACCGCTCGGTCGGCGAGTGCTTTGCCGAGGCGGACCTGCTCGGCGTCCCCGCGAAGGCGGTGGTCGGGAACCGATACAGGGAGACGGGACTCGTCGAACTCGAGACGCGGGACGGCGACACCCGGACGCTCGCGCCCGCAGACGTGCCGGAGGCGCTCGACCGATTCGCCGCGGGCCAGGGAACGGGCTGATCCGGGACGCGGCGAGTACTGACAAAAACCGCGCCGGCGAGGGTCTCCGATGGAGTGAACAGGCCGGCCCGTCTAGGGGGGCCGTGGACGAGCACACGAGCGACCCGACCGTCGCCCCGCCGGACGGCGAACCGACGGGCTGGCGATCGGACGGCCGCTGGGAGCACGCCACCCTCCGCCGGGCGACGGTCCACGGCGTCCGCCTGTACAACGCCGGCGCGTTCCACGCCGCGCACGATTGCTTCGAAGACGAGTGGTACAACTACGGGCGCGGATCGACGGAGAGCGCGTTCCTCCACGGGATGGTGCAGGTCGCGGCGGGCGCGTACAAACACGCCGACTTCGAGAACGACGATGGCATGCGGTCGCTGTTCCGGACCGCCCTCCAGTACTTCCACGGCGTGCCCCGGGACTTCTACGGGGTCGACGTGCTCGCGGTGCGGACGACGCTCACCAACGCGCTCTCGGACCCGTCGGGCCTCGACGGGTGGCGCATTCCGATCGACGGCGAGTGTCCGACCGCACGGGAACCCGACTTCGAGTACGCCGAACGACTGGAGTGACAGGCCCGAGCACCGTGCGGGGTGGCGGTCCCGACAGACACGAGATCGCAGCTACGGAACGTGCCTTTGTAGTGGTTCCGGGCGGTACGGCCGGGCGTGTACGTCGAAACTCTGGGCGAGGGCGACCCCGAGGTGGCCGTCGTGGGCGGGATCCACGGCGACGAACCGTGCGGGGTGCGGGCCGTCGAGACGCTCGTCGAGGAAGCGCCGGCGGTCGAACGGCCGACTCTGCTGGTGATCGCCAACGAGGCGGCCGCGGCGCAGGGGCTGCGGTACGTCGACGAGGACCTGAACCGCGCCTTCCCGGGCGATCCCGGGGCCACGACCCACGAGGGACGCCTCGCGGCGGCGCTGGCCGACCGCATCGCGGAGTGTACGACGCTCGCGCTCCACTCGACGCAGTCCTACGGCGGCATGTTCGCCCTCGTCGACGCGGTCGACGACCTGGCGCGGTCGGTGTGTCCGCGCCTCTCGGTCGACGCCGTCGTCGAGACGGGCGCCGCCGAGGGGCGCATCTTCGCCGCGGTGCCCGACGCGATCGAGGTCGAGTGTGGCCGTCAGGGGACCGACCGGGCCGCCGAGAACGCCGTGCAGGTCGCCCGCGAGTTCCTCGGCGCGACGGGTGCGGTCCCGGAGTGGCGCCTCGACGAGGGAGCGGACCGCCCGCTATTCGAACTGGGCGAGCCCATCCCCAAGCCCGCCGCCCGCCGCTACGAGGTGTTCGCGTCGAACTTCGAGACGGTGGGCGCCGGCGACCCCGTCGCGGCCACCGACGACGAGCGCGTGATCGCGGAGGAACCGTTCGCGCCCGTCCTGCTCTCGGCGGAGGGGTACGAGGACGTGTTCGGCTACCGGGGCCAGCGCGTCGGCACGCTGTCGCCGGACGCCTAGGCGTCCTCGGGCGGTTCGAGGGAGACGAGCGTCAGGTCTCGATCCAGCGCGCAGTAGTCGTGGGGCGGGTCGCCGAGCACCTCGGCGATGCGGTAGTCGGTGTCGAAGTCGGCGCCGGCCGGCTCGCAGTACTCGTGGCTCGGACAGCCCGTGTACGGGCAGGGGCCCTCGAGGGCGACTTTGCTGCCGGCGTAGGCGTTGCGGTCGGCGACGTTCGCCGTGACGGGGGCCGGTTCGACCTCGACCGCCCGGACCCCCGTGTCGTGGATCGCACAGTCGAGCACCTGCCCGCCCTCGCGGACCTCGGTGATCCGGTAGCGTCGCCCCTCGGTGAGATTGAGACACTGGTCGCGGTAGGGACAGCCCGCACACCCCTCGGCCTCCCCGCGGTAGACGAACTCGCGGTCGACCTCGGCGAGTCTGTCGCCGACGAGCGTGACCGTCGACATGCCCGCTGCTTGGTGTCCCCGGGTGTTAACTCCCGCGTCCCGTTAGCTCGTCGAGGCGGTCCAGGTACTCCGGCCGGGGCACCTGGTAGAGCGCGCGGTAGTCCACCGCGCCGGCGTCGAACCGCGTAGCGAGGTCGACGGCCCCCTCGATGGCCGCCTCGCGGTCCGGGTGGGCGTCTCCGTCCCGGCTCACCTCGGGTTCGAGGTACAGCGTCACGTGCCAGCGTTCTCCCACGCGCTCGCCGCCCGGCCTGCGGGACCGGCGACCGCGGGTCACGTAGATGGTCGGCAGACAGGGGGCGGGGTAGGCGCTCCCGTCGAATACGTCCGGACGGTAGGCGAGGACGATCTTCCCGGGTTCCTCGTTCCACACTCGCCAGCCCACCGGCAGCGCGTCGAGACTCATCGACGCGAGTGTTCTCCCCGCGCGAGTAAGACTCCGGCGGTCCCGCCGGCGGGCTGTGGCGGATGAATCGGCGGTCCGGCCCGGATGATCGACGGACGGCCGAGAGTGGGGTATTTAAACAGTTGCGGGCTGGACCATGCGTGACAGTAACACACGATCGCCGGAGTATACGAGTTCCAGCTCTCGGGGCCCGTCGGAAAGCACGTAATAAAAGGGGGAGGGGCAAAGAGTTATAGGGACCAATCCCTCATACAATAAATAGTATCGGAAACGGTCCGATCTGCGCCTGCTACCCCGCAGGGCGGCCCCCGCACCCAAGGGTGGCACGGTGACACATGGCACGCGCCGAGCGAACCACGCCCGGAACCCCGGGCCACGACGCGGTCGCCCGCAGGCACGCGCGGAGCGACGTCGGTCACGCCGACGAGTCGTGGTTCGCCCGGTCCGTCGCCACTGGTCGCGTGTCGTCGCTGTTCGGGAGCACCGCGGCGCTGTCTCGTGTGAGACCGAGCGTCGGTGCGCCCCGAGGCGAACCCCCCGTGATAGCATGACAGGCACTAACGAAACCCTCGCGGAGCTGAGCCAGGAGTACCGGAACACCATCCCGTCGGACCTCAGGGAGACTCACGCGTTCGACTGGTACCTCGAACAGGTGTACGAGGAGCCCAAGATCGCCCGCAACGCCCACCAGCGCGTCGCGGACATGTTCGACTACTACGGCACCGACTACGACGAGGAGGCCGGCGTGGTCGAGTACGCGCTGGCCGCCGAGGACCCGCTGCACGACGGGGAGAACACCTTCTACGGGCGCGTGATCCACGAGGCGATGCACGAGTTCGTCAACAAGGTGAAGTCGGGCGCCCGCGGGCTCGGGCCGGAAAAGCGGATCAAGCTCCTCCTGGGTCCGGTCGGCTCGGGCAAGTCCGACTTCGACCGCCAGGTGCGACGCTACTACGAGGACTACACCCGGCGGGAGGCCGGACGCATGTACACCTTTCGGTGGACGAACCTCTGTGACGTGATCCGCGATCAGGACCCCGCCGACGACACGGTCCGGTCGCCGATGAACCAGGACCCGCTGGTGTTGCTCCCCCAGGACCAGCGCGACCGCGTCATCGAGGGGATCAACGGGGAACTCGACGCCCCATACACGATCCGCAACGAGCAGGCGCTCGATCCGGCCAGCGAGTTCTACATGGACCGCCTCCTGGCCAACTACGACGACGACCTCGAGGCCGTCCTCGAGAACCACGTCGAGATCATCCGGCTGGTGGCCGACGAGAACCAGCGCCAGGCCATCGAGACCTTCGAGCCCAAGGACAAGAAAAACCAGGACGAGACCGAACTCACGGGGGACGTCAACTACTCGAAGATCGCTATCTACGGGGAGAGCGACCCCCGGGCGTTCGACTACTCGGGGGCGTTCTGCAACGCCAACCGCGGCATCTTCTCCGGCGAGGAACTGCTGAAACTCCAGCGGGAGTTCCTGTACGACTTCCTGCACGCGACCCAGGAGCAGACGATCAAGCCAAAGAACAACCCCCGGATCGACATCGACCAGGTGATCGTCGGGCGGACGAACATGCCCGAGTACAAGGACAAGAAGGGCGACGAGAAGATGGAGGCGTTCAACGACCGCACCAAGCGGATCGACTTCCCGTACGTCCTCGAGTACGAGCAGGAGGCGATGATCTACCGGAAGATGCTCCGCAACGCCGATCTCCCGGACATCCAGGTCGAGCCCCACACCCTCGAGATGGCGGGCCTGTTCGGCGTGCTCACCCGCATCGAGGAGCCCGACACCGAGATGGTCTCGCTCCTCCAGAAGGCCAAGGCCTACAACGGCGAGATCGACGAGGCCGAGGACGTCGACGTGAAGAAACTCCGCGAGGAGGCAAGCACCACCGCCGAGATCGGCGAGGGGATGGAGGGGGTCTCGCCGCGCTTTATCGGCGACGAGATCGCCGAGGCCATCATGGATTCGATGCACAGGGATCGACAGTTCCTCTCGCCGCTCACCACGTTCAACCACCTCGAGGGCAACCTCGAGAACCACGGCTCGATCCCCGAGGAGAAGTTCGACACCTACTACCGGTACCTCGAACTCGTCCGCGAGGAGTACAAAGAGCGGGCCATCGAAGACGTGCGCCACGCGCTGGCCTACGACGTCGACGAGATCCAGCGCCAGGGCGAGAAGTACATGGACCACGTGATGGCCTACATCGACGACGACACCGTCGAGGACGAGATCACGGGCCGCGAGCAGGAACCCGACGAGCAGTTCCTCCGGTCGGTCGAGGAGAAACTCGAACTCCCCGAGGACCGCAAGGACGACTTCCGTCAGGAGGTCTCGAACTGGGTCTCCCGGCGCGCCCGCGAGGGCGACACGTTCAACCCGCAGGACAACGACCGCCTGCGCCGCGCCCTGGAGCGGAAACTCTGGGAGGACAAGAAACACAACATCAACTTCTCGGCGCTGGTCTCCTCGGGCGAGATGGACGACGAGGAGCGAAACCAGTGGGTCGACGCGCTCATCGAGCAGGGCTACTCCGAGGAGGGCGCAAAGGAGGTGCTGGAGTTCGCCGGCGCCGAGGTCGCCAAAAGCGAGATGGAGGAGTGATGTCCGGCGAGGAGTTCATCGACCGCGCCGACGAGGAACTGGCCTCGACCTACGAGGAACCGCTGTCGCTGGCCGAGTACGTCGACCTCGTGCTCGAGCGGCCCCACCTGGCGGCCCACGCCTCGAAGTACCTGCTCGACGCCATCGAGGCGGCCGGCACCCGGACGGTGATCGAGGAGGGCGAGGAGAAAGAGCGGTATCGCTTCTTCGACGACCCCCACAACGACGGCGAGCACGCCATTCTCGGCAACACGGAGGTGCTGAACGGCCTCGTCGACGATCTGCGCTCGATCGCCGCCGGCCGCGGCAAGGGCGAGAAGATCGTCTGGATCGACGGCCCCACCGCGACCGGCAAGTCCGAACTGAAGCGCTGTCTCGTCAACGGCCTGCGCGAGTACTCAAAGACCGACGCCGGCCGGCGCTACACCGTCGAGTGGAACGTCGCGGGCGCCGCCGACTCCGGCGGGCTGACCTACGGCGAGGGGGCCGTCGCCGACGAGGACGACTGGTATGAGAGTCCCGTCCAGGTCGATCCGCTCACCGTCTTCCCGGAGTCGGTGCGCCGCGACCTCCTGGAACGCGTCGACGAGCGCAGCGGCGACCACGTCCCGGTCCGCGTCGAGGGGGCGCTCGACCCCTTCTCCCGGGAGGCCTACGAGTACCTCGAGGAGCGGTACCGCCGCGAGGGGGTCACGGACCTCTTCTCCGCGGTCACCGACCCCGCCCACCTGCGGGTGAAAAACTACGTCGTCGACGTGGGCCAGGGCATTGGCGTCCTCCACTCCGAGGACGAGGGCACGCCCAAAGAGCGCCTGGTGGGCACCTGGATGCAGGGGATGTTGCGCGAACTCGACTCGCGTGGCCGCAAGAACCCCCAGGCCTTCTCCTACGACGGCGTGCTCTCGCAGGGCAACGGCCTGCTCACCGTGGTCGAGGACGCCGCCCAGCACGCCGACCTCCTGCAAAAGCTCCTGAACGTCCCCGACGAGGGCCACGTCAAACTCGACAAGGGGATCGGGATGGACGTGGACACGCAACTGGTGGTCATCTCAAACCCCGACTTGGAGGCCCAGCTCAACCAGCACGCCGACCGGGAGGACCAGGACCCGCTGAAGGCGCTCAAGCGACGGCTGGACAAACACGAGTTCATCTACCTCACGAACCTCTCGCTCGAGGCGGAACTGCTGCGCCGCGAACTGACCAGCGAGACCGCCGTCTGGGACGCCGACTCCTGGGAGCAACTCGAGACGTGGATCCAGGCCCCGGTCGAACTGGCGGTCCGCCAGGGCTCCGCGGACGTGACCGCGAAGGAACTGGCGCCCCACGCCGTCGAGGCGGCGGCGCTGTACGCCATCGTCTCGCGACTCGACGCCGGCGATCTCTCGTCGGGCCTGGACCTCGTGGACAAGGCCCTCCTGTTCGATCGGGGCTACCTCGAGGAGGGCGACGAGCGCGTCGACGCCGGGGAGTACGAGTTCGCCGACGACGCCCGGGACGGCGAGCACGGCATCCCCGTCACCTTCACCCGGGACGTGATCGCCGACCTCCTCCAGGAGCGCCGGGACCGCCACCACTCCGACCTCGCCGTCGAGAACGTGGTGATGCCCCGGGACGTGCTCGACCGGATGGCCGACGGCCTGCTCGATGCGCCGGTGTTCTCGCCGGGCGAGGCCTCCGAGTTCGAGGAGCGGGTCGTCCCCGTCAAGAACTACGTGTTCACCCGGCAGGAAAACGACGTGCTCGACGCGATGATGCGGGACAAGCGCGTCGATCAGGCCACCGTCGAGGAGTACATCGAGCAGGTGTACGCCTGGGAGGCCGACGAGCAGATCGAGAACGAGCGCGGCGAGTACGTCGATCCCGACCCGCTGAAGATGAAGGTGTTCGAGATCGAGCACCTGGGGCGGTTCACGGAGGACAACTACGACGGGAACCGGCCAGACGAGGCGGTCGTCCGCTTCCGCACGGAGAAGATCATCACGGCGCTGAACCGCCACGCGTGGCGCCGCCGGGACGAGGAGTTCCGGGTCGGCGACGTCAACCCCAAGGAGATCCCCGTCATCGCGACGGTCCTGGGGAGCCACGACTGGGAGGACGTGCGCCGCACCTACGAGGACTTCGACCCGAGTCAGTGGGACGACCCGCCGAGCGGCACCGAGACGGCACGCCTCAAGGAGACGACGATCGAGAACATGCAGGAGCTGTTCGACTACTCCGCGGCGTCGGCCGAGCTGACCAGCCGCTACGTCATGGATCAGGTGAGCTACAAATGGGACTGAGAGAGGATCTGGAACGGTTCCGCGAGGTGGGCGAACAGCGCCGCCAGGACCTCGCGGAGTTCATCCAGTACGGCGACCTGACCGGGAGCGGCCAGGACGAGGTTCGGGTCCCCATCAAGATCGTCGACCTCCCGGCCTTCGAGTACGACCAGCGTGACATGGGCGGCGTCGGGCAGGGTCAGGACGGCACGCCCGACGTTGGCCAGCCCGTCGGCCAGCCCCAGCCCGGCGAGGGCGACGAGGACGGCGAACCGGGCGAGGAGGGCGGCGAGCACGAGTACTACGAGATGGACCCCGAGGAGTTCGCCGAGGAACTCGACGAGCAACTCGGGCTGGACCTCGACCCCAAGGGCAAGAAGGTGATCGAGGAGACGGAGGGCGATTTCACGGACATCACCCGGACCGGGCCCACCTCGACGCTCGACTTCGAGCGGCTGTTCAAGCAGGGCCTGAAGCGGAAACTGGCGATGGACTTCGACGAGGAGTACGTCCGCGAGGCGCTGCGGGTCGCGGGCTGGGGCCCCGCGGCGGTGTTCGAGTGGGCCCGCGAGGACAACGTCCCCGTCTCTCGCGCCTGGATCGAGGACGCCTACGACGACGTCCCGGCCGACGAGCGCGACCGCTGGTCGTCCATCGAGGAGATGGAAGACGACGTCGATCGCGTGGACACGCCCGCGCGGATCCGCCGGGAGGGGATCGACCAGATCCCGTTCCGCCGCGAGGACGAGCGCTACCGCTACCCCGAGATCGTCGAGGAGCGCGAGAAGAACGTCGTCGTCGTCAACATCCGCGACGTGTCGGGGTCGATGCGCGAGAAGAAGCGCGAACTCGTCGAGCGGACGTTCACGCCGCTGGACTGGTATCTCCAGGGGAAGTACGACAACGCGGAGTTCGTCTACATCGCCCACGACGCCGACGCCTGGGAGGTCGAGCGCGAGGACTTTTTCGGCATTCGCTCGGGCGGCGGCACCCGCATCTCGAGCGCCTACGAACTGACCGAGACGCTGCTCGAGGCCTACCCCTGGAGCGAGTGGAACCGCTACGTGTTCGCCGCGGGCGACTCCGAGAACTCCTCGAACGACACCGAGGAGCGGGTGATCCCGCTGATGGAGGCGATCCCGGCGAACCTCCACGCCTACGTGGAGACCCAGCCAAGCGGCAACGCGATCAACGCGACTCACGCCGAGGAACTGGAACGGCACTTCGGTGCCGACGACGACGTGGCCGTCGCCTACGTCACCTCGCCCGAGGACGTGATCGACGCCATCTACGACATCCTGAGCACGGAGAACAATGAGCACTGACGACTACCTCCGCAAGCGGCGCGTCGCCGGCGACCTCGAGGAACCCGTGGCGGAGGCGGGGAACTTGGCCCGGCGGCTCGGCCTGGATCCCTACCCCGTCAACTACTGGGTGATCGACTACGACGAGATGAACGAACTGATCGCCTACGGCGGCTTCCAGCGCCGGTACCCCCACTGGCGGTGGGGGATGCAGTACGACCGCCAGCGCAAACAGGGGCAGTTCCTCGGCGGGAAGGCCTTCGAGATCGTCAACAACGACGACCCGGCCCACGCCTTTCTGCAGGAGTCAAACGCCCCCGCAGACCAGAAGGCGGTCATCACCCACGTCGAGGCCCACGCCGACTTCTTCGCCAACAACGAGTGGTTCGGGCTGTTCACGGCCGCCGACAGCATGGACGACGGCGACCGGCGCAGCCCCGACGCGGCCGCCATGCTCGCGCGCCACGCCGAGACCATCGAGGAGCACATGGAGGACCCCGAGATCGACCGCGCCGAGGTCGAGCGCTGGATCGATCACGTCCTCTGTCTGGAGGACAACATCGACCAGCACGCCCCCTACGAGCCCGTCGATCCCGCCGCCGTCGAGGACGTCGACCTCGCCGACGTGGCCGATCAGCTCGAGGACCTGAACATCTCAGAGGACGTGCGCAGCGAGGTGTTCGACGACGCGTGGCTCGAGGCCCAGCGCGAGGACGACACGCCCCCGACGTTCCCGGCCGAACCCGAGAAGGACCTGTTCGCCTTCCTCGTCGAGCACGGGATGCAGTACGACGAGGAGGCCGGGAAGGCCACCGAGATGGCCGACTGGCAGCGCGAGATCCTCGAGATACTGCGCCGGGAGGCCTACTACTTCGCCCCCCAGAAGATGACCAAGATCATGAACGAGGGGTGGGCGAGCTACTGGGAGTCGACGATGATGGCCGGCGAGGGCTTCGCCGGCGACGACGAGTTCATGCTGTACGCCGATCACATGTCCAAGGTGCTGGGTTCGGCCGGGCTCAACCCCTACAAGCTCGGACTCGAGCTGTGGCAGTACGTGGAGAACGTCGCCAACCGCCGCGAGGTGATCGAGCGCCTGCTCCGCGTGGAGGGGGTCACCTGGCGGAACTTCCACGACGTGGTCGACTTCGAGGCCGTCCAGGCGGCCCTCGAACCGCCGGCGTGGCTGGTGGACGTGCCCGGCCACCTCGCGGAGATCCCGGCCGAGGACCCTCGCGTGGACGCCGACGCGCTGGAGCGAGCGCGGGCCGGCGAGATCGACGTGGCGACCTACCCCTGGAAGGTGCTGACCTACCGGGGCATGGCCGAGCGCCACTACTCGCTGGTCCGGCCCCAGAACCGCGGGTTCGTGCGCTCGGTCGGCCAGGAGGAACTCGAGCGGACGGCCCGCTACATGTTCGACGAGTCCCGCTACGGGGCCGTCGCTGACGCCCTGGCCGACGTCGAGTACACTCGGGGCTGGGACCGGATGCGCGAGATCCGCGAGAGCCACAACGACGTCACCTTCCTCGACGAGTTTCTCACCCAGGAGTTCGTCGACGCGAACGACTACTTCACCTACGAGTACGCTCACGCGACCGACGACTACCGGGCCACCTCGACGGACTACGAGGACGTGAAAAAGAAGCTCCTCCTGCAGTTCACCAACTTCGGGAAGCCGACCGTCACCGTCGAGGACGGCAACTACCGCAACCGCAACGAACTGCTGCTCGGCCACCGGTACAACGGCGTCGCCCTCGACGTGAACCAGGCCGTAGACGTGCTGGAACGGGTGTTCGCGCTGTGGGGCCGCCCGGTGAACCTCCTGACCATCGTCAAGGAGTACGACGAACACGACATAGAGGTGGCGAAGCGGCGCAACCGCGAACCGGAGCCCGAGGAGGTGGGCAAGCGCCTGCGCTACGACGGCGAACAGGTCACCGTCGAGGACGCCGACTGGTCCGAGGTCGAACACCTCGCGGCCGACGACGTCGACTACGACACCAAGCCCGAGGAGTGGCTGGCCTGATCGGTCCGCGCAGGACCGGACCACCCGCGCGACGCTCTTGTCTCCCGGCGGCGCTGGGCCCTGCGTTTCTCGTCCGGCGCTGCTGGGCCCCGCGTACCTACGCTGTTAGGGCACGTGCCGGAGTGCCTGGAGACGGACGTACGAATATGGCGACGACGACTGCCGAATACGAGGTCGAGGCCGATCCACGCGAGGAGCGCCTGTACATCACGCTGACCGGCCGGCTGTCCGCCGACGAAATCGCGACGGCGGCCGAGCGGACGGAGGCGGCCGCCGAACGGCTCGACCCGGGGTTCGACGTGGTCAACGACCTCCGGGGGTTCGCCCCGCCGAGCCCCGACGCGGCCGAACCGATAAAGGAAGCGCAGGCGGCGCTCGTCGAGGGCGGCGTCGACCGCGTCGTCCGGATCGTCGACGACGACACCAGCCAGGTCGTCGTCAACGCCTTCGCGCGGCGGTCCCGGGACGTGGGCTACGAGGGGATGACCGCCGACAGCGTCGGCGAGGCCGAACGACTGCTCTCCTGAGTCTGGCGGCCGTCCCCGCGCAGTTCCCGAACCGCAGCGGCGCGCTCAGAAGAAGAAGAGCCGCTCGGCGGCCTCGTCGGTCAGCGGCGAGCCGTACTCTGAGATCTCGACGGCCTCGGCGTGGTCGACGTTCGCGCCGCGTTCGTCGCCGTAGCGCTCGACCAGTTCGTCGCGGAAGCGGTCGGCGACGTTGATCGGCGTGTTGGATTCGAGGTGGGTCAGCATGTCCTGGGAGAGCCACTCGCGGCGCGCCTCGTCGCCGTCGGGCACCTGGTCGAGTTCGCCGAAGGTGTAGGGGAGCCACTCGTACATCTGGGACTCGTGGCAGTGCAGGGCGTCGAGCTTCTGGTCGATCACGTCGTCGATGTCAAGCACCACGTCGGGCTCGAAGACGTTGGGCCGCTGGAAGCCGTCGGCGACGTAGCCGATGACGGGGTTGCGGTCCATCTCCTCGACGTCCGGGCAGACGTTCGGGACGATCAGCATGTACGCGGCGTCACGGACGAGCTGTGCCGTGTAGCGGTGGTCCGGGTGGTAGTCGTTGGGCCGGGGACCGAGCACGAGGTCGGGCTCGACGCGCCGGATGAACCGGATGACCCGTCGTCGGTTCTCGAGGCTGGGCTCGAGCCAGCCGTCCTGGACGTCGAACACCTCGTAGTCGATGCCAAGCGTCTCCGCGACCGCCTCGGTCTCGCGCTTGCGCCGCGCGGCCAGCTCCTTGCGCCCCATCGACTGGTGCCCGGCCGACCCGTCAGTCAGCGAGAGGAAGGTCACGTCGTGTCCCGCGTTCGCGTACTTCGCGGCGATGCCGCCGGCCTTGATGCCACAGTCGTCCGGGTGTGCGCCGACCACGAGCAGGGAGAGATCGTCGCTCATGCACTGTCGATGCGTACCTGCCCACTAAACGTTGCTGGCAAGGTTGCTGACACGTTTGGCGGACTGCGGCGAGCGATGTCTCCGGCACACCCTGCGAGGTTCGGCTACAGACCGGCGTACACGTCCCGCAGGCTGTCGATGGCGTGCTCGACGCTCATCGACTCCCGGCGCTCGAGGCAGTTCCCGCGAAGTCGCTCGTACTCCTCGAGCGCGCGCTCGATGCCCGCCTGGAAGCCGGTCACGTCGCCCTCCGCGTACGTGTAGCCGGTCACGCCGTCAGCGACCGTGTCCCGGAGCGCGCCGCTGTCGACGCCGACGACGGGCGTCCCGCAGGCGTTGGCCTCCAGCGCGACCAGCCCCTGGGTCTCGACGGGGCTGGGGAACGCGAACACGTCGAGCGCGGCGTAGAAGGCGGGGAGTTCCTCGCGGTCGAGGAAGCCGAGAAAGCGCGCGTCGACGTCGGCCTCGGCGGCCGTCCGCTCCAGTCGCTCGCGGGCCGGACCGTCGCCCCCGAACACGAGGGTCACGTCGAGCCCGTCCGCGGCGCTGATCACGTCGTCGAGGCACTTCTCGTAGCCGTGCCGGCCGGTGTAGCCCACCAGCGGCCCCGACGGGAGGTCGTGGCGCTCGCGGAACGCGGCCGTCTCCACCGGCTGGAAGAAGGTCACGTCCACGCCGTTGGGGACGACCGCCACGTCCGCCGAGACGCCGACCGTCTCCTCGATGTGGGCGGCGGCCCGCTCGCTGGGCGCGACGACCACGTCCGCACGGTTCAGGAACGTCCGCTCGTAGCGGGTCGCCACGGACCGCACCGCCGACTCGACGGCGCCGTTGAACGAGACGTACTCGGCGTACTCGGCGGTCGGCGTGTGATAAGAGGCTACCAGCGGCGCGTCCAGTTGCCGCGCGAGTCGCCACCCCGCCACGCCGAGGCTGAACGGGGTGTGTGAGTGGACCACGTCGGCCTCCCGGACCGCGCCGGGAACGCTCGGGACGCCGACGCGGAACCCGTCGTACCAGGGAAACGGCAGGCTCCTGACGGCGTGCTCGTTCGTCTCGGGATCGTGCTCGCTCGCCGGATACACCACGTCCATCCGCCCACCCCGCGCGCTCCAGCGGTCCCGCCAGGTCTGGACCGTGTACGTGACGCCGTTCACGGTCGGGAGGTACGTGTCCGTGAACGCGGCGACCCGGGGGAGCGTCATCGCGCGGAGGTTCTTCGACCAGCGGCTAAACGGTTGTTATCTCGGTCGACGCCCGGCGGGAACGCAAGCTATTCGGTCCGCGGTCGCTCACTCCCGGACGTGTCAGAGCGGACTATCGCGCGCGAGCGGATCGAACGCCTCCAGTCGGCCGCCGCAGGAGCCGTCGCCGACTGCGATGAAGAGCGCGCTCGCCGGTACGTCCGGCGGGCCCGCCGCGTCGCCGAGCGTCACCGCCTCGCGCTGCCCCGGTCGTTCAAGCGGTTCACCTGCGACGCCTGCGACGCCTACCTCCGGCCCGGCAAGAACGCCCGCACGCGCCTGCAGGGCGGGCACGTCGTCGTCACCTGCGACTGTGGCGCCCAGGCGCGCTACCCCTACGAGTAATCCCGGCACGCGTCCCTCTCTCACAGCGGCACTGTAGGCAACTATTTAAGGGTCGTCGGGCGCTTCAGACGAGGTATGAACGCCGATCGACGACGGGAGGTCCACGAACTCGACGCGACGCTCCGCGTCGGCAAAAACGGGATCGAATCCGTCGCTGACGAACTGCGCGACCAGCTCGACGACCGCGGCCTCGTGAAGGTGAAGTTCCTCCGCGCGGCGCGGGGCGGGACCACGACTGAAGACCTGGCCGAGGACCTCGCAGAACTGGTCGACGCGGACGTGCTGGAGGTGCGCGGTCACACGGCGGTGTTCGAGTGATGCTCCTGCAGGCTGGTTTCATCTCCGACTTCCTCGCGAATCAGTTCGGCGTGCCGGCCGACTACGCCGGGATCGTCGGCTCGGCCATCGCGTTCGTCGTCGCCTTCGTCGCCATCTACGTGATCGGCCGGGCGACGGTCGTCCCGCTGGTCGACCGCGTCCTCCGACGCCGCGAGATGGACGCACACGCTCGCAGGCCGCTGAACAAGATCACCCGCTTCGGCCTCGTGTTCGTCGCGCTGACGGCCGCGTTCGGCGCCGCTGGCTTCCCGAGCTTCCTCCAGTCGCTGGCGACCATCGCCGCGGCCGCGACGCTCGCCATCGGCTTCGCGATGCAGGACGTCATCAAGAACTTCGTCTCGGGCGTGTTCATCTACACGGACAAGCCGTTCCGCATCGGCGACTGGATCGAGTGGGACGACAACGCCGGCGTCGTCGAGGACATCTCGCTGCGCGTCTCGCGGGTCCGCACCTTCGACAACGAACTGCTGACGGTGCCCAACTCCGCCCTGACCGACGGCGTCGTCAAGAATCCCGTCGCCAAGGACCGGCTCCGCCTGAAGTTCGTGTTCGGCATCGGCTACGACGACGACATCGACGCCGCGACCGAGATCATCCTCGAGGAGGCCGAGAACAACGCGGAGATTCTTGACGACCCGGCACCCTCGGTCCGCCTGGTGGAACTCGGCGACTCCTCGGTGGGCCTGCAGTCCCGCGTCTGGATCGCCGATCCATCGCGCTCGGACTTCGTGAAGACCCGCGGTGAGTACGTCCAGGCCGTCAAGGAGCGCTTCGACGAGGAGGGCATCGACATCCCCTACCCGAACCGCACTATCGGCGGCGGCCTCGAACTCTCGAACGTCCGGGGCCTCGCGGAACCCGCCGAGGACTAGCGACCGCTGTTTTCGCCGGCCGTCGACGTGACGCGTCGGCTCGCGGCCCGGTCGCGGTCTGGTGGCTGGCGACGACACTGCCCGCTCGTACGGTGAATCCGCTCGCCTGCGGTGCGGCAGGCGCGCCGTTCTCGACCCGCGTTCCCCCGCCGGTGCCGCCGTCGTGGTACGAGACGGTCCGCGAGCAGATGCCGCCGTACCGTCCCGAGGTCACGCCGACGCAGGGGGTCGGAGCGATCGCCGAGTGCTTTCGCTCCTGTCCGGGCGTGCGCCGGAGCGACCACCCCCAGCACTCCTTTGCCGCGTGGGGTTCGGACGCCGCGTTCGTCACTGAGGGCCACTCGCTGGACCACTCCCTGGGGGAGTCCTCGCCGCTGGCGCGAGTGTACGACCGCGACGGGTCCGTCCTCTTTCTCGGGACGACCCACGCGACCAACACCTCGCTGCACCTCGCGGAGTACCGCGCCGACGTCGACATCGCGACCGAGAGACAGGCCGGCGCGGTGCTGGTCGACGGGGACCGCGAGTGGGTCGAGTGGGAGGACCTCGCTATCGACGACGGCGACTTTCCCGCCTGTGGGGCGGCGTTCGAGCGCGCACGCCCCGGGGCGTTCACGACCGGCGAGGTCGGCGTCACTACCGCGAAACGCGTCGACCAGCGAGCGCTCGTTGACTTCGCCGTCGAGTGGTTCGAGGCGAATCGGGGGTGACGGGACCGACCGAGTGGGCGAGCGGACCACGTACCTAGCGAACAGGCGGACCACGTACCCGACGAGCGCCGGCGGCGCTGACCGTCGGCTCGTGGTCTGTCGATCCGGACCGTTGTGCGACCGGTGCGCGGAGCGCACCCGAGCGCGAAAAATGGCAGGTATGAATGGACGGACACCGGGATTGCCCGGCGTTCGGACGCGGGTAGTCCCGTTCGCCTCCTCCACCCCGCGGCCCTGCGAGCGACGGGTGTCCGCGGGTCCGCTGCTCGCTTCCGCGCCTGGCGGAGTGCCCGCGACGAACCACGCTCGTGCGCCCCTGCAGGCACACGCTCGTGGACCGCCGCCCCCGCAGGACGAGGCTTCGACGTTGGCTTACGGGGCCCGCGCCCGGCGGACCGGACGCCCCCGAATTCGGCTCCCGCTGAAGACCATACTGCGGGCGTGGGAGGGGGGCCTAACCCCCCAGCCTAGTCCGTCTTACTCTCCGCCGGGACTCCATAAGGGCCTTTCGGAGTCGGAGCCGATGCGGTCCGGCGATCACGCCGCGCTATCGCAGTCCTGACGCCGAGTATTGCGACCCCGGCGTCTCAGAACAGTCCGAGCGTCCGCGCGTACAGCACCGCCGCAGCCGGCAACACGAGCGAGACGGCGACCAGCACCCAGCGGTGATACACCGCGAGCGACCCGAACGTGATTACGTCAGGACGGACCGTGAGCGCCCACAGCGCGGACAGCAACACCGTGAACAGGCCCACGACCAGCGCCACGCCGGCGGCGAAGTCCGGGGCGGTGCGCTCCTGACGACCGGCGGCCATGACGATCAGCGCGACGACCGCGAACAGGGCGGGGACGAGCGCGCTGACCGCTCCGGACCCGTAGTAGGCACCGACCTGACTCACCGGCGCGACGACGTAAGGGGCGCCCAGCACGACCAGGTACGCCACTGCTGCGACGAGTCCGATCGTCGGCGGCAGCCTGTAATCCATGTGGGAGCGTGTGCCCCCGGGCCGCTTAAAGGGAGCCGAAACGGCCACAAGGCCGGGTCTCGAACGGCCCCCCATGAACCTGGGAGGCACGGCGAAGAAGATCCAGAAGCTCAGCGACGTGGCCGAGAAACTGTACACGCGGATGAACGAGATGCGCGAGCAGCTCCAGTCGCTCCGGGACACCGTCGAGGAGACCGGCGCGCAGGTAGACGAGATGGAAGTCGAACTCCGCGAGCAGCGTGCGATCCTCGAGGCCGTCGCGGCCGAGCAGAACCTCGACACCGAGTCGATCGTCGCGGAACTGGACGAGGGGGCGGACGACGCGGCCGTCGAGGACGGAGAGACGGGGGCCGACGGTGACGGACAGAGTGGGGCCAACGAGGACGCCGACGCGGCGGCCGACGGGGACGCTGAGACGGGGACCGACGATGATAGCGAGACGGCGGCCGACGATTGATGCGGCTTGACAGGAATCGGTCCCGTTCTCAGAACAGCCGCTGGTGTTCGACTTTCATGCAGCGGTCCTGAACGAAGGGAACCCCGGCGGCCGCCGCGGCGGCCGCGGCCTCGTCGTTCGCGATGCCGAGCTGGAGCCAGATCGCCTTCACGTCCTCGCGGGCCAGCGCCGCCTCGACGATGTCGGGGGTCTCCTCGCTGGGCCGGAACACGTCGACCACGTCGATCTCGCGGTCGATCTCGGCCAGCGAGTCGTAGGCACGCTCGCCCAGCACCTCGTCGGCGAAGGGGTTGACCGGAACGACCTCGTAGCCGTGGTCCTGTAGATACGCCGGGATGTCGTGGGCCGCCTTCCCCGGGGTCGTCGAGCAGCCCACTACCGCGATCACGTCGTGTTCGAGGATCGCACGGAGTTCGTCGTCGGATTCGACGGGCATGTCCGGACGCAGGCTCGCCGCGGGGAAAAGGATGCCGTCGGGTGACCTCTTCGACCCCGGGGGCGTCGGTCAGCGCATGCCGGGCGGCGGTCCGCCGTCCCCCAGATCGTCGTCCTCGGTGTCCACGTCCAGGCCGACCTCGTCGCGCTGGCGTTCGAGGCGCTTGATCTGGCGGTAGTAGTAGAACGCGCCGCCGCTCCCGACGACCAGCAGCCCCGCGAGCAGCGTCGCGAACAGGAGCAGGTCCCGCTGGAGGTACCACCGGAGGCTGAGGCTTCGGGCGTCGACCGAGTCCCAGTGGACGGTCTGCCGGGCGCCGTGGACGGACCCGGACCACCCCGGCGGGCTCACCTGCGAGAGGAGGGGGAGGCCGACGCGGGCCCCGCGGGGGAGCGCCACGTCGTAAGAGCCCTCGACGAACACCGGGAGTCCGAAGGACTTCCCGTGCCGGCTGGCGGTGAAGGCGAGTTGCCCGGAGCCGTTGACCGGGAGGTGGACGACCGTCCGCCGGTTCTCGACGGTAGCCGACATGGTGGAGTTGGCCGTCGTCACCACGGTCCCGTTGGGGTAGCGGTAGCGCAGGCCGCTGATCCGCAGGGGCGCCTCGGTGCCGAGGGCGTCACGGGAGTAGGCCTCGACCGTGGACCCGTTGTGCTCGTCGAGCCGATAGACGGCGGTGAACGTGGAGGTGTTGACCGTGATCCGGGCCGTGACGTTGCCCGACCAGTCGTAGGTGGCGTTCGCGTTCAACTGCTGCGGATCGGGTTCGCCGGCGCTACAGCCGGCAAGCACCACCAGTACCGCGAGCAGGCCGAGCGCGAGCGCGCGCCGCTTCATGGGACGACACAGAGCAGTTCCGCCGGCAGATGCTCGCCGATGCTCGCCAGCAGCCCCGGCGGGTCGGTCCCGTCGCGACAGACGATACTCTGTTCCAGCAGGCCCAGCCGTTCCACCGTGACGATGTCCCGCGCGTGGCCGGCCCGATTCACGGTCGCCCGCACCTCCGAGCGGGTCGCGCTGTTGACGTTCACGCGGCCGTCCCCGCGCTGCCACTCGAAGAGGCGGTCGCGCTCGGCGTCCGAGAGGCGGGGCGGATCACCGGCGACGAACCGCAACGGGACGTGCTGGACCAGCCCGAACCGGGTCCTGACCTGGCTCGGGTCGCCCGGACCGAGCCCCAGTTCGGCGGCCGGGATCCGGACCGTCTCGCCGAACCCCACGTCGAGGACGAACCCGTCCTCGTCCCAGGCCTCGAGGGTGCCGACGTACTCCTCGCCGGCGGTGCGGTCCGTCGTCAGTTCCCCGAACTCCTCGGCGAGCAGGTTCCGCGCGGCCGTCTCGTCGGGGCCGGACAGCGTCACCGACGGGAATCCGTCCTCGCGGACGCCGGCGGTGTACTCCACGTCGAGGTCGCCGAGCCGGTCGGCGACCAGCGAGCGGAGGCCGTCGAGCGTCCGCTCGCGGGCCGCCCCCTCGACGTATATCTTGGTTGCGAGGACGACCATCAGGCCTCGGCCGCCTCGACGTTCAGTTCGTCACGCAGCTCCGCGATGCGTCGGTCCATCGCCTCGACGAGGCGGGTGTTCTCCATGGCCTCGACCTGCGAGCCACACTCCGGGCACTCGAAGCCGAACTCCATTGCCTCGTCGAACTCGAAGCGGATGCCACACACCTCACAGAGGTAGAACTCGTTGTCCTGCTCGTAGGCGCGGCGCTCCTCGAGCGCCTCGAGCAGTCGCTCCATCTCCTCCTCGAGTTGCTCGGGGATGTTGTCGTACTGGAAGGTCCAGAGGTAGGTGAGCCACCCCGAGTCCTCGTCGCGCAGGCGCCGGTAGGTCGCCAGGTCGTTCTCGTAGAGGATGAACAGCGCGCGGCGCACGTCGTTGAGTTCGAGGCCGAGTTCCTCGGCCAGTTCCTCGTCGGTCACCTCGCCGTCCGGCGGGGCGGCCGCGACCGGCATCCCCTTCGGTCCGACCAGTTCGTGGAGGTACTTCTGTATGACGGGGTCCTCCAGGAGTTCCTCAAAAGCCATTGTCCTAGGTACGGACCGTCGCGCGGTTAAGTTTTTACGTCTGCGGCCGTCCGCAGGGCTTTACACCCCGCCGCGCCAGGAGCGGTCATGGCACGCGTCACGGTCTGGAACGAGTACCGCCACGAGCGAGAGAGCGACGCCGTCGCCGAGGTGTACCCCGACGGCATCCACGAGGCCATCGCCGACGGCCTCGAACGGCGGGGCCACGAGGTCCGGACGGCCACCCTCGACGACCCCGAGCACGGCCTCCCCCCGGAGGTCCTCGCGGAGACGGACGTGCTGGTCTGGTGGGGGCACATGGCCCACGACGAGGTCGCCGACGAGGTCGTCGACCGCGTGGTCGACCGCGTCCAGGACGGGATGGGATTTCTCCCCCTGCACTCGGCGCACTTCTCGAAGCCGTTCCGCCGCCTCACGGGGACGCCCTGCACCGTCCAGTGGCGCGAGGCCGACGAGCGCGAGCGCGTGTGGCCGGTCGATCCCGACCACCCCGTCGCCCGGAGCCTCGACGGGCCCCTGATCCGCCCGCAGGCCGAGACCTACGGCGAACCGTTCGGGATTCCGGAGCCGGACGAACTCGTGTTCGTCTCGTGGTTCGAGGGAGGCGAAGTGTTTCGCTCGGGCTGTTGCTACCGCCGTGGGAGCGGTCGCATCTTCTACTTCCGGCCCGGCCACGAGACCTACCCCGTCTTCCACGAGGCGGAGATCCGGGACGTGCTCGCGGACGCCGTCACCTGGGCCGCGCGCCCGGATCGCGACGCCCGCGAGTGGGACAACCATCACGTCCCCGAACCGCCCGAATCCGAGTAGCGCCGCCTACGCGCCGTCTTCGCTCCTGCCGGTCGCGTTCGCTATCTCCCCTCGGCACCGCCGCTCTCGCCGTCATCGGCGTCGACGACGCGCTTCCCGGTCGCCCGCGGGACGACCGTCTTCTCGGCGTCGACCCACTCGCGGTCGAGTTCCCGGCCCTCGAACAGGCGGTCGAGGAAGACGGCCAGCGACGCCACCTCGGAGTGGGGCTGGTTCGTGACCCCGACGTTCCAGTCGGCGGCCTCGTACACCTCGAAGGGGACCTTCTCCGCGCCGACCACCACCAGCAGAGGCGCCTCGGCGTGGGCCTCGCGGATCGGCCCGGCCATCTCCTGTACGGGTTCGCCGTACATCGTCAGGTGAACCACCCGCCCCTCGAACGACCGGATGACCGCTCGGGGGGACTCCGTCGTCTCGACCGTGAAGGGGCCGCCGAAGCGGTCGGTGATGTCCCGGACGGTGGCGGCGCGGCTGGCGCCCTCGCCGGCCAGCACGAGGCGGTCGGCCCCCAGCGCCCGCGCCGTCAGGCCGACGTGGGTCGTCATGCGCTCGTCGCGGCCCGGCCGGTGGCCGAGTCGCAGGACCGCGACCTCGGGTTCGCCCTGCATGGCTCCGGGGAGACGCTCGCGGCGTTAGGCGCTTTCGATGGCGGACTCGATGGCCGACGTCAACTGATCCGTCTGGAGCGGGTTGACCATCTGGCCGCCCACCGCGAACGCCGGCGTCGAGTCGACGCCGGCACTGGCGGCAACCCGGGCCGTCTGCCGGACCGGCGCCTGGTAGTCGCCGTTCTCCACGGCCGAACGGACGGCCTCGGTGTCGCTCACACCGGCGCTGTCGGCCATCGAGACCAGGCGGTCGGTCGTCGCCCACTGCCGGCGCTCGGAGGGCTGGTTCGACATCACGTACTCGTGGAAGGCCCAGTAGGAGTCCGGGTCGGCGTGCCAGACTGCCAGGCCCGCCCGGGCCGCGCGCGGGGCGTCAGGACCGAGAAACGCCTGGTTTCCGATGTAGGCCAGCGCGCGGAACTGCACCGCGAGGTCGCCCGGTTCGACGTACTCGGTCACGACGTCCGCGAAGTTCCCGGTCGAGAACCGGGCGCAGTAGGGGCACTTCCAGTTGCCGATGTAGGTCGCCACCACCGGCGCGTCCGCGTGCCCCATCGTGGCGTAGGTGTACTGGCCGGGGCCGTCGGGGACCGGCGCCGTCGCGACCGGGCCGTCGGGAGCGTCCCCGCTGTCGCCACCGAGACAGCCGGCCGTCCCCGCGACGGCGGCCCCACCGAGCGCGAGGAACCCGCGACGTGAGACGCGCATTGTGCCACCCTGGGCGGGGACGGCTTAAATGTCGTTCGGGACGACCGCGCGACCGGAACGCACTTGCCCGGGCCGGCCGACCGGCGTCGCATGGAACTGTCCGGCAAGCGCCTGCTGGTGACGGGGGGCGCAGGGTTCATCGGCTCGCACCTCGTCGAGCGACTGGTCGAGGACAACGAGGTCCGCGTCGTCGACGACTGCTCGAACGGCGACGCCGACTGGGTGCCCGGGGCGGCGACACTGATCGAGGGCGACCTGACGGACCCCGATGTGTTGTCCGAGGCCGTCACCGAGGATCTGGACGCGGTCTTTCACCTCGCGGCCGACAAGGACGCCGCCGCCGACGACATCGCGCAGTTCCACGCCAACAACGCCCTCACCGAGGGCCTGCTCGATCGGATGGACGAGACGGCCGTCGACCGCCTGGCGTTTACCTCCTCCTCGACGGTATACGGCGAGGCCCCGCGGCCGACGCCGGAGGACTACGCGCCGCTGGAACCCATCAGCGTCTACGGCGCCTCGAAACTCGCGGAGGAGGCCCTGCTCTCGGTGTACGCCCACAGCCACGGCTTCCGGACGTGGGTGTTCCGTTTCGCCAACATCGTCGGCCCGCGCCTCCAGGCCGGGGCGGTGATCCCCGACTTCGTCGAGAAACTGCGCGAGGACCCCGATTCCCTGACCATCCTCGGGGACGGCCGCCAGGAGAAGTCGTACATGCACGTCACCGACTGCGTGACGGCGATGTGTCACGTCGTCGAACGCGCCGAGGCCGCCCACAACGTGTACAACCTCGGGACGCGCACGACGACCTCGGTGACGGCCATCGCGGACATCGTGAGCGAGGAACTGGGACTCGACCCGGCCTACGAGTTCACCGGCGGGGACCGCGGCTGGGTGGGCGACGTGCCCCGAATGCGTCTCTCCATCGAGAAACTGTCCGCGCTCGGGTTCGAACCCGAACTCGCCAGTGACGAGGCCGTCCGCCGGGCGACGCGGGAACTGGTGGCCGAGTCGCCCTGATTGACGCGGGGGTCGCCGACAGACCTAACTTCTGACGTGTCGAACGCCTGTACATGTCACGTCGTTCCCGCTGGCTGCTGGGCGGCCTGCTCGTGGTCGTGGGCGTCGTCCTGCTCGGAGACAACGTCGGTCTCTACGACTTCGGGAGCCTCTGGACGTACCTCCCGTCGCTGCTGATCCTGTGGGGCCTGTGGTCGCTCGTCGAGCACCGCCTGCGGAAACTGTTCTGGCCGCTCCTGCTCGTGCTGACCGGCGTGCTGTGGCAACTGGTGGAACTGGGCCGCCTGACCGAGGCGGAGGCCTGGTCGTTCTGGCCGGCGGTGCTCGTACTGCTCGGCCTCTCTATCGTCCTGGGGCGTCGAAACCGCCGAGCGGTGTCCGTCCGGGGCGACAGCTTCGAACTCGTGTCGGTCACCACGAGCGTCGACCGGGCGCCCGGCGCCGGCGCGCACGAGGGCGAGGCGACGGCCGTGTTCGGGAGCGTCACCGCCGACCTGCGCCGGGACGTTGCCCCGCCGGTCGAGATGGACGCCCTCGCGGTGTTCGGGGACGTTACCGTGCGCGTGCCGCCCGAGTGGGACGTGGCGACGGACACGGTGGGGATCTTCGGCCACACGACCGACGAGCGCGACGATCGGCCGCCGCGAAAGGAGACGCCCGACCTCGTTCTCTCGGGCGTCGCCGTCTTCGGCGACGTGCGCGTGACGACCTGATACCTGTCGCGAGTCACGCCCGTCTCGACCTCAGGGCGCGTACGTCCCTTCGAGGTGGGCCTTGCCCAGCACGTGGCCCTCGGCGGCGTCGTAGGCGTCGTCCTTGCGCGCACCCGACTGGAGGTCGACCTCGGTGTCGAGCGCGTACAGCAGGAACCGGTAGGTGTGCTCGCGGTCCGGCGGGTTCGGGCCCCCCCAGCCCCGCTCGCCGAAGTCGTTTTGCCCCTCGGTGGCGCCGGCGGGTGTCTCTCCCGCTGCGATCTCGGTCGTGTCGGGCGGGATGTTCCAGACGAGCCAGTGGTCCCAGACCTTCCCCGCGGGTTCGCGCGCGTCGGGATCGTCGACGATGAGCAGCAGCGACTTCGTCCCCTCGGGCACGTTCTCGATGACGAGCGGCGGGTTCGTGTTGTCCGCTGTGTAGCCGTGCTGTCGCGGGATCGGCTCCCCGTCCTCGAAGGCCGGACTGGACAGTGTGAGCTCCGCCATGTGCGAGTCGTTCGCAGGGTGGGCACAAAAATGGGTGTCCCGCTCTCACCGGGCCGATACGCTTTTCGCCCGCACCGGCCTACGCCGGCGCGTGCAGATCGTCGGATACCGTCCGGCCGTCGAGGACGCCGCCGACCTGCTGGTGGCCGAGGACGGCGCGGTCGAGCGGGTGTCGCTGACCCCCGGGTCGGAACTGGCCTACACGCTCGGCGAGCGCCACTGCGCGGGGGTGCTCGACGGCGACCGCCACGAGCGCTGTCCGGCCGGGCGCGCGCCACACTGTGAGATCCACACCGACCGCTGGCCCTGTGCGCGGTGCCGTGGCGACTGTGCCCTGCCGCTCGAGTCCTGTCGCGAGGAACACGCCGTCTATCTCGCGGCGTTCGCCCCGGACACGTTCAAGGTCGGGGTCACCCGATCGTGGCGACTCGAGCGGCGCCTCCGCGAGCAGGGGGCCGACCGCGCGGCACACCTCCGGACGGTCGCCGACGGCCGGATCGCCCGACAGATCGAGGCCGACATCGCTCGCGAGGTGGGCGACCGCGTGCGCGTCCCCGAGAAGATCGACGGCCTCCACCGGACGGTCGACGACGGGGCGTGGTCGGCCCTGCTGGCGGACCGCGACCCCATCGAGACGTTCGCCTTCGACTACGGCCTCGATCTGGTCGACCGGCCCGTCAGCGAGACGATGGCCGCTGGCACCGTCGTCGGCACGAAGGGGAAGGTGCTCGTCATCCGGGCGGGCGAGACCGTCTACGCCGTCAACGCGCGTGACCTGATCGGGTGCGAACTGACCCGGGGCCCGCCCGACCGGGACCGCCAGTCGAGCCTCGGCGCGTTCGGGTGATCCGGATTATTGCGACGGTGTATCGGTCCGACCGCACGACGCCGTGCGGTCGAGACGGGAGTGACTCGCAATAATCCGTATGAGCGGGTTCCCGAGACGACAACCCTTTTCCGCGGGCAACGGGAACGCGGAGGTATGGCAGACGACGAACCAGAGGAGACCGAGGACGCATCGGAACCCGAGGACGCACCGGAACCCGAGGACGCACCGGAGACCGAGGCCGACGCCGGCGACGGCGAGGACGAGGGGAAGTCCTTCCGCGAGCGCGTCGAGGAGATCCGACAGGAGCGCGCCGATGCCCGCGAGGAAGGCGAGGGCGAGGAGATGAGCCGCGAGGAGCGCATGGAGGAGATGATGGGCGGTGGCGGCGGCCCCGGCGGCATGGGCGGCAACCCCTTCGCGCAGATGATGGGCGGGATGATGGGCGGTGGCGGCGGCCCCGGTATGGGCGGTGGCCCCGGCGGGCCCGGCGGCCGCGGTCCCGAGGAGGAGAGCGGCAACGAGGAACTTACCCGCGAGGTCCGGAAGCTCCGCGACGAGGTCCACGACATCCGGCGGACGCTCGACCGCATCGCCGACGCGCTCGAGGACTAACCCCCGCTGTTCTCTCCGCTCGCGAGCTGAACTGCGGTCGCTACCGGGAACCAGCGAACCGCGAGAACGGGCGAGTCACTCCTCGTAGGCGAGGTTCATGACCCACTGGGAGAAGGCGTCGCTCCGGGGATCGATCTCCTCGTCGCCGATGAACGGCGAGAGCATGTCCCCCGCCATCAGCAGGGAGAACTCCAGGTCGCGCGCGGCGGGCGTCAGGTAGTAGGTGTTGTGTCCCTCGTACACCGTCTCTTCGCGCTGGATCAGGTCCCGATCCGCCAGCGCGTCGACGATCCGGCTCCCCTTGCGCGAGGAGACGTCCAGTTCCTTCCAGAAGTCGCTCTGGTGGATCCCGCCGGACTCGCGGATGAGTTCCAGCCCCCGCCGCTCGTCCTCCGAGAGCTCCTCCTCGCTGGCTGCAGTACTCATGCTTCCTCTTCCGGTGCTCGGGCGCTTAAAACTGACCTTCGACCGGCTCGTAGTCGGTCTCGCAGGGCGGGCCGTCCGCGAACTCGTAGGTGACGGCGTCGGGCGCGTCCGGGCGCGTTTCGACCAGCAGGAGCGACGACGAGCGGGTGCCGTACCCGTCGCCGTGGACGCAGACGCCGTACTCGTGGTCCCCGATCACCGCGGCCGCGCGGTCGAGCCAGTCCCGGGCCGCCTCGCCGGGTTCGGGCTGGAGGGCCGCCCGGACGCGCCCGGCGTTCTCGGCCTGCTGCTCGCCCACGTCGGGCCGGGCCGACGGGATCCGGTAGTCCCCGTCCGCGCCGACGTTGACGACGACGTGGACGCCGGGCTCGAGGGTGCGAACGGCGAGCAGGCCGTCCCACTCGAGGTACACCGCGGCGTCGGCGTCGGCCACGACGAGGTTGAACCCCGCGTACTCGTGCTCGCGGACCGCGCGCTCGACGGCGCGGGCGGCGTCCTCGGCGCTCTCGTGGCCGAGCGCGTCCCGGACGAGCAGGCCCCGCGAGCGCTCGGCCGCGAGATCGGCGTCGACCCAGCGGTTCGTGATCGCGACGAACACGCCGTGCTCGTTGTAGCCGATCCAGGTGCCGTCGGCCTCGGCGTCGGCCGGCGCCAAGACCCGCGCATCCCAGTCGCGCACGGCCGGCGGCGTCGAGGGTCGGTCGAGCCGCTCGTCGCGGTTGGCCGCGACGGCCAGCGGCGCGTCCTCGAAGACCTGCCAGGCGAGGAGCAGTGTGCACACGCGTCGTCGTAGGGCGGCGAGCCGATTAAACGCCGCGGCCAGTCGTCGAAACGCGACGGCTCGTTGTCGAGATCCAACGACTCGTCGCCGAAAATGCGACGGCTCGTCGTCGAGACCAAACGGCTCTCGTCGCGACGGCCTCGGTCATCGGGTCGCCATCTCTCGGGCGCGCTCGCGGTCGACCGTCCCCGAGGCGGTCCGCGGGACCGACTCGACCGCGCGGACGGTCTTGGGGACCTCGTAGTCGGCGAGTCGCTCCCGGCACCAGTCCCGGATCGCGGCCGTCTCGAGTCCCCTCTCGGCGGGGACGACCAGCGCCGCCACGCGCTCGCCCCACTCCTCGTCGGGGACGCCCACGACGGCCGCGTCCGCGACGGCGTCGTGAGCCAGGATCACGTCGGCCACGCGGGCCGGGCGGACGTTCTCGCCGCCGGTGACGATCATGTCGTCGACGCGCCCGAGAATCCAGAGGCGCCCCGCGTCGTCCCGCCGGGCGAGGTCCCCCGTGTGAAATCCCCGCGCGTCGAAGGCCGATGCCGTCGCCCCGTCGTCGAGATACCCGGGCGAGACGGTCGGGCCGTCAACGACGAGTTCGCCCGCGTTCCCCGTTCGGACGGGGCCACCGTCGGGGTCGACCAGCGCGACGTCGGTGCCCGCGAGCGGCCGGCCGACCGTCCCCCGGTGTTCGAACGCTTCCGCGGGCGTGGCGGTCGCCACCTGCGAGGCCGTCTCGGTCGCGCCGTAGGTGGGACAGACCGGGACGCCCCGCGTCTCGCAGCGCTCGATCAGCGCCTCGGGGGCGGGCCCGCCGCCGAGCAGCACGAACCGCAGGCGGTCGGGGGGCGACCAGCCCGCGTCGAGCAACCGTCGGAGCATCGTCGGGACGAGCGAGACGCCGGTGATCGAGCGCGCCTCGATGACCGCCGCGGTGCGGTCTACGTCGAACTCGCCCTGGAGCACGGTCGTCGTCCCGTACAGCGTCGAGCGCACCAGCGGCGAGAGCCCGCCCATGTGATACATCGGCAGGGGGATCAGCCAGCGGTCGCCCGACGCGACGCCGAGGCGGTCCGCGGAGGCGTTCGCGCTCGCGACGAGGTTGCGCGCGGTCAGGCGCACGCCCTTCGGTCGCCCCGTCGTCCCCGAGGTGAACAGCACGAGGTGCTCGTCGTCGTCGCTCCGCTCGGCCCTCGCTCGGGGTTCGCGCGCGCCGTCGGCCGCTTTCGAGACGATCGACACCCCGTCGGGAGCGACCGCGCGGGCGGTCTCGCGGGTACCCGGCGCACAGACCAGGCAGTCGAGCGCCGCGCGGGCGGCCTGGTCGGCCAGCGTCGCCTCGTCCAGGCGGACGTTCAGCGCCACCAGCGTGGCCCCGGCGCGCCACGTCGCCAGCGCCGTCGCCGCGAAGGGGACGCCGGTCCCCAGCAGCGTCCCGATCTGCGCCCCGGGTTCGAGGGCGGGAAGAGCGGCCCGCCGGGCAGCGACGCGGTCGGCGAACGTCGCGTAGGTCCAGGACTCGCCCGCGTCGGCGTCGATCACGGCAGTCCGATCGGGCGTGGCATCGACCCGCCGGTCGAACGCCGCGGCCAGCGAGAGGGCCGGCGCGTCCGCGAGCGGCCACGCCGCGGGACCCGGAAGCGATCCGTCATCGCCCGTCACGGCTCCACCTCCGACGGGTCGATGCCGAGGCCGGGATCCTGCGGTACCGCGATTGCGCCGTCCGCGACGGGGGCCGGGTCCGGACCGAGGTCCGACGCCAGCAGGTCGCCGGTCGCCAGGCCGCAGGGGCGCACGTCCGGAGTCGCGGCGGCGACGTGGACCGCGGCAGTCCGGGCGACCACGCCGTCGACGGTCGTGGTCACGATCGGTTCGATTCCCCGCTCGCGGGCCCGGCGAGCGATCGTGTGGGCGTCGCCCGGCCCGCCCAGGACCATCGGCTTCAGGACCAGGGCGTCGGCGGCGTCCGCATCGAGGACGGTCGCGGCGTCGTGGACCGCCAGCGCCTCGTCCAGCGCGATCTCGACGCCGCGCCCGCGCAGGTCGGCGTGGCCCGCCAGGTCCTCGGGAGCCAGGGGTTGCTCGACCAGGGTCACCCCGGCGTCGGCCAGCGCGTCGAGCGCGCGCTCGGCCTCCCCGCGGGACCACGCGCCGTTGGCGTCCGCGCGGAGCGTCACGCCGTCGCCGACGGCCTCCCGGATCGCGGTCAGGCGCTCGCGGTCGGACGGGATCGGACGGGCGCCGACCTTCACCTTCAGGCACTCGAAGCCCGCCTCGACGGCCGCGCTCGCGGCGGCGGCGGTCTCCCCGGGATCGCCGTCCCCGAGGGTCGCATTCACGGGGACGCGCCCCGGGTGTGCGCCGTCGTCCAGCCACTCGTGGAGGGGGACGCCCTCCGCGCGGGCGTCGGCGTCGAGAAGCGCCGTCGCCACCCCACAGCGCGCCGCGGGCACGCTCCCGGCGTCGAGTTCGAGGAGCGCCCCGCGGGCCCCCTCGCGCGCGGCGCCCGCGGCCGTCTCCAGCGCGGTCTCACACGCCGCGAGCGACTCGGTCCAGCCCGGGAGCGGCGTGGCTTCCCCGACGCCGGTCACGCCGCGGTGATCGACCCGCACGAGAAAGCCCTCGCGTCGCTCGATGTCGCCCGCGGCCGTCGAGAGCGGGGCTGCGAGGTCGAGCGCGAACGGGGCGAACGCGAGCGTCATAGCGGGGCGACCGCCAGCCCTACCGCGAACAGCACCGAGTGGGCGAACAGCGTCTGTCCGGTCCGCTCGAGCGCGGGGTTCAGCGCCTCGCCGTCGGTGCGTTCGAGGACGGTGCGCGCGACCAGCGCGGCCAGGGGCATGGAGAGCAGGGGCGCGAGCGCCGGCAGGCCGTAGACGGGATCGAGCGCGAACACGGCGGGCACGACGTAGGCCATCCCGGCCAGCGCCAGGAACTCGACGCGACTCCAGCGATAGCCCAGCAGCACGGCCAGCGTCCGCTTGCCGGCGGCGGCGTCGCTCTCCCTGTCCCGGATGTTGTTCACGACCAGGATCGTCGTCGAGAGGCCGGCGGCGGGGAGGCTGGCGACCAGCGCGGCCGCCGGCACCGTCCCCGGGGGCACCCACGTCGGGAGCGGGCCGGCCGCCCCGGTCGCGACGGCCTGGACGTAGTAGGTGCCGGTCACCGCGACGACGCCGAAGTAGACGAACACGAACAGGTCCCCCAGGCCGCGGTAGCCGTAGGGGTAGGGCCCGCCGGTGTAGAGGACGCCCGCGAGGATCGACGAGAGGCCGACGAGCAGGATCGGGACGCCGCCGACCCACACCAGGTACAGGCCGACGACCATCGCCAGCGCGTAGGTCGCCACCATCGCCCGCCTGACCCGCTCCGGGGCGATGAGGCCGCCGGCGGTCACCCGGGTGAACCCATCGCGGTCGGCGTCGTCGGCGCCCTTCACCGCGTCGTAGTAGTCGTTGGCGAAGTTCGTCCCGACCTGGATGAGCAACGCGCCCACCAGCGCCGCCACCGCCGGAAGGGCGGCGAAGACGCCGTCGTGGAGCGCCAGCCCCGTCCCGACGATCACCGGGGAGGCCCCCGCCGGCAGCGTCTGTGGCCGGGCGGCCATCAGCCACGCCTCGCGTCGCGACACCTGTGCGTCGGCCGTCGACATTAGCGAGGACGTGGGGCCCGACCCGTGTCAAAGTTCCCATCCGCGGAGCGCGAGCTTCGAAACTCGCCGATCACCAGGCGTCGACGACGCCCTTGTACATCTCCTCGTGCGTGATGAAGTCGTCGACGTGGTCCGTCGTCGCCTGGTCGAGGTCGTCCTTGAACTCCCGGAACTCGTCGGTGACCGTCGCCGGGTGTTCCTCGTAGAACGAGGACGTGGCGCCCATGTGGCGCATGACGATGTAGAACGCCATCGGGTGGAAGATCTCGAACGAGGAGTGGCCCGTCTCCTTGGTCGTCGGGTCGACGTTGCGGTCGATCCCGGCGCGGTCGTACTCGTCGATCAGGAGTCGCGTCCGCGGGCGCAGATCGATCGACTGCATCGCCTCCCAGAACTCGTTGTCGCCCGACGAGAAGGCGTAGTGGATGCTGATGAAGTCGTAGATCGAGTTCCAGGTGTCGGTCATCCAGGCGTTGAACGCGTCGCGGACGGCGCCGTCGAGGACCCGGTTGTGCGCCGACAGCAGCGAGCCCAGCTGGACGGCCGCCTTCGCGTGGGTCGTCAGCGCGGGCGCCTGCAGCGGTTCGACGAACCCGACGGCGTTCCCGACCGCGAGGCAGTTGTCCGCGAGCGCTTGCTCGTAAAACCCCGAGTCGAAGTCGTATTTCACCACGTCGTCGGGCCCGTACTCCTCGTCGAAGTGCTCGACGAATTCCGCGCGGGCGTCCTCGTCCGAGACGTACTCGGAGGCGTAGACGTACCCCAGGTCGCGCTGCTCGTAGGTGTCGATCTGCCAGAACCACCCGTACTCGCCCGTGTCAAGCACCGTCGCCGGCACGATGTCCGACAGCGACCGGTCGACCTGCGTCGTGACGGCGGCGTCCAGCGGGATCTCGAACTCCGTGAACGGCGTGTCCTGCCTGCCCTTGAGGAGGCGGTTGAAGCCGGTGCCGTCCACGTACAGGTCCGCCTCGTAGGACTGGCTCTCGGAGCGGACCCGATCGACGTGGTTCCCGGTCGTCTCGACCTCGGTGACCACGTCGTCGATCAGGGCGACGTCCTCCTCGCGACACAGCGTCCGCAGGAACGTGTTGAACCGTTCGGTGTCGAGGTGGTAGGCCATCTCCGAGTACTTCTCGTAGGCCCCCTGTGACGGGTCGTAGTACCACGGCGCCTTCCCCTGGTCGGCGATCTCCTCGCCGATGGTCAGGTGGTTCGGATCGGCGTACCGCTCCGTGTACCAGTGGTAGTACTGCTCGTAGGTGTTTGCCTCGTGTGGGTTCGGGAACTTCGTCGCCGGATCGAACGGGTAGTGGAACGGCTGGTACCCACACCAGTCACGGAAGTACGCCGTCGCTTTCCACACCGGCTTCACCTCGGAGATGAACCGCCGCTCGTCGATGTCGAGGCTCCCGTGTAGGAGGGGGAGGATCTCCCGGAACGTCGCTTTCCCGACGCGTGGGATGTCGGCGTCGAAGTTGTCGACGACGGAGACCGATATCTCGGGATTCATCTTCCGGAGCCCGAGCGCTGTCAGCAGTCCGGCGTCGCCGCCACCCACGATCACCACGTCGTCGATCTGTTCGCCCATACCGGTAGACAGAGACAACCCAAATTAAAGATTGTGTCGCATCTGTTCGATTCTCTATAGGAACGGGCAGTCGTTCGCGCTCGCCGACCGACTGGGGATCGACTGTCGGTGATCGGTCCTCAGTAGTGCCAGGGATACTCGTCGAAGTCGGGTTTGCGGCCCTCGAGGAAGGCGTCCCGTCCCTCGGCGGCCTCGTCGGTCATGTACCCCAGGCGGGTGGCCTCGCCGGCGAACACCTGCTGGCCGACCATCCCGTCGTCGATGGCGTTGAAACCGAACTTCAACATTCGGATGGCGGTCGGTGACTTCGAATTGATCGTCTCGGCCCACTCCAGGGCCGTCGCCTCGAGGTCCTCGTGGGCGACGACCTCGTTGACCATCCCCATCTCGGCGGCCTCCGAGGCGTCGTAGGTCTTCCCGAGGAAGAACACCTCGCGGGCCTTCTTCTGGCCGATCTGACGGGCGAGGTAGGCCGACCCGAACCCGGCGTCGAAGGAGGCCACGTCGGGATCGGTCTGCAGGAACTGCGCGTGCTCGCGGGAGGCGAGCGTCAGGTCACAGACGACGTGCAGCGAGTGGCCCCCGCCCACCGCCCACCCCGGGACGACGGCGACGACGGGCTTGGGGAGGTGGCGGATCTGGCGCTGCACCTCGAGGATGTGCAGGCGGCCGACGTTCTCGGGCGGATCCTCGCTGACGGGGTCCTCCCAGTCGTGGGCGGCGTCGTACTCGTAGCCCGATTCGCCGCGGCTCGACTGGTCGCCACCCGAGCAGAAGGCCCACCCGCCGTCCTTCGGGGAGGGGCCGTTGCCGGTCAGCAGGACACAGCCCACGTCCGTGAGCCGCTTCGCGTGGTCGAGCGCCGCCGACAGTTCGTCGACCGTCTCCGGGCGGAAGGCGTTGCGGACTTCGGGCCGGTCGAACGCGATGCGGACGGCGCCCACGTCCGTCGCGCGGTGATACGTGATATCCCGGAACCCGGGCCCCTCGATGGGCTCCCAGCGCTCGGGGTCGAAGAGTTCGGAAACCATGCCGGCGTTCGGGTCGGCCCGCACAAATAGCTACCCGTCGGCCCGGCGGGCTCCTCGCGGGACAGTCCCGGTCTCGGTTTGGAGTCCCCGTCCCTGTTTTGCAGTCCCGTCCCTGTTTTGCAGTCCCGTCCCTGTTTTGCAGTCCCGTCCCTGTTTTGCAGTCCCGTCCACCGTCTCCAATCCCGTCCCGTTGTCGCTTTACGTTCGGGCTGCCAGGGACCGGTATGGACCCAGAGGACAACCGTCGCGAGTGGGCCGAGCGCTCGGGGCGGTTCTCCCCCGCCTACTACGCCCATCTCGGTCCCAACGAGGTGACCGACGTGCTCGCAGACGCGCTGGAGTACTACGCCAGCGAGGACGCCAGAATCCTCGAACTGGGCTGTAGCTCCGGCCGGCACCTCGATCACCTCCGCGAGCGCGGGTTCGAGAACCTCACCGGCATCGACATCAACGACGACGCGTTCGACGTGATGGCGGATCACTACCCCGCTCTGGCCGCGACGGGCACCTTCCACGTCGGCCCCCTGGAGGAACTGCTGCCCGAGTTCGACGACGGCGCCTTCGACGCGGTGTACTCCGTCGAGACTCTGCAGCACGTACACCCCGACGACGAGTGGGTGTTCGGGGAGGTCGCCCGGGTGACCGACGACCTGCTTATCACCGCCGAGAACGAGGGCAACAGCCCCGACCGCGGCCCCGAGGCCGGCGTCTCCTGCGTCGACGGCGAGTTCCCGCTGTACTTCCGGGACTGGCGTGAAATCTTCCTGGAACGTGGGCTGACCCAGCTACTGGAGAAGCCGACCAAGCGCGACACCGTTCGGGTGTTCCGGAAGGGCTGACCGGCAGTCGTCGTCCGCCCCACGCTGGCAACGCAGTGACGGCGAGCACAGAGACCAGTCACCGCCGTCGGCACCGGTCACATCCCGTCTCTCTTGCAGGGCCGGTCCGACAGTTATAGTGGGCGCGGCCGACGCTCCGCGTGATGACCACGACCGGCTTGATCGGCGTCGGTTTCATCGGCAAGCTCCTCGTCGACCGTCTGCGCGAGGCGGAGTACCCGCTGACCGTGTTCGACGTCGACGACGAACAGATCGCATACGCGACCCGGCAAGGCGCAACGGCCGCCGGATCGCCCCGCGACGTGGCCGAGGCCTCGGACGTGGTGTTGCTGGCGGTCCCCGGTTCGCCCGAGGTCGAGGCGACGATGGAGGGCGCGGACGGCCTGCTCGCGGGACTGGACGACGGCGACCTCGTCATCGACGTCACGACGACCCACCCGGACACCTCGGTGGCCTGTGAAGAGCTGTGTGCCGACCGGAGTGTGGACTTCCTCGAGGCGCCGATCACGGGCGGGTCGCCCTACGAGGGGTATCACGTGATGGCCGGCGGCACCGAACAGCGCTACGATCGGGCGGCCGACGTCCTCGACGTGGTCTGTGACGACCACGTTCGCGTGGGGCCGATTCCGCAGGCGACGATCTTCAAACTGGGGTTGCAGTTGCGCTACGCGGGCCACCACGCGATCGACGCCGAAGTCGTGGAGTTCGTCCGCGACAACGGCGTCGACCCGACGCTGTTTACCGACTTTCTCGGGTTCGACATGTTCGAGCAGTACTTCACGGGCGAGTTTGGCCAGGACATCGAGGGCATGGGCGGACTGGCGATCTGGCGCAAGGACGTCGGCTACGCCCGCGAGTTCGCCCACGAGCGGGACACGGCGCTGCCGCTCGCCGGCGTCGTCCACGAGGCCTACAAGGCGACCGCGCGTCGCGTCGCCGACGACGAGGGACACGCCGCCGCGCTCGTGACCTACTGGCTCGCGCTCAACGACGCCATGGATCGGTACCACTAGGGTCTGCGATCCGAGCGCCGGCTGACGGCCGATACGGAAACCGGCCGCGCCGATCCGGTCCATCCGGCGCTCCGCCGTCGAGCGCGCGACGGGATCCGATCGCCCGCTCGAACCGGGAGTGGACCCGTCGCGCTGCGTCGCGGGGGCGTCAGTTCCGTTGCTGGGTTGCGGGGTCCATCTCCGTTGCTGGGTCGCGGGGCCCATCTCCGTTGCTGGGTCGCGGGGGCGCCCGTGTCCGATGAGGGTCCCTACGAAGGAATTCGTCGGACGTGCGGCCCACACGTGTCGGCTCTCCCGCAAAGCCTTTGCGTGTCGGCGGTGACGTTTTCGAGGATGACTGCCTTGCGGGACCTGCTGGGCGATCTCGTCGACGACGTGGACGCCGCGTTCCTCTTCTCGCCGAACGCGGGTCTCTACGAACGCTTCGAGGAGTTCGACGGCGATATAGTCGTCGTCGGGCCGGAGAACGCCGTCGAAGCGTCGTCGTTCGTCGAACTGCCACTCGATTTCACCGACCTCGCGGGTCGCGTCAGGTTCGGCATCGAGGGCGCGCTGGAGCGAGACATCGTCGACGAGGGCGATGACGTGGTGTGCGTGCTGGACGTGTTCGCCGACTCGGCCGACGCCGTAGTGCGTGTCAACACCGGCGAGTTCTCGCCCTCGGGCGTCTACGACCTGTTCGCCGACTCGCGGGCCGACCCCTCCGTGATCCGTGACGTGTTCGAGGTGGCGGTCGAACTGGGGAAGAAAGGGCAGAAGGGCAAGCCCGTCGGCGCGCTGTTCGTCGTCGGCGACGCGGGGAAGGTGATGAACAAGTCCCGGCCGCTGTCGTACAACCCCTTCGAGAAGTCCCACGTCCACGTCGGCGATCCCATCGTCAACGTGATGCTCAAGGAGTTCTCCCGGCTCGACGGCGCCTTCGTCATCTCGGACTCGGGCAAGATCGTCTCCGCGTACCGCTACCTCGAGCCCTCCGCGGAGGGCGTGGACATCCCCAAGGGACTGGGGGCGCGCCACATGGCCGCCGGCGCGATCACCCGCGACACGAACGCCGTCGCCATCGTCCTCTCGGAGAGCGACGGCCTCGTGCGCGCGTTCAAGGGCGGCGAACTCGTCCTGGAGATCGATCCGGAGGAGTACTGATGATCCTCGCGCAGGGGCTCGACTGGGCGCAACTCGTCCGCCGGATCTTCTCCCGGCAGACGGCCTTCCTCGTCTCCGTGCTGATCCTGCTGGTCGGTGTGTTCGTCAGCATCGGCGTCTGGCGATACGTCCGGGCCTTCCTCAAGGATGCCGGCGTCGGCGAGGCCGTCGAGGGGACGCCCTTCGAGCGGACGGCCCGGCGCTTCGGTACCTCGACCATCGGCATCGTCTCGACGCTCGCGGCGGTGTTCGTCTACTTCGGCGCGGTGACCATCGCGCTCAACATCTCCCGGATCTACGAGGTCCCGCCGTTCTGGACGGTCCTGACCGACTCGTTCCCGGACTTCTTCGTCGCCGCCTTCGCGCTGATCGTCGGCCTCATCGCCGGCGACAAGGCCAAACTCGTCGTCGGCGAGCGGCTCCGCAGCGTCAAGCTCCCGGAGGCCGGCCTCCTCCCGGAACTGGTGAAGTACAGCATCTTCTATCTCGCCGCGCTCGTCGCGCTCAGCCAGCTCGGCGTCGCCACGGCCGCGCTCCTGATCCTGCTCGGGGCCTACGCCTTCGGGCTGGTCCTCCTCTGTGCCGTCGCGTTCAAGGACCTGCTGACGGCGGGCGCCGCCGGCCTGTATCTCCTGCTGTCGGAACCGTACAGCATCGGCGACGAGGTGGTCATCGACGACAACCGCGGCATCGTCCAGGAGGTGTCGATGTTCGTCACCCACGTCGAGTCCGACGGCGAGGAGTACATTATCCCCAACAGCCGCGTGTTCCGCTCGGGCATCGTCCGCGTCCGGGACTGATACGGATTATTGCGACCGTGTACCGATCCGACCACACGCAGTCGTGCGGTCGAGACGGGAGTGACTCGCAATCATCCGTCTGACAGTCGGGCCCCCGCGACGACTGTCGCTCGGGCCGTGTTCCGGTCGATCACCTTCTGTCCCCGTCGCCTATGTCGCGTCCTCGTCGCGCTCGATCGGTTCGGCCGGGACGCCCGCGACCGTGGTGTCGGGCGGCACGTCGGCGGCGACCAGCGAGTTGGCCGCCACCTGCGCCCCCTCGCCGATCCGGACCCCGGGGAGGACGATGGCGCCCGCGCCGATCATCGCGCGCTCGCCGATCACGACCTCGCCGGTCCGGACCTCGTCCTGCAGATACTCGTGACAGAGGATGGTCGCGTCGTAGCCGACGATGGCGTGGTCCTCGACGGTGATCAGCTCGGGCCAGAACACGTCCGGCGTCGCCGTCAGCGCCAGCGCGACGCCCTCGCCGACCTCGGCGCCCAGACGACGCAGCAGCCAGTTTTTCAGCCGCAGGCTCGGCGAGTAGCGGACGATCCAGACGACGACGAAGTTCAGGGTCACCCGGAGCGGGTTGCGCGTCTCCGTCCAGTGACGGAGGGCGTTGTACGGCCCCGGCGTCGCCCGGCGGCGCAGGCGGTCGTGCCGCGACGGAGCGTCGTCCATCGCCTGCCGGTCAGGTCCGGCGAGTAATGAATCCGCCGGGTGTCGTCCGAGCGCCCGGCTTAATTGCGCAGGTCGCGCATGTGGTTGATGCGCTGGAGCACCAGGTTGGGTTTGCCGATGTCGTGGCGCACGTACAGGCCGTCGTCGTCGAGGTCCTCGAGCGCCAGTTCTGTGATCCGCTCCGCGTTCGTGATCGTATCGGCCAGTCCGACCACGGCGAACGACCGGGAGGTCGTCGTGTAGATGCCGTCCTCGCGCTCGTCGACGCTCGCCCAGAACAGCGTCGCCTCGCCGTCCTCGCCGGCCGCCGCGGCGACGCTCTCCTCGTCGACGGACACCTTCACGCCGGCCTCGGGCTTGTAGGGGTAGTCGAGCGGGACGACGTACTTACACACTGTCGCCGTCGGGCGGAAGGACAGCTGGGGCAGCGGTTCGCCGTCGCGGGCGGCGGTCAGCACGTCGAGGAAGTCTGTGTTCAGCACGGGCAGCGTGTTCATCGCCTCGGGGTCGCCGAAGCGGGCGTTGAACTCGACGACCTTCGGGCCGTCTGCGGTGAGCATGAACTGGCCGTACAGGACGCCCTTGTAGCCCTCCAGGGCGTCGACCGTGGCCTGCAACACGTCGACGGCCGCGTCGTAGTCACCCTCGTCCATGAACGGCAAGGCGAGTTCGGAATCCGAGTACGACCCCATGCCGCCGGTGTTTGGCCCCTTGTCGCCCTCCCAGGCGCGCTTGTGGTCCTGCACGGCCGGGGTGACGCGCATCTGGCCGTCCGCGACGAACGCCTGGACGGTGAACTCCTCGCCCACCAGGCGCTCCTCGAGGACGATGCGGTCGTACTCCGACTTCCGGATGTACTCCTTTGCCTCCTCGCGGGTGACCTGATCGCCGATGACGCGGACGCCCTTGCCGCCGGTGAGGCCGGCGGGCTTGACCGCCAGGTCGCCGTCGTACTCGTCGATGTACTCGCAGGCCGCGTCCATGTCCTCGAACGTCTCGAAGTCCGGACAGCCGGGGATGTCGTGGCGCTGCATGAAGCGCCGCTGGAACGCCTTGTCGGTCTCGATGCGGGCCTGCTCGGACCGAGGACCGAACGCGTAGACGCCGGCGTCGTCCAGCGCGTCGGCGACGCCCGCCTCGAGGGGGCCCTCCGGCCCGACGACGGCCAGCGTCGCGTCCACCCCGCTGGCGTAGGCGGTCACCGCCTGGGGGTTGGTCGTGTCGAGCGTCTCGAACCCCTCCGCCAGCGCCGCGATGCCCGGGTTGCGGTTGCCGGCACACGCGTACAGGTCGGCGTCGCTGTCGGCCAGCGCCCGCGCGATGGCGTGCTCGCGGCCGCCGCCGCCCACCAGCAGCACAGTCTCGGTCATACCCGGAGTCGGAACCGGTAGCCGCCTAAACCTTGCTATTCCCGCGATACCGGTTCGACCCCTTTAGGGGCCTTCGCCGACTACGCCGGGCCATGAGCGACCCGACGGACCGAAACCGCCTTTCGGAGGCCGAGAGCCCCTACCTCCGTCAGCACGCCGACAACCCGGTCAACTGGCAGCCCTGGGACGAAGCCGCGCTCACCGCCGCTCGCGAGCGCGACGTGCCTATCTTCCTCTCTATCGGCTACTCCTCGTGTCACTGGTGTCACGTCATGGCCGAGGAGAGCTTCGAGGACGAGGACGTCGCCGCCCTCCTCAACGAGCGGTTCGTCCCGATCAAGGTCGACCGCGAGGAGCGCCCCGACCTCGACGCCGTGTACATGAGCATCTGCCAGCAGGTGACCGGCCGCGGCGGGTGGCCCCTCTCGGTGTGGCTCACGCCCGGCGGCGATCCCTTCTACGTCGGGACGTACTTCCCCCGCGAACCCCGACGGGGGACGCCGGGATTCGAGCAACTGCTCGCCGACATCGCCGAGTCGTGGGCCGACCCCGAGGAGCGGGCCGACATGGAGGAGCGCGCCCGGCAGTGGACCGAGGCCATCGAGAGCGACCTCTCCGAGGTCCCCGATCAACCAGGCGACCCGCCGGAGGAGAGCCTTCTCGGGATGGCCGCCGACGCCGCCGTGCGGGGCGCCGACCGCCAGCACGGCGGGTGGGGGCCGGGACCGAAGTTCCCCCACCCCGGACGGCTCGCAATTCTCGGGCGAGCACTGGCCCGGGAGCGACGATCCGGCGAGGGGGCGGGCGACACCGGCGAAAGTAGGGCCGAGACCGGCACCGACGCCGACGAGTACCGCGCCGTCATCGCGGAAACGCTCGACGCGATGGGGGAGGGGGGCCTCTACGACCACGTCGGCGGGGGCTTTCACCGCTACTGCACGGACCGCGAGTGGGTCGTGCCCCACTTCGAGAAGATGCTGTACGACAACGGCACGCTCCCCGCGGCGTTTCTCGCGGGCCACCAGGTCGCCGGGCGCGAGCGCTACGCCCGCGTCGTCCGCGAGACGGTCGCGTTCCTCGACCGGGAACTGGCCCACGAGGACGGGGGCTTCTACAGCGCGCTCGACGCTCGCAGCGAGGGCGAGAGCGGCGAGGTCGAGGAGGGGGCGTTCTACATCTGGACGCCCGAGAAGGTCCGCGAGGCCGTCGACGACGAGACGGCGGCCGACCTGTTCTGTGACCGCTTCGGCGTCACCGACGCCGGGAACTTCGAGGGCGCGACGGTCCTGACGGTCTCGGCCGGCGTGGACGAACTGGCCGCCGAGTACGACCTCGCTCCCGACGAGGTGCGCGAGCGACTCGCGAACGCCCGCGAGCGGATCTTCGCGGCGCGCGCCGAGCGCTCCCGGCCGGCGCTAGACGACAAGGTGCTGGCCGGGTGGAACGGGCTGGTCGTCTCGGCGCTGGCAGAGGCGGGCATCGTCCTCGACGCCGAGTACGCAGACCGGGGCGCCCGGGCGCTCGCGTTCGTCCGCGAACACCTGTGGGACGACTCCGAGAACCGTCTCGCCCGCCGGTACCGCGACGGCGACGTGCAGGTCACGGGGTACCTCGAGGACTACGCGTTCCTCGGGCGTGGGGCGCTCGACCTGTTCGGGGCGACCGGCGACGTCTCGCACCTCGTGTTCGCGCTGGATCTGGCGCGGGCCATCGAGCGGGAGTTCTGGGACGCCGACGACGGCACGCTGTACTTCACGCCGCGGGACGGCGAGTCACTGATCGCGCGCCCGCAGGAACTCACCGACCAGTCGACCCCCTCGAGCGCGGGCGTGGCGGCGCAGCTGCTGTTTTCGCTGTCCCACTTCGTCACACACGACCGCTTCGAGCGGATCGGCGAGGGGGTCATCGCGACCCACGCCGACCGGATCGAGGCCGATCCGCTCCAGCACGCGTCGCTGGTGCTGGCGGCCGACCAGTACCGCCGAGGGGCGCTGGAACTGACGCTCGTGGCCGACGAGCCGCCGGCCGAGTGGCGGGAGACGCTGGCCGAGCAGTTCCTGCCCGACAGCCTGCTGGCCTGGCGGCCCGCCGACGACGACGCGCTGTCCGCGTGGCTCGACGAACTCGGTCTCGAGTCGGTGCCGCCGATCTGGGCGGAGCGCGGCCCGCGGGACGGCGAGCCGACGGTGTACGCCTGCCGGAACTTCGCGTGTTCGCCGCCGGCACACGACCTCGGCGAGGCGATCGAGTGGACGCGGGAGAACTAGGAGATCCAGCCACGGCGGAGCGGGTTCGGCGGCGCTGTCGGCACTGCTTCATACGGATTATTGCGAGTCATTTCCGTCTCGACCGTACGATGTCGTGCGGTCGGACCGGAACACAGTCGCAATAATTCGTATCAGGGAGCGGCGCGGCGGTTACGCCAGCGCCTCCTCGATCTGCCCGGCGAGCGAGACGGCGATCGGAACCGGCTCCTCCTCGACGAAGCGGGCGATCTCCTCGCCGTCGCGCTCGACGACCACGGTGGGGATCAGTTCGACGTCGTAAGCCTCGACCTGCGGCCCGATCTTGGAGCCGTCCTCGGCCTTCTCGACGGGGTACTGTTCGATGTGGTCCTCGGGAACGCCGGCGGCCGCCAGCGCGGCCCCGAAGTCCGGAAGCTGTGCCCGGCAGTCCTTGCACCAGTCGCCGCCCCACACCTTGTAGATCAGTTCGTCGGCGTGGGCCGCGAGGGTATCGACCGTCTCGGCGTAGGCGTCCTCGACCCACACCGGATTCGGCTCCATCGTCTCCAGTCGCATAACACCGCTTGGGAGGCGAGCGGCTTAATGGCCCCGCTCGACCCGCTCGCGGAGCGCCGGCGCGAGCAGGCGGCGGTGACACCGCTTGCCCTCGCCCTCGAAGCACACCAGCATCACGTCCTCGCCAGCGTCGACCCGATCGGCCAGGTCCGCGAGCGCCTCGCGGGCGGCGTCGCTCTCCTCGAGGTGGGCCCGGTAGCGATCGGCGAAGTCCGTCTCCTCCCAGGCGGCGTTGTGGGCGCCCTCGTCACAGAGGCCGTGGCGCTTCAGGCGCTCGCGGGCCGCCTGTACCTCGTCCAGCAGGTCGTCGGGCGGTCCGAGCGCCGGCCGGTTCTCCTCGACGGCGCTCCGGAACCACCCGGTCGGCCGTCGCACCACGCCGACCAGCCGCTCGTCGCCGTCGAGCGTGGCGATGTCGTGCTGCAGGGCGGCGAGGTACGTCTCGCCCACCGTACCGCTCATGCCAGATCGGAGTCGCTGGCGGCGGAAAAGACTGCCGGGAGCCGCGACCCCCGTCAGCGGCTGCCCCTGCCGCCACGCGTATTAGCCGGGGTGGCATACCGGTCCCCATGGACGACTCCATTCTCGACACCATCGGATCGCCGCTGGTCCGGGTCGACTCGCCGCCGGGAACGACCGTCGCCGCGAAGGTCGAGTCGTTCAACCCCGGCGGCTCCGCCAAGGACCGGCCCGCGCTGTACATGATCGAGCGCGCGGAGCGCGAGGGAGCCCTCGAGCCGGGGGACACGCTCGTCGAACCCACGAGCGGCAACACCGGCATCGGGATGGCGATGGTCGGCGCGGCAAAGGGGTACGACGTGCGGCTGATCATGCCCGAATCGAAGTCCCCCGAGCGCCGACAGATCATGCGGGCCTACGGCGCGGAGATCGACCTCGTGGAGGGCGACATCGGCGACGCGCGCGAGCGGGCCGACGAACTCGAGGAGAGCGGCGAGTTCGTCCAGCTACGACAGTTCGAGAACCCCGCAAACCCCCGGTCACACTACGAGACGACCGGCCCCGAGATCGTCGAGCAGGTCGGCGACCGCACCGTCGACGCGCTGGTCGCCGGCGTCGGGACCGGCGGCACCATCACCGGCATCGGACGCCGCCTGCGGGAGGCGTTCCCCGACGTCGAGGTCGTCGCCGTCGAACCCGCCGACAACGCCGTCCTGTCGGGCCAGGAGCCGGGCAGCGGCGAGGACAGCTTCCAGGGGATGGGCCCGGGCTTCGTCAGCGAGAACCTCGACACCGACCTGCTCGACGACGTGGAGACGGTGACCCTGGCGGCGGCCCAGGAGGAGTGCCGACGGCTGGCCCGCGAGGAGGGGATCCTCGTCGGGCAGTCCTCGGGCGCGTCGAACCTCGCGGCGAAGCGAGTGGCCGAGCGCCTCGCGGCCGACCGCGCTGATCCCCTCGTGGTGACGGTGTTCTGGGACAGCGGCGAGCGCTACATGTCGACCGGCATGTTCGACTGATACGGATTATTGGGACTGTGTACCGGTCCGACCGCACGACGTCGTACGGTCGAGACGGGACTGACTCGCAAGAATCCGTATGACGCGACCGTCTCACGCGCCGAACTCCGCTTCCGTCAGCCGCACGACCACCGTGTCGTCCACCTCGCGGAGGTCGTACTCGGGGATGGTCTCGCCCGTGCGGGTCACGAGCATCGGTTCGACGAGGCGGCGCTGACCGTCGTCGGTTGCCTCGACGCCGTAGACCCTGAGGAACCGATCGGTCTCGTCGGCCGGGAGGCGGTCGTCGCGGACTGCGGTCGCGAGGTCCCGCGAGAGCCACTCGCGCTCGCTGATCGAGGGCTCGCGGACGAACGCCGCCGCGGCGTACCGCACCAGGTACCAGTTCAGATCGTTGAGCAGGGCGACCGCGGCCCCGAGGCTCACCGTCTCGAGGCCGACGGCGTTGGCGAACGGCTCGCCGAGGTCGTAGGTCGCCAGCGCGTCCCGGGCGGTCTCGTGTGAGAGGAGTTCGTAGCGGAGGTTCACGTCGTCGTCGCCCAGGATGCAGACCCGCGCCATCGCTCGAGCCGAGACGTGCGTTCCGGAAAGCCGTTTCGCCTACGCGCCGGTCGTCGCCGCCGCCAGCGCCCGCGCCCGCTCCAAGAGGTCGTCCGGTTCGGCCGCCCTCACCTGCTCTAAGGTCGCCGACGTCTCCGGATAGGCGGGCGCGACGCGGTTACACCCCGCCGGGATGGTCGACTCGTCGTAGGTGCCGATCTCGCGGGCCCGCTCGGTGATCTCGGCCTTGTCCCGGGTGAGGTTGGGCCGATGGACCGGCAGGTCGACCGCGGCGTCGGTCACCGCGAGGTTCGCGCTGGTCTGACTCGACTTCTGCCCGATGGCCTCCCCGGTGGCGACGCCGACCGCGCCGACCCGTTCGGCGATCGCTTCGGCCATCGCCAGCATCGCCCGCCGGAGCGAGAGCATCCGCGTCGCTTCGACTGACTCGACGAGGTCGGCCACCAGGTCCCCCGCTTCGACGACCCGCAGATCCGTGTCTAGCGTCGGTGCGTAGGCCGCCAGCGTCTCAACTGTCGACTCGGCGCGAGCGCGGTGGTCGACGCCGCCGTACTCCCCCAGATCGACGTACACCGGGACGATCGGCGCGCCCCGCCGCATGGTCTCCCAGGCGGCGACCGGCGAGTCGATGCCGCCGCTGATCAGCGCCACGACGGGGCGCTGGGTGCCCACCGGCAGGCCTCCCGGTCCGGCGCGCTTCTCGAGGAAGACGTAGGCGTCCGCGGGGCGACACTCCACGAACAGTTCGAGATCGGGGTCCTCGAGGTCGACCACGGGATCGCCGCCGGCGTCCTCGATGGCGTTCCAGGCGGCCGCGCCGCCGCGCTGCTCGATGTCGCGGCTGGAGAAGGAGTGGGCGCCCTCGGGGCCCGCGCGGCGCGCCCTGACCGCGAAGGGCCCGCCCCCGTATCGCTCGCGGGCGGTCTCGGCGAGGGCGTCCCGGATCGCGTCGAGCGTCGGGTCGACCCGGCGGGCGGCGCTGGCGGAGGCGACGCCGAAGCAGTCGGCCGCCGCGGCCGTGGCCGCCGCCGGGGCGTCGGTCGTCAGATAGGTCCGGTGACGCTCCTGGCTGATGGCCGCGTCGACGCCGGCCGCGTCCAGCAGCGCCCGGAGGTTCGCGCGGAGGCGGTGCTCCATCTTCCGGCGCACCTGATCGCTCTTGACGCCGATCTCGCCGCCGTGGCGGACGAGGACGGTGTCGGCGTCCGACGGTCGCATGGCCTCCGGTAGTCCGAGCCCGTACAAACCCCTGTCGGGACTAGAAAGTCGAGAGTTCGCCCGCGATGACCCGCTCGGTCACGTCGGTCACGTCGCGCAGTTCGCGGTCGATGGCCGCCGTCACCTCGGGGCGGATGTCCGCGAGGGCGACGCCGTCCTCGGTGACCAGCTGGGCGTCGGCGACGTGGGGATCGTCGATGGGCGCGCCGATCTGGGAGAGCAGGCGCACCTGGAGCTGTCGGATGCCGTCGACCTCGTCGACGACCGACCGCGCGATCTCGGTACTGAGGAGGTTGTAGATCTTCCCGATGTGGTTGACGGGGTTCTTGCCGGACGTGGCCTCCATGCTCATCGGGCGGTTGGGCGTGATGAGGCCGTTGGCGCGGTTGCCCCGGCCGACGGAGCCGTCGTCGCCTTGCTCGGCGCTCGTGCCGGTCGTCGTCAGGTAGATGGACTCCTCCTCGTAGCTGTCAGCCGTGTTGACGTGGACGGCGACCTCGCGGTCCGTGTGCTCACGGGCCACCGACGCGACGAACGCCTCGACGCCGTCGACGGCCTCGCGGTAGGCCGCCATGTCCTCGACGTGGGCGTCGACCATCGCCGCGGCGACCGTCACGTCGATGCGGTCGCCCTCGCGCTTGCCCATCACCTTCACGTCCTGGCCGACCGCGGGGTGCTCTGCGGCGTACTCCCCCACGAGGCGCTGTTCGGTCGCCCTGACGATCCGCTCGGTCTCGGTCAGCGGCGCGTGCCCGACGCCGTAGCTCGTGTCGTTTGCCATCGGGACGGCGCCGTCCTCGCCGAACACCTCCTGGAGGTCGCCGCTGCCCTCGCCGAGGCGCACGTCGACGATCACGTCAGAGCCGACGTCGAGGTGCGGGAAGTTGTCGTCGAGGTACGCGCGGGCGGCCTCGAGCGCGATGGTCTCGGCGGGCACGCGCTGCCCCTCGTAGGTCTTGGTCGCGCGACCGACGATCAGGAGGTAGATCGGCTCCAGTACTTCGCCGCCGCCGAAGGCGGGCGCGGCGTTGCCCGCCACCAGTTGCGTCTCGTCCGTGTTGTAGTGCAGGACGCGCCCGAAGCGCTCGAGGTAGGTCCGTGCCAGCGCCTGCGAGACCCGCTCTGCCACGCCGTCACAGATCGAGTCCGGGTGGCCCAGCCCCTTTCGCTCGACGATCTCGACGGTCTGGTCCTCCACGGCCTCGCCCGCGGCCCGCTGGACGTGGATGTTCCGCTCGGTCATACCCGCGGGTTATCCGCGCCGGGTTCTATAACTTCCGGAAACCTTCAGCGGTAGAATGATTACTCGGAGTTATCACCGAGGAGGAGTCCGAGGTAGGAGGTCCGGATCTGATCGTCGGGGTCGAGCCCCAGCGCCTCGAGGACCGCGATGGCCCCCTCGCGGGCGGCTTCGAAGTCCTCGTCGTCGGTCTCGGTCTCGACCTCGACGAACTCGCCGAGGCCGTCGACGCTGTCGAGGGTCACCGTGTAGCCGTCGAGACGGTAGCGCCGCCGGTCCTTCCGGACCGTGGCGGCGGGCTCGAACCCCAGGCCGTCGAGGATGCCCGCGGCCGCCTCGCCGTCCGCGACTGCCGTCTCGTGCTCTTCGCGGGACTTCGACTCGGCCTCCAGGAGCGGCCCCTTGTAGGTGACTCTCGTCGTCTCGTCGCCCCCCTCGTCCCCGCTGTCGCCCTCGTTCCCCCCTCCCTCTTTGCCCTCAACGCCCGTCCCGTCCCCGCTGTCTCGGTCGTCGCCCCCGGTATCGGCGCCGCTCTCGCCACCCGCGTCCGCCGGCTCGCCCGCCCGCTCGCGGCGGATCCGGAGCGCCTCGTCGGTCGCGGCGAAGTCCCGGTGGGGGGCGTCGTAGTAGGTGTCCTCCTGGGTCACGCTCCCGAGGAACGCGGCGCCGGCCGCATCGAGGGCCCGCTCGACGGGCGCGTGCTCGGCGCGGACCTTGACCTCGACCTCGTACATGGCCGGGGAGAGTCGTCGCGGCGGGAAAACCGTTCTGAACCACCGCAACGGCGCTGAGAAGGAAACGACCACAACGCCGATTACGCAGCGGCGTCCAGCGCACGTATGGTGCAGCTATCGCTCGTGTTGCCACGCACGCCCGACGAACGCTGGCAGCTCGCCCGACAGATGGGCGTCGAGAAGGCCGTCATCCACCCGCTCGAGGTCGGCGACGACAAGACCCACTGGTCGTACGACGACCTGCTCGGGACGAAAAACTGGCTCGAGGACGCGGGCCTCGAGTTCGCGGTACTCGAGGGGAGCGTCCCGATCAGCGACCGGATCCGGCTGGGTCGCGAGGGGCGCGACGAGGACATCGCGGAGTTCAAGCAGTTCCTCCGGGACTGTGGCGACCTCGGCATCCCGGTCGTCTGTTATGACTGGATGGCCGGCGTCCGCTGGGCGCGCACGGCGGCCCACGTCGAGTCGCGGGGCGGGTCGCTCACCACCGCCTACGACAACGACAAGATGCGGACCGGTCCCGACTCCGAGGCCGCCGACGTGAGCCGCGACCAGCTCTGGGAGGCCATCGAGTACTTCCTCGAGGCGGTCGTCCCGGTCGCCGAGGAGGCCGGCGTCAAGCTGGGTCTGCACCCGGACGACCCGCCGCGCGAGTCGGTCGGCGGTATCCCCCGGATCGCCAACAGCGTCGAGAACTACGACCGGATCCTCGACATCTACGACTCGGAGTACAACGGCGTCACCTTCTGCCAGGGCAACTTCACCGCGATGGGCGTCGACGTGCCGGCGACGATCCGGCACTTCGGCGAGAAGATTAACTTCGCGCACTTTCGGGACGTGGAGGGCGACGCCGACCACTTCGTCGAGACCTGGCACGACGACGGCCCGACGGACATGCAGGCGGCGATGGACGCCTACGTCGACGTCGGCTTCGACGGGCCGATCCGCCCCGACCACGTCCCGACGATGGCCGGCGAGGACAACTCCAATCCGGGCTATCACACCAAGGGCCGGCTGTTCGCCATCGGCTACATGCGCGGCCTGCTCGAGTCCGCCGAGGACGGTGCCTGAGATGACTGAGGGCGGTGCCTGAGATGACCGAAGACGGGGACCGCGACACGCCGTCCGAGACTGCCATCCGGCGGGTCGCGGACACGCACTGTCACACCGGCGAGGGGCCGCTCTGGCACCCCGACGAGGCGGTGCTGTACTTCGTCGACATCCCCGCGGCGGACCTGTACCGGTACGACCCCGCGGACGGGTCCCGCGAGCGCGTCCTCGACGCCGAGGGGGCCATCGGCGGGTTCACGATCCAGGAGTCGGGCGCGTTGCTCCTGTTCTGTGACGCGGGCCGCGTCCAGCCCTGGCACCCCGAGACCGGCCTGGGCGATCCGGTGATCGAGGCCATCGACGGCGAGGGCGACTCCCGGTTCAACGACGTGGTCGCCGGTCCACGCGGGCGGGTCTACTGCGGGACGATGCCCACCGACTCCGGTGGTGGGCGCCTCTATCGTCTCGACCCCGACGGGTCGCTGACCGTCCTCGAAGACGGGGTCGCGATTCCCAACGGGATGGGGTTCACGCCCGACCGGCGGGGGTTTTACTTCAGCGCGACGGACGCCGACCGGATCTACCGGTACCGCTACGAGGAGGCCACCGGCGCGCTCGCGGACCGCGAGACGTTCCTCGATTCGAGCGGCCTGGCGGGCCACCCCGACGGCATGACGGTCGACGCCGAGGGGCACGTCTGGTCGGCGTTCTGGGACGGGGGCCGGATTGCCCGCTACGCCCCCGACGGCACCGAAAAGCGCCGTCTCGAGTTCCCCGCGCAGAAGGTCTCTGCGATCACCTTCGGCGGCCCGGCGTACGACACCGCCTACGTGACGACGGCGCTCGGCCCGGGCGGGGGGCCGGCGGGCACGCGCGAGGAGGAGGGCGACGGGGCGGGCGCCCTGTTCGCGGTCGACCTCGGCGTCGGCGGCGTCCCCGAGTTCCGCTCGCGGATCGGATAGTCGGCCCTCGCGTCACGCGAAGGAGGGCGCGACCTCGCGCTCGAAGACCTCACAGAAGGCGTCCTGGTCGGGGCTCGAACTCTGGAAGACCACCTCGTCGAAGCCCGCGTCGACGTAGGCGGCGGCCGCGTCGATCAGGTCCTGCGGATCGGTCGTGACGACGAACGTCTCCCGGAGTTTCGCTTCCGTCACGTCGGCGCCGCGCTTCTGGAGTTCGCGGGGATCGGCCAGGTCGTCCGCGAACGCCCCGGGATCGAGCGTCAGGCGCCAGGGGAGACACGGTTCGAGCGCGGCCGCCTCCGTCTCGGCGTAGGAGACGTGCAGGTGGACGGTCCGGTGGACGTCGGCGGGCGAGTCGTTCCGGTCTGACTTCTCGACGCCGCGCTCGACGGCCGGGAACAGTTCCTCGCGGGCCGACTCGGGCGACTCGTAGACGGTGACGAAGCCGTCGCCGAGGTCGCCGGCCATCCGCGCGGCGGTCGGCCCGCTGCCGGCGACGTGGATCGGCGGGGCCACGTCGGGGCCGGTGTAGAGGTTCGCATCCTCGAGCGTCCAGAACTCGCCGTCGAAGTCGACGAACGCCTCGTCGAACAGCCGTCGGATGACCCGGATCGCTTCCGCGGTGCGGCGGGCGCGCTCGCCGTAGCCGGGCCAGTCGAACCCGAGCGGCGACTCGTTGAGCGCCTCGCCGGTGCCGAGGCCCAGAAAGACACGGTCCGGGTAGAGGTCGGCCAGCGTGGCGAGTTGGTGGGCGACGTTGGCCGGGTGATAGCGGTTGAGAATCGACGTGACGCCGGTCCCCATCGTGATGCCGTCGGTGCGTTCGAGCGCGGCGGGCAGCCACTCCCAGCAGTTGCCGCCGTGGGCCGGCGACCCGTCGCTGAGGTGGTCGAACCACGGGTGGAAGTGGTCGTTGACCCAGGCGGTCTCGAAGCCGGCGCGCTCGGCGCGTTCGACCTGGTCGAGACACGCCGCCGGCGAGAACTCCTCGAGCGACGCGAAGTAGCCGAAACTGACCATACCGATTGAGGGGCTTCCGGCGGCTTAACCGCTGGGGCGCCCCGATCGGTGTGTCGGGAGCAACCGGGCCGGAAACGTTGTTCTTAAGAGTGCAACGCGAGTCGTTGCCGGTATGAGCAACGACACCGAGGCCGAGGAGGAGGCCGAGCAGGCAACAGACGACGAGCGAGTTGACGAGGCCGAGGAATCTGACGTGAATACCGAGGCCGAGGGCGAGGACGTGACCGACGAAGCCGAGGCCGAACCAGAGGATGCCGAGGGACTGCAGGAGGGCGACTTCGTCGAGATCGCCTACACCGCCCGCACCGTCGAGGGCGGCGAACTCGTGGACACGACCGACCCCGAGGTGGCCGAGGAGGAGGGCGTCGGCGAGGACCAGGAGTTCGCGCCCCGCATCGTCGTCCTGGGCCAGGGCCACCTGTTCCAGGCCGTCGAGGACGACATCGTCGGCAAGGAGCCCGGCGACGAGGGCAGCGTGGTCGTCCCCGGGGCGGAGGCGTTCGGCGAGTACGACGAGGAGGAGGTCCGCACCGTCTCCGCCGACAAGATCTCCGAGGACGACCGCTACCCCGGCGCGCGCGTCCAGGTCGACGGCCAGCAGGGCTTCGTCGAGACCATCATCGGCGGCCGCGCCCGCGTCGACTTCAACCACCCGCTCGCGGGCGAGGACATCGAGTACGACTACGAGATCCTCCGCGAGGTCGAGGACCGCGAGGAGCGCGCCCAGGGCATCATCGAGATGATGCTCGACATGGAACTCGACGTGTGGTTCGAGACCGACACCGTCGAGGAAGAGCAGATGGTCGAGCCCGACGAGGACGGGGACGAAGACGAGGCCGCCGAACCCGAGTTCGAGACCGTCGAGGTCGAGAAGGAGACCCTCTACATCGAGGCGACGCCCCAGCTGACGATGAACCAGCAGTGGATGATGGGCAAACAGCAGATCGCCCAGCAGCTCACCCAGCTACTGGACATCGACCGCATCATCGTCCAGGAGGAGCTGGGCGGTGGCGGCATGGGCATGCCCGGCATGATGGGCGGCATGGGCGGCGGCGCGCCCGGCGGCGAGGACCTCGAGGCCGCCCTCGAGGACGCCGACGTGGACGCCGAGGAGATCGTCGAGGAGATCGAAGGCGCCGAGGAGTAGCGGCCCTCCCTTCGCTTTTTCGGGGGCGCCCGCGGGCGACGAGTTCCCAATACTCCGTAGCAGTCGAAAACGCCCTGTGCCGGCTCAGTTCGCGAGGATGTGGGCGGCGATGTCCTCGCGGATGATCGTATCGCAGTACTCGCAGCGGACGCCGTCCTCGAGCACCGCGAACGCCGAGTCGACCGGTTCGTCCCCGGTGGTGATGCAGTGCCGATTGGGACACTGGAGGACGCCGACCACGCGGTCCGGGCGCTCGACGCGGTGTTTCTCGATCACGTCGAACTCGCGGACGATGTTGATCGTCGCGGCGGGCGCGATCAGCGAGAGCACGTCGAGTTCGTCCTGGGAGAGTTCCCGGCCCTCGACCTTGACGATGTCCTTGCGCCCGAGGCGATCGGAGGGGATGTTCATGACGACCGAGACGGTCTCGCCGCTCGTGCCGTCGATGCCGAGGATGGCGAGGACGTTCAGCGCCTGGCCGGCGGCGATGTGGTCGAGGACGGTGCCGTTCTCGATCTTGCTGACGCGGAGTTTGCGGTCGCTCATTGGTCACCTCCGAGCAGCAGGTCGAGCAGCGCCATCCGCACCGGGACGGCGTTGTGAGCCTGCTGGAAGTAGGTCGCGTGGTCGGTGTCGTCGACCTCGTGGTCGATCTCGTCGACGCGGGGCAACGGGTGCATCACCGTGAGGTCGTCGTCGGCCGTCTCGAGCGTCTCCCGGTCGATCTGGTACTGGCCGGCGACGGCGCGGTACTCGTCCTCGTCGGGGAACCGCTCCTGCTGGATGCGGGTGACGTACAGCACGTCGAGTTCCGCCAGGATCGCCTCGAGGTCCGTGTGCTCGCGCACGTCCGCGCCCGCCTCGTGGAGGTCGTAGCGGACCGACCGCGGGAGCCGCAGGCTCTCGGGGCTGATGAAGTGCTGGTGGGCGTCGAAGTTCGTGAGCGCGTGGGCCAGCGAGTGGACCGTCCGTCCGTACTTCAGGTCGCCCATGATCCCGATCGAGAGGTCCTCGAAGCCCGCGTTCTCCCGGATCGTGTAGAGATCGAGCAACGTCTGGGTGGGGTGTTGCCCGGCCCCGTCGCCGCCGTTGATCAGCGGCACGTCGACGAACTCGCTCGCCATCCGGGCCGACCCCTCGCTCGGGTGGCGCAACACGAGCGCGTCGGCGTACCCCTCGACGACGCGGACGGTGTCGGCCAGCGACTCCCCCTTCTTGACCGACGAGGACTCGACGGTCCCCATGTCGACCACGTCCCCGCCCAGGCGCTTCATCGCCGCCGTGAAGCTCATCTTCGTCCGCGTGGACGGCTCGAAGAACAGCGTCCCGAGCAGCGCCCCCTCGTGGCGTCCGGCGGCCGCCGCCGGATCGGCCGCGATCTCCGCAGCGCGGTCCAGCACCTCCTCGATGTCGGCACGGGAGAGCTGTTTGGCGCTGATGATGTGATCGTGGCGCATCGCCTAAGACCCCGCCCCCGACCGCCTTGAAACTCCCGACACGCCCCCGACCGCCTTGAAACTCCCGACACGCCCCCGACCGCCGCCAGCAACGCGATCACGGTCCCTCTGCTGACGGCAGGAGCCGGCAAACAGGCCAGTTACTGTCAGTAGGGGGGAGATTATTAAGAGGGACGACCGAGAGCCCTCGTCTCGAATAATGTCCACGCGCAGACTCCAGGCCGACGTGTTCGGCCGACAGACAGACTTCGAGTACTCCGAGACCTGGATCGGTTACGCGACGGTCGCGCTTCGGGTCGTCATGGGCCGGGTGCTGCTGTATCCCGGCATCCAGCACCTGTCGGGGATGGCCGGGTTCAAAGCAGCGACCGCCGGAACCGTCCAGGGCGCCGCGAACAGCGCCGGCAACCCCTGGTCGTTCCTGTTCAAACCGATGGTCGGGATGGAGGGCATCCTGGCGCCGCTGAACGCCTGGGGGCTGTTCCTCGTCGGCCTCGCGCTCATCCTCGGCGTGGCCGTCCGCTGGAGCGCGTTCTGGGGCGCCGTGATGATGCTGTTCTACTGGGCCGCGAGCTTCCCGCTCCAGCACAGCCTGATCGTCGACGACCACGTCGTCTACGCGTTCCTCCTGTTCGGCCTGGGCGCGTTCGGCGCCGGGCGGATCCTGGGCCTGGACGCGCGCATCGAGAAGACCGGGGTCGTCCGGAACAACCCCTGGCTGAAGTACTTCCTGGGGTGACGCCGCGCGGCGCCGGCGACCGGTCGGTCACTCCTCGTCGGGACCGAACGCCGACGCGTAGCCCGACTCCTCGGTCTCCCGGCGCTCGCGGAGGTTCTGCCGCGTGAACTGTGGCTGGGTCCGAATGCCGCCCGGACTCCGGAACGATCGATACAACAGGTACGCCACGACCAGCGCGCCGACCGCCGGCAACGCCGCGACCCGGACCGTCGACTGCACCCACAGGTACGCCGTCGTGAACAGCGTGCTCGCGAACGCCATCCCGAGGATCAGCCGCCAGGCGAGGCGGGACAGCAGGTCGTCGGGGTCCTGGAGGTCGGCCCGGACGGTCAGGTCCTCGCGCTCGACGCGGTCGAGCACGTCCTCGAGTTTCGGCGGCACGCGGACCATCGACCGCGCGGCGTCCTGCACCTCCTGGACCCGGTCCGCTGCGAACTCCCGGATCCCCTCGGCGATGTAGCCCTCCTCGCGGAGGTAGTCGGTCGCCACGTCGATGAAATCGAAGTTCGGGTCGAGCGTCACGCAGACTCCCTCGACGACGGTGGCGACGCGCAACACGAGCGCCAGGTTCGCCGGCAGGCGCAGGGGAAACTCGTAGATGGTGTCCTCGACCTGCTGGACGATCTGCTGGACGCGGTACTGCTCGATGTCCTCGCCGCGGGCGTCGGCGATGGCCAGTTCCATCACGTCGCCCATCACCTCGCGATCGGCCTCCGGCGAGAGGGTCCCCATCTCGATGAGGGCGTCGAGGATGGCGTCGATGTCCTGCTCGGCGACCGCGGTGTAGAAGTCGACGATCTTCTCCTGGACGAACGGATCGACCCGGCCCGACATTCCGAAGTCGTAGAACACGAGCGTCCCGTCGGGCTGGACGGCGAGGTTCCCCGGGTGGGGATCGGCGTGGAACACGCCGTCGTCGACGATCATCTTGAAGTACGACCGCTGGAGCGTCTCTGCCAGGGCCGTGCGGTCGACGCCCAGTTCGTCGAGTTCGTCGACCTCGCTGATCTTGGTGCCCGGGACGTACTCCATCGTGAGCACTCGGTGCGTGGAGTGGGACTCGACGACCCCGGGGATGCGGATGCGGTCGTCGTCGGCGAAGTTCCCCCGGATCTCGGTCAGCATCCGCGCCTCGCGCTCGTAGTCCATCTCCTCGCGGATCGTCCGGCCGAACTCGTCGGCAAGCGTCTCGAGCGAGAACGACCGCGCCTCGTCGACGAACCGCTGGAGCAGCGGCAGCGACCACCGGAGCACCCGCAGATCCGCCTCCACGAGCGTCTCGACGCCGGGTCGGCGCACCTTCACGGCGACGTCCCGCCCGTCGACTTCGGCGCGGTACACCTGCCCGAGGCTCGCCCCGCTGATGGCCTCGGTGTCGAAGTCGTCGAACCGCTCCTCGACCGGGCCGAGTTCCCCCTCGAGCACCTCCCGGGCGCGCTCCCAGTCGGCCGGTGGGACGCGGTCCTGGAGCTTTGCGAACTCGTCGACGTACTCCGGCGGGAGGATGTCAGGTCGGGTGGAGAGCAACTGCCCGAGTTTGATGAACGTCGGCCCGAGCGTCAGCATCGCCTCCAGCAGCGACCGCGCGCGCTCACGGCGCTGTTCGGGTGAGACGTGGCGCGACCGTCCGAACAGCAGGAATCGCCGTCGGTCACGGGCGTAGGCCACCACCAGCGGCAGGAAGTGGTAAGTGACGACGACGAACCGCCAGTACGCGCGGAGGAACACCGACCGGCCACCCCGTCTCAGGCTGCCTCGATGGGGACGGTCGTCTCCGGCGCCGCCGCGGCCTTGGGGAGGCGCAACTCCAGAACGCCCCGCGACACCGTCCCGGAGGCCCCCTCGCCCGTCGCGTCCGGCGGCAGCGGCAGTTCGGCGTCCAGGAACAGCGACCGGTCCTCTCGAACGTAGCGGAACGTCGCGGGCACGTCCTTCTCGCGGCTCGCTTCGATCACCAGGCGACCGGCCTCGACTCGGACGTCGACCCCGTCGGCGGTGACGCCCGGCACGTCGAGTACCAGGAGGTAGGAGTCCTCGGACTCGAGCGCGTCGGCGAACACCGCGTCGGGGAGATCCCGCAACGCCTCACGCAGGGCTGACATGCGCGATACTTGGGAGCCATCCGCGTTAAAGGCCGTGGTCCGCGCCGAACGCGCGCCTCGTTCGGCCCGGGACTTTTCACCGCCCGGACGAAAGCGACCACGATGACCGATTCGCCCGGGACCGACGCCCCGCCCGACCCGGCGACCGCCCGCGAAGCGCTGCTGGCGGCCGCCGATCCGCTGGATCGCACCGATCGCGTCCCCGTCACCGTTTCCGTCGGGCGCACGCTCGCCGCCGACGCGACCGCTCGGAAGTCCGTCACGGGCGCGCTCGACGCCGGCGAGGCGGTGTACTCCGCGGGCCACCGGATCCGCCCCGGCGACGTGGGCGTGCTAGCGGCCGCTGGCATCGAGAAGGTCGCTGTCGTCCAGCGGCCCGAGGTCGGGGTCGTCCCGCTCGGCGAACCCGGAACCACGACGGCGGCGACGGCGCTCGGGCTGGCGCAGTACGTCGACCGGTGGAGCGGGAAGGTGACGCTCCGGGACGCCGTCCCGGCCAGTCGACCGGCGCTGCGCCCCGCCGTCCAGCGCGATCTCACCCGCGACGGCCTCGCGTTCGTCGGCACCGAACCCGGTGACGCCCTGCGTGACGTCGTCGGCGACCTGGGCGCGGTGCGCTGTTCGCGCGTGGCGATCGAGCCCGGCGGCGACGCCGGGATCGCCGTCGTACGGGAGCGGCCGGTCCTCCTCTCGCCCCCCTCGCCGGTCGGGGCTCGCGTCGCGGCCGTGCAGTTGCTCCGCCCGCTCGTGCGGGCCTTCGCGGGCGATCCGCCGGCCGAGCACCCGACCCGGACGGTCTCTCTCACGGCGCACCTCGAGACGGACCCCGAGCGAACGTCGTTCGTTCCCGTGGAACTCGAGGACGGGTCGGCGACGCCGCTGTCCGGGCGGGACCGCGTCGTCGCCGCCCGAGCGGACGGGTGGGTGACCGTGCCCGCCGGCGAAAGCGAGCGCGAACGCGGGGCCTCGGTCGCCGTGGCTGACTGGGACTACCTGCCCTGATACGGATTATCGCGAGTCATTCCCGTCTCGACCGCACGACGGCGTTCGGTCGGACCGGTACACAGTCGCAATAATCCGTATGAGACGGATTACGGCGAGCCAGCCCGGCCACCCGTCCCCGCGCCGTCGGGCGCCCCGTTATCCCCGTCGCCGAGTTCGTCGAGCGAGTCGACGCGGTGATCGGCGAGCACGCACTGGCCGCGCTCGGCCGGGTCAGCACGCCGGACGTACACCGCGTCGAGCCCGGCGTTCCAGGCCGCCCCCACGTCGTCCGGATCGTCGCCGGCCAGGGCGCCGTCGTGTCCGTTACGCGCGACGCCCATCTCCGACATCGTTCGCTCGACCGGGGCCGGATCGGGCTTCCACCCGGTCTCCGCCGTGCAACAGACGACCGCGTCGAACCAGTCGCGGATGTCCAGTCGGTCCAGCAGCGGGTCGGTCAGGTAGGACTGGCAGTGAGTCACCAGACCGACAGGCTCCGACCGATCAGCGAGGAAGTGCTCGGCGTCGTCGTAGAGGTACGTGGCCCGCGCCCGGGCCGCGGGGTCCTCGACCTCGTGAAACGTCGTCCAGAACCGCTCGGGATCGACGCGCCGCCGCCGGAGAATCTGTTCGCGGCTGCCGCCCATGCCATACCAGAGGGCGTCAACGTCCGCTTCGGTGAACGCGACCCCGAGGCGGTCACCGACCTCGCCCAGCACGCGCCGCGGGTATGCGGGGTCGACGTCAACGAGCGTCCCGTCGAGGTCGAACAGCCAGAAGTCGTAGTCGGCGCTCATCGGGACCACATCGGTACGTGTCTGACGACTAAGTACTTTCCGGGGATCGGATCGATCGCGGGTCGGTAGGCGACGGTAAGCACCGGCTACCGTCTTCGGAACCGCGGGCACAAGAGCCTTAACCCCCCGGCGTCAGCTAACTGATATGCCACTCGACCCAACCGCACTGGGGATTCAGGTGGGCGGTAGCGCCCTGATGGGTGCCGTGATCGGGTTCGCCGCCAAGAAGATCGCCAAGGTCATCGCGATCATCGTCGGCGCGGAACTCGTCCTGTTCAAGTTCCTCGAATCGCAGGGGATTCTCCAGGTCAACTGGGACCAGCTCGGCGGGTTCTTCGAGAACTTCGCCACCCAGGCGCCGGGCGAGGCACAGAACCTCGTGAACACGTTCGTCTCGACCGCCGGGATCGGTGCCGGGTTCGCCGCCGGCTTCTTCCTGGGTTTCAAGCGGGCCTGATCCACGGCAGGTTTCAAGCGGGCCTGATCCACGGCAGATCTCTCTTCTCGCGCGTGTTTTCCGCGTCGCCCATCACCGCGTCCGTAACTCGTCCTCGTCCTTGATGATCCGCGTCTCGGCCTCGCCGGAGGACACCTCGTTGACGAGGTCGTAGAACTCGTTTTGCATCCCGGCCGGGAACTCGATGACGCCGATCCACGAGCCGTCGGCCTGCCACTCCTCCCGTTCCAGGTCGCCGAACTCGCGGATGCGCGACTGCGCGCTGCCGGCGTAGTCGGCGGGCACCTGGACCGCCACCGTCACCTCGTCGAACCGGATCGGGATCACCGGCCGCAACGCGTCGAGCGCGTCGTCGACCTGGTTCTCGACCGGTTCCATCGGATCGACGCGAAAGTCGGTCTCTTCCAGTGCCGACTCGATGCGCTCCGGCGGGTGGGGCGCGTCGTCCATCTGGGGGTTGACGGCGTTGCGCGCGATGGTCTGGATCAGCTGTCTGTGCTTTTGCTCTTGCATCTCGCGGCGCTGCTCGGCGGTGATCTGGATTTCCCCCTCCCTGATGACTTCCGGGATGATCTCCAGCGGATCGGTCGTGTCGAACACTTCCTCGAGGGCGTTCTCGGGCGGGCGGTCGCCGCGCGAGGCGTCCTCGAACACGTCCTCCGCGGCGATCACGTCCTCCAGTTCGCCGTCGAACTCGCCGCGCTTGATCGCCAGCGCGGCGTCCGGGTCGACGAGCACCTCGAACCGCTGGCCGTGGGATTCGAGACGTGCCGTCACCGCCTCGTCGAGGGAAATCATACCGTGGCGTAGCGGGTGGGACGGTAAAGGTGTTACCCACCCGCAGGTCCGCGATAGGACGACCACAGGTCCGCGATAGGACGACCGCAAGCCGAACGGGAAGAAACGAGAGCCGGGCGCGAAAGCCCGGCAGGCGGCCGCTGGGCTACTCCTCGTCCTCGTCCAGCAGTTCGTTCTCCTCGAGGTAGGTACGCTTCTCCGCGTCGGTCAGTTCGTGGAACTGCTCGGACTCGACGTCGATGGTCGCGACGCCGATGCCCTCCGGGGAGAGGACGCCGTCGTTGACCGACGCGAGGGCGGCCAGTGCGAGCCCCACGCCGGCGTCGAGGTCCATCTCCGCGTCGTAGTTCTCCTCGAGGTACTCGCGGATGTCGCCCCGGTCGGCGCCGACCGCGAGGGCCTTCCACTCGTAGGGCGTCCCCGAGGGGTCGGTCTCGTAGAGGCGGGGTTCGCCGTCGGCGATGCCCGCGATGATGAGCGCGACGCCGAACGGCCGGGCGCCCCCGACCTGCGTGTACTGCTGGATGTAGTCGGTGACCTCCTTGGTCAGCGTCTCGACGCCGATTGGCTCGCCGTACCGGAGCTGGTTGATCTGTGCCTGCCGGCGGGCGTAGTCGATGAGCTGGCGGGCGTCGGCGACGTGGCCCGCGCTGGCGATACCGATGTGGTCGTCGGCCTTGTGGATCTTCTCGACGGAGGAGCGCTCCATGAGCGGCGACCGGATGCGCTTGTCGACCGCCAGCACGACGCCGTCCTTCGTCCGGACGCCGATGCTGGCCGTCCCGCGCTTGACCGCCTCGCGGGCGTACTCGACCTGGTAGAGCCGCCCGTCCGGGGAGAAGATCGTGATGCCGCGGTCGTAGGCCTGCTGCTGATTTTGTCCCTGCATACTTATAGATCGAGTTCGGTCGCGCCCGCGAACCCGTCGTCGACCCGCACGTCGGCGCGCCGTCCGCGCACGACGGCGCGTCGCTCGGCGTCCTCGAACGCGACGCGTCTCTGACGCGTTGGTTCCCCTTCGCGTCGTATATACTTTTCTTCACAGGCACGGACCGTGCCGCTGACGCCGCGCACGCGGACGCCCACGGGGTGGTCCGCGACGCGCTCGAGACACGCCAGAACGGCCCGCGCGCGGTCGACCTCGCCGCGGTGGGTGCGGACGACGGCGCTCCCGCTCCCGTCGGCACACGAACATCGCAGGACTGTCAGGTCGAGGGCGGCGCTCCCGGCGTCGCCGTACAGGTCCCGCGCTGCGGCCCAGACCGCCCGCTGGAATTCGCTTCGGTCGACGGCGTCGTCCGGCCACGCCTCCAGGCCGACGCCGAGGTAGCGCCAGCGCGGCCGGAGGTGCTTCGGGAGGTGCTTCATGGCTCCACGCGCTCGCCCACGAGGACGCCCACCTGCTCGTGGACCCGTTCGACGGCTGTCAGCGCGAACCCCGCGTCGGTGAACGCGTCCGCCAGTACCCCGACGGTCGCCGGGTCGTCGACTTGCGGCGAGTAGAACGGCACCTCGGGGTCGGGCTCGCCGAACAGCATCACGTCGCCCAGCACGAACCGCCGGGGACCGAGGTCGGCGATCACCTGGATCGCCGCGCGCTTCTCGTCGTCGGCCAGGTGGTGCATCGCGAAGTTCGAGGTGACCACGTCGACCGGCCCCTCGACGTTCGGTTCCCGGAAGCGCCCCTCGCCGAAGGAGACGTTCTCGACGCCGCGCTCGCCGGCCTTCTCGCGGGCCTGTTCGAGCATGCCCTCGCTGATGTCACGGCCGACGACCCGCGCCGCGCGGTCCGCCAGCGGTAGCGCGATGGCCCCGGTCCCCGTCCCGAGGTCGAGCACCACGTCGTCGCCTTCGGGCGCCGCGTGTGCGACGACGAGGTCGGCGGCCTCGCGGTACTCGGCGGAGTCTTGCTGTTCGTCGTACTCCGCCGCCTTCTGTGTGAAGCGCTCGGCGTGGTCGTCGATGAGGTCGTCCATGTCGGGTCGTGGGACCGGACGGCAAAGAACGCCCCGACTTTTCCCCGGGCGCACCCGGACGACGGTACACGCCCCGGTTCAACGCAGCGTCGATCCGATCCTGGTCGCGCTGGTGGACTCGTCGACTTCGGAGCGCTCGCCCGTCGGCACGGGGTTGTAGAACAGCAGGTAGACGGCACTCGCCGCCGAGATGCCGATCTCGCCGGCCAGCACCGGATCGGCGAGCGCCGCAGCGGCCGAGAGACTCCCGTCGAACAGCGTCACGGCGCCGAACGCGACGACCGCCACGAACGAGACGAAGGCGATCGTCCGGGCCCAGCGCTGGCCGACGGCGAGCGCGCCGGCCGAGAGGACCAGCGCCATGCCGACGACGACGGTCACCGGGACCGAACCGATCAGCGTCATGCCGGTCGATCCCGTCTCCGAGAGCAGTTCCAGCATCGCTCCCACCAGGTACTTCGCGCCGCTGATCGAGGCGACGGCGGCGAGCAACAGGGCGTCGAACCGGGTGTCACTTCCCCCCATACCCGGCAGTATCTGCCGATGACTGTTAAACATATCGGAGATAACGCCGAAATCATCGGCGGTATGGACGGGCTACGTCCCGGGGTCCGCCGGTCGTCGGCGTGACACTGTCGCCGACCGATTCCACCCCGTCGGCGGTCGCCCGCCGATCTCAGACGGATTATTGGGAGTCACTCCTCCTCGTCCACGATGGAGACGCCGGGTTCGACGAAGGAGTCGGACTGTCGGTGCCGATTCCGCTCGGCGAGACGGCCCCAGGCGGCGAGTCCCGCCCGGACGTCGGCCGTCGAGAGGCCGACCAGGTCGCCGACGGCCGCCAGTTCCCGCGGTGCCCGCCACTGCAGGTGCGAGGCGGGATCGGCGCTGACCACGAACGGGGTGTCGTAGTGATCGATCACTTCGACGAGCGACCGGAGGGACTGTAGCGCTCGGACGCGGGTGCCACCGGTGGCCCGGAGGACCCGCGAGAGGGTCACCTCGACGTGGACGCCGTTGCGGGCGGCGGCCTTCGCGAGGACGTGGTTGAACTCGCCGCCGTCGCGGACGGGATGGGCCAGCACGTCGACGGCCGGTTGCTCGACGGCGAACCGGTTGATGGCACTCGACCCGCCGTGGACCGCGACGATGGTCTTCTCGCCCCTGTGACTCCCCACGAAGCCGCTCGCCCGCGACGGGTCCTCGGCGCGGACCTCGACGCCCCGCACCACGTCGACCCCGCACTCCTCAGCGATGCTGTCGGGATCGTACTCGGCGTCACTTCCCCCGTGGTTCCGGACGACGAGGCCGTCGAAGCCGTACTCGCTGGCGGTCAGGGCGTGACGGGCGACAGTGCTCTCGCCGTCCGGTCGGGCGTGGACTGCCTCGTAGGCTCCCGGGCCGTCGGTCCCCACAGCGTCCTCATCGTCGCGTCCGCGTTCCCCCTCGTCGAGTCCACGTCCCTCCTCGCGTCCGCGTTTTCCCTCGTCGGCCCCACCGCCAGCCATCACAGCGCCTCCAGGGCCTCGCGGACGTTCTCGATGGCGCGCTCGCGCTTGGCGGGGTAGGCCTCGACCTTGGCCCGCATCGTGATCCCGTCGCCCAGGCGCGCCTCGCCCTCGAAGGCCGCCTGCTTGTCGAACGAGAGGAAAAACGAGCAGTTGTCGTCGATGCGGTCCGCGAGTTCGGCGAGTACGGTGTCGATGTCGCCCGCCGCCGCGATCCGCTCGAGGACGTGGCGCACGTCGTCGGCGTTCTCGACGCGGGCCGAGAGCACGACGATGCGGTCGCCGTAGTAGCCCTCGTTGACGGCGCGGTCCAGTTCCACGTCCTCGGGCAGGAAGGTCCGGAGTGCCGCCGCGACCCGCTTCTCGTCCTCCGTGGCGTAGGCGAACGCGCGGAGGTCGACGTAGTGAAACGGGACCGACGACATCGGCGCGACTACTCCTCGACGGCCTCGAGGTCGTCCTCGGGGACGCCCTGCTCCTGTCCGTCCTCGAAGGAGACGGTGTAGTTCGCGTCGCCGAACATCGTCTCCATCACCTGTGTGATCGTCCCTTCCTGCCCGTCGTACTCGCTGTGCTCGTCGTGCAGGATGACGCGATCGTCTTCCTCGAATGCCATACCGCCCGGTATCCGACGGGACGGCAAAAAGGGACTGATTCGTCGGTGGCGTCGCCGTCTCCGCGCGGCGATCGACTCTGTCGCACTGTCGGAGAACGGCGTGCGGCAGAGTGAAGTTCGCGGGCGGCGAAGCGACGGTATGTACCGGAACGTCCTGATCCCGACCGACGGGAGCGACGCCGCGCTGGCGGCTATCGAGGAGGGCGTGGGACTCGCGCGACTCGCCGGCGCGACCGTCCACGGCCTGTACGTGGTCGACACCCGGGACTACAACACGCTCCCCGAGTCGAAGTGGATCTCCCAGGTCGAGGACCTCGAGGCGGAAGGCGAGGCGGCCACGGACGACGTCCGCGAGGCCGCGGCCGACGCCGGCGTCGAGGCCGTGACGAGCGTCTCGCGCGGCGTCCCCCACGAGGAGATACTGCGCTACGTCGCGGACAACGACGTCGACCTGATCGTCATGGCGACCCACGGCCGGACGGGCCTCGACCGGTTCCTGCTCGGCAGCGTCACGGAGAAGATCATCCGGCGCGCGCCGGTGCCCGTCCACGTCGTCCGGGTCCCCGATGCCGACGGTCGGGGGATCGAGGACTAGGTGAGAAGTTGGGCGAGGCCCCACGCGAGCGCGAGCGCGATCCCGGCCGCGAGGAGGTTGCCGACGGCCACGACGACGGCCCGCAGGCGCTCGCCCGTCTCCCAGAGCCGCACCGTCTCGAACGAGAACGACGAGAACGTGGTGAACGAGCCACAGGCCCCCGTGCCGAGGAGCAAGGCGAGCGAGTTCTCGACGTTGAGGAACGTCACCAGCCCGAGCGCGAAGCTCCCGACGACGTTGACGGCGAAGGTCCCGGTGGGGAACTCCTCGACGTCGACGCGCTCGCTGACGTAGGTCCGCAGCAGGGCGCCGAGCGCGCCGCCCGTCCCGACGACGTGAGCGGGGTCGAGGGCCGTCACGCCGACCACCGCCTGTCGGCGTGGCGGGCCAGCGACCGACCGACGAGGACCGCCGCGAACCCGAGCGCGTAGTTCGCGACGACGTTCGCGATCAGGAGCGGCGGGGCCGCCTGTGCGGACTGTAGCGCGAACGTGCTGTAGGTCGTGAACGAAGAGAGAAATCCGGTCGAGACGACCGCCCGGGTCTCCGTCGCGAGGACGCCCGAGTACATCGTCTCGTAGAGGACGAACCCGAGGGCGAGGCTCCCGAGCGCGTTCACGACCAGCGTGCCGGCCATCCCCGGGAGGAGGCCGCCGGTGAAGTACCGCAGGTTCGATCCGGCAAAGCCCCCGATGGCGATCAGGACGATCGATTCGACTCGAACGAGCGGGTGCGCGTCGTCTGTCGTGTGTGCCATGGCTGTCTGAGACGAGAAGGAGTCATCAGCCGACGTACTCGGCGGTTGGGGCAGGCAGACTCCATTGCCCGGATACGGGCCGATACCGGGTCATCGGATAAATCTCCTCTGCAATCGATCGAGCCGTCGTCCCGGAGGTCGAACACTTATTGCGGTGACTCACGTACTCGCGGTCATGACTGAGGCCACGCTCGAGGCGACACGCGAGGAGCCGCCGACGGACAGGCGCCGGACGCCCCAGTGGCGATGACGACCGTCGACGAACTCTGGTATCTCGCCGACGAGGCCGCCCAGCAGGCCGAACAGACCTACCACGACCTCTGTGAGCGTCACGACGGATTCGGGGAGTTCACCCGGACCCGGTCGGTGTCCCGCCCGCGATTCCGGACCGTGGCCGAGCGCACCGTCGACAACGGCCTCCCCTACGGCGCCCACACCCTTCCCTACAGTCAGGCGGGCGAACTCCTGCTGGTCCGTCACGAGGACGTCGACATGTGGGTCCTACCTGGCGGCGAGGTGGACGGCGAGGAGTCGTTTCGGGCGGCCGCGCGGCGCGAACTCGCCGAGGAGGCCGGCGTCACCGGGGAGTTCGTGGGGCTCGGCCTGCTCGGGCGCGTCGAGTTCCACTGCGACGATCACTTCACGTGGGGCGTGTTGCCCATCTACGCCGTCAGGACGACCCGGACTGATCCGGAAGTCAGGGACCCCGACGGCGAGATCTCGGCCGCGTCGTGGTTCGCGGAGTTGCCGGCGGACACGCGTGATCGGGACGTGCTGACGGACTGGCGCGATCGGCGGTTCCAGTAGCGAATTCGGAACCGACGGAGAGCGGGCCCGGTTCAGGGACCGAACGACTCGCCCTCGCGGGACTCGGCGTCGAGGCGACGGACCACGGCGCGGCCGTTGCTCGCGTCGTAGCCGAACAGCACCGACTCGCCGTACTCGGCGGCCACTTCGGCGGCGTGGGCCAGGTCCTCGACGTCCACGTCAACCGCGTACAGTTCGATGCTGAACGGCGTCTCGAGGCGGTCTCGGAACCCCTTCGCGAGGATCTCGAGCCAGTAGGTCGTCGAGTAGGCCATGTCGTACAGCGGCACCACGAACTCGTCGACGTGGGCCGCGAGCGCGTCGACGTCGATCCCGCTCCGGGCGCGGAGGTGGCCCGGGTAGGGATCGGGGTACAGCGTGAGATACAGCGTGCCGGGCACACGCTCGCGGGCGGCCGCGACGAACTCCGTGATGACGCCCGCCCGCCAGGTCGCCCAGTCCCCGGCGTCGCTCTCGGCGAACCGGCGCTCGCAGCGCTCGCAGTGACAGTACTCCTCGCGGGGAAAGCCCACGTCGTCCAGACGGAGGTCGCCGTTCGCGGCGGCCGCCTCCTCGATGATCTCCAGCAGGCCCTCGCGGTAGCGGTCGTGAGTCGGGCAGACGTACGACCAGTCGAAGTACTCCCGCTCGCGGGTGGCGGGCCGGCCCTCGTCGTCGACCGGGACCAGTTCCCCCTGGTCCTCGGCGGCGTTGTCGCCGAAACAGGACACCATGTTGACGGCGTCGGCGACGGGCTCGGCCGCCCGGCCGGTCACGTCCTTGACCTCGTAGAAGGCCCGGTCGAACTCCGCCCAGGTCACCTCCTCCTCGTTGCGCGTGACGACGCCGTACATACCGTCGGCTGGTCGGCCGGCGGGGTAAGTGATACGATCGGAGACGGCCGATCGTCCGATCCGGAGAGAAGTGGTTGGCGGGCGATGCCTCGGGCGGTCCTCACTTGCGGAGGACGTACACCAGCGCGAGGGCCACGACGGCCAGGACGACGATCGCTTTCTTGGACATCATCTGACAGTACGTTCGGGCGGGTCAAAGAGCTTCCGGCGTCGCGCTGGTCGCGAGTGTGGTCCTGTGGCCGAGCCCCGCCGCTTTTGCCCGCCCATCTCCAAGCGGCGCGCATGCACGATCACGACGCCCTCGACCTGGTCGCACCGGGCGAGGCCCGCGACGCCGTCGCCGCTCTCGGCGTCGGCGGGGCGACCGAGCGGGTCCCGCTCGCGGACGCGGCCGGGCGGGTGCTCGCCGAGACCGCCGTCGCCGACGTCGACGTGCCGGGGTTCGACCGTGCGAGCAAGGACGGCTACGCGGTGCGGGCCGAGGACACGGCGGCGGCCGACGGGCGCTCGCCCGAGGAGTTCGCGGTCGTCGAATCGGTGGCGGCGGGCGAGGAACCCGAGGCCGCCGTCGGGGCGGGCGAGGCCGTCGAGATCACGACAGGGGCCGTCCTGCCGGCCGGCGCGGACGCCGTCGTCATGGTCGAGGACGTGACCGAGCAGGCGGCGTCGATCGCGGTCCGGACGACGGTCGCGCCCGGCGAGAACGTGATGGCGGCCGGCACCGACATCGCCGCCGGGGACCACGCGCTCGGCGCCGGCGTCAGGTTGACGGCGCGGACCGTCGGCCTGCTGGCGGCGCTCGGCCGCGAGGCGGTGTCGGTGTATCGCCGGCCCCGGGTCGCGATCCTCCCCACCGGCGACGAACTCGTCGACCCCGGGGACACGCTCCGTCACGAGGCGGGCCAGATCTACGACGTGAACACGCCCGCGCTGACCGCCGCCGTCGAGGCGGCCGGGGGCGAGGCCAGCGTCCGCGAGCGGGTCCCAGACGATCCCGAGGCCCTCGCCGCGGCGCTCGAGTCCGCCGCCGAGGCGGCCGACCTCGTGCTGACGGCGGGCGCGACCAGCGCCGGCGCGACGGACGTGCTCGTCGACGTGATCGAGGAGGGCCTCGGCGAGATCCACGTCCACGGCGTCGCCTTCAAGCCCGGCAAGCCGACCATCGTCGGCCGCGTCGCGGGGACGCCCTACGTCGGCCTCCCCGGCTACCCGGTCTCGGCGCTCTCGGTGTTCCGCGCGCTCGTCGCGCCGGCCGTCGACCCGGGCGGCGGCGGGATCCGTCCCTCGGCGGCGGCGACGGCGGCCCGCGAACTCCGCAACGACGGCGACCGGCACCGCCTGTTCGCGGTCGGCCTCGTCGAGGACGCGAAGGGGGCGCGTCTGGCCTACCCCGTCGACCGGGGCAGCGGCGCGACCACCAGCCTCGCGTACGCCGACGGCGTCGTCGAGATCCCTGCCGCGACCGACGCCGTTCCCGCCGGCGATCGCGTGACGGTCGACCTGTTCGACGCCGAGGCGGCGCCTCCCCGACTGCTCTGTGTCGGCGAGCGCGACCCCGTGGTCCGGGGGGCCATCGAGCGGGTCGACCGGGCGCGCGTACTCGCTCGGCCCGGCCGGACCGGCGCCCGGTGGCTGGCCGACGGCATCGCCGACGCGGCGGTGGTCACGGGCGAGCGTGCCCCTCCCGACGCCGCCGAGCGCGCGGCCGCGTGGGACCGCGAGTGGGGACTGCTCACCGCGCCCGAGTACGGCGACCGGGTCGACGGCCTGGCGGACCTCGCGGACCTGTCGTTCGTCTCGCTGGCGCCCGGGACGGGGCTCCGGGCCGCGCTCGAGGGCGCCGCGGCCGAACTGACGACCTCGCTCCCCTCGCTCGCGGCCGAGTACGGGGAGGTCGTCGGCCTCGAGAGCGGGGCCGCCCGCGTCCGCTCGGGGCGTGCCGACGCCGCCCTGGGCCTGCGCGCCACCGCGGGGAAGGCGCTGACGTTCACGCCCCTCGGGACACAGCGGGTGGCCGTTGACGTGGCGCGGGACCGCCGCGAGAAGCCGGGTGTCGGCGCCCTGCTCGCCGCGCTCGACGAGGCGGGACGCGCCCCGGGCTACGAGCGCGTGGGGTGACTGTCCCCGGGCTACGATCGCGTGGGGTGACTGTCCCCGGACCACTTACGATCCGCCGGTCGCGTTGTAGGTGATCCCCACCGACACCGAGACGGTCACCGGGCCCGGTTCGATCACCGTCCCGCCCCCGGCGGCGTCCCCTCGGACGCCGACGAATCCGCCGCCCCCGACCGAGACCGAGCGGACGTCGCCCACGCTCAGACCGGTGCTCGACGCGACAGCCTCGGCCTGGCTGCGGGCGTCGGAGACCGCCCGGTCGATGGCCGTCCCCCGCACCTCGCGTCGGCGCTCGTCGGACAGCGTGAACTCGACGCCGTCGACCTCGGTGGCGCCGTTGCCCACGGCGAGGTCGATCACTCGACCCGCGGCGTCCGTGTCGTTGACGGCGATCCGGAACGACTGCCGGGCGACGTACGACCGCGTGTCGTTGTCGGTCCGCTCGAACACCGAGAAGCCCGTCGAGCGGACCGTGGCGCTCAGGTTCGCGTCCGCGAACGCCCCCGCAGGCGCGAGGCGTTCGTCGCCAGGCGGTCGGTCGCGGTAGCCGCCGCGTCTCCACGGGCGGTCACTGCGACGTACACTATCGCTCGGTCGGGGGCCGTTGTGACCGCCCCCTCGCCGGAAACGGTGATCGTGGCACCGGTGCCGTTCCGGGCCTGCTGTTGCTGTGCGAACGGGGCGGCGCCGACGACGCCCACGCCGACCATACCCACGACGAGGACGGCGACGGTACCCACGACGAGGACGGCGACGGCGACGACGGTCGGGAGATTCGGTCTCGTGACCATAGGTCCCGCGCGTCCGCCGGGACCGTTGTAAGCGACAGCCCACCGCGGGACGGCGCTGATAGGCCGTGCTTTCCGCGCCATCGAATTCGTCTCACACCCGTCACTCGAGTCGTTCGACCACGCCGTTCGTGCCGTCGACGCGCACGCGGTCACCGGTCTGCAGGTGCGTCGTCGCCCCGTCGACGGCGACGACGGCGGGGATACCGTACTCCCGGGCGACGAGCGATCCGTGGGTGAGCCGTCCGCCGACCTCCGTGACGATCCCCGCCGCGTTCAGGAACAGCGGCGTCCACCCGGGGTCGGTGTAGCGCGCGACCAGCACCTCGCCCCGCTTCAGCACCGTCTGGCCCGGGTCCGTGACGACGCGAACGGTTCCCACGACGACGCCCGGGGCAGCCCCGGTGCCGGCAAAGCGGGTTTCGGCGCCCTCGCTCGCGGCGGATGGTCGGGGGACTTCCCCGTCGCTCGTCAGGATGCGGGGGGCGGCCAGACGGGCGTTGCGCTCGTGCTCGCGTCGCCGGGCCGCCCAGTCGATCCCCGCGAGGCTGCGGTCGTCTTCGAGGCCGTTCCGGAGTTCCTCGAAGGAGAGCAGCCACACGTCCGACCGCTCCGGGAGCGCCCCCGCGTCGACCAGCGAGTCCGCCGCCGCGAGCGTCTGGCTCCGGAGTTCCGCGAGCAGCGGTGAGAGCGCGAACTTCGGGTGCTCGCGGATGCCGACGCCGCCCCGGTAGACCCGCGTCAGTCGCCGCACGAGGGGGCGCACGGCCGGGTTGGCGGCCCGGTGAAGCGCCCGTTCGGCCGCGTCGGCCCGCGCCGTGAGCGCACGGGCCTGCCGGCGGTGTGCCCCCTCCTCGCCCGTCTCGAGAGTGCCCGCGACCACGTTCAGGAGTGGGCGGGGATCCTCCCGGTAGCGGGGTCGGCTCCAGTCTATCTCTCCGACCGCGCGGAAGCCGTACTCCCCGAGGAACGCGTCGAACGATTCGAGGAACCGGTCGGTATCTTCGCGCTCCCGGAGGTCCGCGAGCGTGGCACCCGACCGGAGCGCCGCCGCGAGGCCGGGCGACGCGCGCGCCTCGTCGGCGAGGTCGCCCAGCGCGAGCGTCATCCGATAGACGGCGTCGTCCTCGGCGCCCAGGGCCAACTCCTCGACTCGAACGCGGTGGTTCGGCAGGAGTCGCCTGAGCGCCCGCCCGGCAACGAGCGCGGCGAGAAAGGGCGCGTAGAACGGTTCGAGCAGCCAGTCCATCGAGTCGAACAGCTCCGAGCGGGCTCGATCGAGGCGGGCCGCGACCGTGGGGCCCTCGCGGATCGCGGCGAGTGCCCGTTCCGTCTCGCTCCGGTAGGTCTCGCGCAGGCGCTCGGCGACGTGGTCGGGATCGCTCCCCATCAGCGCCCGGGGGAGGGAACCGAGCAGCGCCCGCGCGAACGGGAGGGCGCGGCCGACCGCGCGCATCGACCGCGCGGCGCCCGCGAGCGAACGCTCCCGGAGCGGGAAGTCACCGGGTCGCTCCTCGAGGAGCGATCGGAGGGCGCGACCGCCCGGCTGATCGATGGTCTCGAAGTTCGCTACCACCCGATCGCGCAGACGCGGATGCGAGAGGTACGGCGTCAGATCGACGTAGAGCCGCCCGCCCGCCGTCACGCCGAGACGGCCGCGCAGGCCGGACGCCGCGGCGAGGCGATTCGTGAACGCCCGCCAGACGTCGAGGACGAGCGGCGGCATCGCGTCGGTCATCCCCTGCCGGTGGCCGAAGCTGTAATAGACGTGGGTCCGCCCGTCGTCGGGCGCGGGAGTCGGCACGGGGAACAGCGCCGTGATCGGCCGGGACTGCAGGATCGACACCGACCCGTCCCGGAGCGCCCACTCCACGTCCTGCGGGCGACCGAACAGCGATTCGATCCGCTCACAGACGGCGACCAGCGCGGCCGCGTCGTCGTCGGAGAGTGTCCGCCCGTCCGCGCCCGCCCGGTACTCGAGAACGACGCCGGAGTCACGGTCGTACCGGAAGGTCTCCGCGGTCGCGCGCCCGGAGACCTGCGTGTCGCCCCGGCCCGGCCCGGCGTCGATCACTGCCACCGAGCGCCGTCCGGTCAGCGGGTCCGCGGTAAAGAGGATGCCCGAAGCGTCCGGTTCGACGAACCGCTGGACGACGACCGCCATCTCGACGCCGGTTGCCGGGAGGTTGTTGCGGGCGCGGTAGGCGACGGCGCGGTCGGTGAACAGGCTCGCGAGGCAGTCGCTCACCGCCCGGCACAGCGCGCGCTCGCCGCGAACGTCGAGGTGGGTGTCGTGCTGGCCGGCGAACGACGCCTCCGGCAGGTCTTCCGCGGTCGCCGACGACCGGACCGCCCACGACCCCTCCCCCGCCTGGTCGGCCAGTGCCGCCGTGACCGTCTCCGGGAGCGGGCGCGACCGGATCGCTTCGCGGAGCGCCCCAGCGGCCGTCCCGATCCGCGCCTCGTCGCCCGCCGTCACCGCGTCCTCGAGGTCGGCCATCCGGGTCGATACCGCCGGATCGTCGATCACGGCGCGGTAGGTCGCCGTCGTGACGACGACGCCGTCGGGGATCGGGACGCCGTGGCGCCTGAGCGTCGCGAGCGAGGCCCCTTTCCCGCCGCTGACGGTGGGGTCGGTCGCGAGCGACGCCGCGAACGGGACGACCGTCGGGGTCATCGTCCGACGTATCGGTCGTCCGGCGGCAAGGCTATATCCGGCGTACCGCCCGGTATCCCGGGCCAACTTCGCCAGCGTGAGAAGCCGCGTGGATGCTCCCGTGTCAGTATGGGGGCGACTCGGCCTCGACGACGCCCGCGAGGTTGCCCAGTTCGTCCGTCAGCAGGACGAGCACGTCGTCGAGCGTGACAATGCCCGTCATCGCGCCGTCGTCGTCGACGACTGGGAGTCGGCGGACGCCGAACTCGAACAGTGTCGCGGTCGCCTCGAACACGCCCTGATCGGCGGTCACGGTGGCGGGCGTCTCGGTCATGATGTCGCCGGCGGTCACGGACGACGGGTCGCGGCGCGGTTCGAGTACCTCGATCACCAGGTCGCGGTCGGTGACGATGCCGACCGGGCGGTCCTCGCTGACGATCACGACGCTCCCGACCGCCTCCTCGCGCATGACTGACGCGAGGTTGCCGGCCGACTGGTCGGTCTCCGCCGTCATGACGCCTCGCCGCGCGATAGCGCTGACTGGCATGGCGGGGGCGACTGACGCCCGGGCAGTCCAAAGGTGTACGTGCGGACGCGTGGCGACTTGCCGGCGGTATGCTCTCGCTGTCCCGGCCCCCGTCCCGGAGTTCGCCCGGCCTACTCCGGGAAAGCCGCCAAGAACTACGCGCGAGGCGACCCCCCGCCTCCGCATGGCGACTGGACGACCGTTCGACGTAGCCCAGACGGCAGCCTCGTCGGGGGTGTCGACGCTCCTCGTCGGGCAGGCGACGCTCGGGATGGCGGGCGTGACCGCGGCCGACTATCTCGTGCGGCACCTCGACACCGTCGAGGTCGGACACCTCCGGCCCGGCGACCTCCCGGCCATCGCGCCGTTCGAGGAGGGCGTCCCGCGCCACCACGGGCGGCTGTACGACGTCGAGGGGACCGAACTGGCCGCGCTCGTCGAGGAACTGTTCGTCCCCGTCGGCGTCGCCCGGCCCTACGCCGAGGCCCTCTTCGAGTGGATCCACGGCAACGACGTCGAGGAGATCGTCGTCCTCCACGGGGTGCCGTTCCCGCACGGGCCCGAGGAACACGAGGTGTTCCACGTCGCGACCGCGGGGTACCGGGAGCGGCGCCTGTCCGCGTCGTCGATCCAGCCCCTCAAGGGCGGCTTTCTCGACGGCGTCGTGGGCGAACTCGTCACGCGGAGTCTGGAGGAGCCCACGCTCGACACCGGGGTGTTCGTGACCCCGACTCACCCGCCCGGTCCCGACGTCGACGCGGCGCTGAAGCTACTCGACGCCGTCCAGTCCATCTACGACCTCGACGTGGACGAGACGGAACTGCGCGAACTCGGCGAACAGCTCAAGCAGTACTACGAGCAACTGGCCGAGCGCGTCGCGGCGGCCCGGGGCGAGGAACCGCTCGCGAGCCACGACTACCCGGAAGACAGGATGTACATGTGACGATGGTCCGAGCACGAACCCTCCTCGGCGCGACGGTCGCCCTGGCCGGCGCGGCGGGCGCCTGGAGCCTCTACCAGCGGTCGACGACCGAGACGGTGCCCTACACGGTCGTCGCAGGGATCGGCGACGTGGAACTGCGGCGCTACCCGGCGACGGTCCAGGTCGAGACGGTCGCCGACTCCGAGACGGCGGCGTTCCGGCGGCTGTTCGGGTACATCAGCGGCGCCAACGAGCGCGAGGCCGAGGTCGCCATGACCGCGCCCGTCGAGATCAGCGGCGCGGCCGGCGGAGCCCGCGGCGTGACGATCCCGATGACCGCCCCGGTCACGACCACCGCCGAGCGGGGCGGCGTGCGCATGGCGTTCGTCCTGCCCGCCGAGTACGACGCCGACACCGCCCCGGAGCCGACCGACGAGACGGTGTCGATCGTCGCGATCCCGGAGCGCACGCTCGCGGTGCGTCGCTTCTCGTGGTGGCCTTCCGACCGACGGGTCGACGCGGAGACCGAGCGCTTGCTCGAGGCCGTGGAACGCGCCGGTTTCGAGACGACGGGCGAGCCCTTCTTCATGGGGTACGACGCGCCCGTCTACCACGGCGCCGAACGTGATGGGTCCGAGGACCTGCCCGACGCTCAGCGAACTCGTGAACGCGCCCGTGACGGCGCCCATCCCGTGGACGCGACCGCGCTCCGTGCGGATGGCGACCGAGGCCGCCCGGGAGATGGCGCTTGCCACGCCCATCCCCACGACGAGCGCGACGAGCGGGAGCAGCCCCCTCGTCGACGGCACCACGAACATCGAGAGCCCGCTCAGGAGGCCACCGACGACGACGAACTCGGGACGATAGCCCGCGAAGCGATCGGTGAGGCGACCGAGCGGGTACTGGAGCACGCCCCCGGCGATCATATACCCCGACAAGATGACCCCGACATTCGTCCGACTCAACGCGACGACGCTCACCGCGTACACCGGGAAAAAGGAGTTGAACCCCCAGCGGTAGAAGCCCCGAGCCGTGATGTAGGAAAGGATGCCGCGCATCTCGCGGTCGTCGAGTACCTCCCGGAGCGACGCCAGGAGAGAGGTGCTGTCGTCGGTAGACCCGTCTGTCGGCGTTCTCCCCGGGACCCACACGAGGACGACCAGGAGCGCGAACAGGGCGACGCCGGCGAGGACGAGAAACGGCGCTTCGAAGGAGTAGGCGTCGGAGAGATACCCGCCGAGTAACGGACCGACAGCCATCCCCCCGAACAGCGAGATGTAAAAGAGGTTCATGTAGGCGCCCTCCTCGCCCTCGGGCGTGATGTCGCCGACGTAGGACTGTGCGATCGGCGTGACCATGACGGACGCGAGCCCCTGGCCTGCGCGTACGGCCGTGAGCACCAGCGGCGAGTTCGCGAGGATGTACCCCGCCGAGAGGAACACGTACAGCCCGAGTCCGATCAGCAGGACCCGCTTGCGGCCGTACTGGTCGGACAGCCGTCCCATGATCGGCGCGAAGATCCCCCGCGAGACGGCGAAGCCGGCGAAGATGAGCCCCAGCACGAGTCCCGAGGCGCCGAGGCTCTTGGCGTACAGCGGCATGATGGGTTCGATGAGGCCGAACCCCAGCATAGCCGCCCCCGTCGCGACGAACAGGGCGACGAACGCGCCCCGATGGCCGCCGTCCGCAGTCCCAGTCGTCACCCTTGATCACCCCCCGCGGGCGGCCGGGTCGGCGTCGATTCAGTCATCGTTCGCTCCGCGCCGGACTACGAGTACCGGCACCGGCGAGCGCCGGAGCACGGATTCAGTCGTACTACCCAGCACGTATCGTTCCAGTCCACGGCGGCCGTGGGTTCCCATCACGATCAGATCGTTTCCGTTCTCCTCGGCGTACGCGAGGATCTCGTCCCGGGGGAGGCCCTTGCGGATTCCGGCCGTCACCGCCACGCCGTGCTCCGCGGCCGCATCCCGGAGGTCTTCCAGCGCGTGTGTGCCGGTGGCCACGAACCGCTCGAACAGCGAGTCCACGTCGGCGTCGAACGTCACGGTGTCGGTCCCGCACTCGCTCGCGAGTTCGGCGATCTTCGCGTCGTCCACGACGAACAGGACGTGGATCGTCGCGTCCGTCAGGCCCGCGATCCGGAGCGCTTCCTCGAGGGCGCGCTCCGCGAGGTCGCTCCCGTCGGTCGGTACCAGCACGTTCGAGTAGGTCGCGTCAGTCATCCTGTGGTCTCCTCGGGTGTGGGTGGCTTTCGGGTCATGGCAGCAACGACTGCCAGCCGCGGGTGGTCGACTCGAACGCCTCGAGACTCCGCTTCACTGCCACGGACAGCGGCTCGCCGTCCTCGGGCGGGAGTCGGTCGGCGACGAGGCGCATGAACGAGTGCATCTCCTCGGTCGCGTCTCCCTCCTCGCCGTAGCTGTCGACGACGAACACCTGGCGCGAGAGGATCGCGTCGTCGTCGATCGCGGCGACCTCGAGACGGACCGCGTCCGCGGTCGCCGGCGCCAGTCCCACGAGGACGCGCTGTCCGTCGGCGACGCGGTGGACGTACGTCCGGTCGGCGCCTGGCACCTCGCGGGACGCTTTGGTCCATCCGTCGGGTGGCGTGGTCGACTGTTCCGTCACGTCGAATCACCTCTCATGGCTCGTGGATGTGATTGCTGGCTCTCCCCCGGACTAGTCGTCGCCGGTCGCGGCGTCGAGATCGCCGTCGACGCCGGTTCCCTCCGGCCCGGGCTGGTCCCGAACGTCCCCGGAGCGCCAGGTCCCGCGGCTGAACCAGAGCCACGCGACGATCGCGCCGACCACGTTCGAGACGAAGAAGGCGAGCCAGATGCCCCGCGGATCGGCGTGGCCCAGGAACCACCAGTCCGTCGGCAGGACGGCCTGCGAGGCGACGTAGGCGATGGGGAGCCTGATCACGGCGAGGGTGACGATGGAGATGGCGGCGGCGATCAGCGTCTTCCCGGCGCCGCGGAACCCGCCGGTGAACGCCCGCATGATGCCGATGAACCCGAACGAGAGCGCGACGAAGCGGAGGAACTGGGTGCCGGTGTCGATCACCGTCGGGTTGCTGTTGAACGCCGTCACGATGGGCGTCGGGAACAGGAAAATGAGGAACCCGAGCACCGCCAGAATGGCGAACAGCCCCTTCGCGGCGACGTAGTTCGCCTTCTCCGCGCGGTCGTACTCGCCGGCGCCGATGTTCTGTCCGGTCATGGTCTCGACGCCGCGGGCGACGGCGACCGCCGGCAGGAAGATCACCGAGAACACGCGCGTCCCGATGCCGAACGCGGCGACGACCGGCGTCGTGAACGTCCCGACGACGAGCAACAGGGCGTTGATCGAGAGGGCCCGCCCGGTCCCCTCGACGCTGGCCGGCAGGCCGATCCGGAGGATCTTCCGTAGGTACTGGAGGTCGGGGACCATGTCCGCGAGGTGGATCTGGATGCCCCGGCGCCCCGACTCCATGATGACGAGGCCGACCAGCATGGCGATCCCGCGGGAGAACACCGTCGCGATGGCCGCGCCCTGGATGCCGAGTTCCGGGAACGCGATCGGGCCGAGCGCCCACCCGTTGATGAGGAACGGGTCGAGGATCACGTTCAGCACGACCGTTCCGAACATGACGATCATCGGCGTGATGGTGTCACCCGCCCCGCGCATCAGCGAGATGAACACGAAGAAGCCGAACATGAACGGGAGCCCGACCGCCACGACCTGCATGTACGCCGTGGCGCCCGGGAGGACGCTCGGCGAGGCGCCAAGAAACGAGAGGAACGGCCGGACGAACGGGTAGCCGACGGCGCCCAGGATCGCCGAGGCGACGAACGCGAACGTCACGGTCTGGGAAGCGGCGTACTCGGCCTGGCGCGTCTCGTCGGCGCCCGTGTGCTGGGCGACGAGGACGCTCCCGGCCACCGAGAGTCCCATCCCCAGCGAGATCAACAGGAAGACCATCGGGAACGCAAAGGAGATGGCGGCCAGCGACGCCGTCGAGTACTGGCCCAGCCAGAACGTGTCGGCCAGGTTGTACGCCGTCTGCATCAGGTTCGTGATGACGATGGGCAACGAGAGGAAGACCAGCGGCGCGACGATGCCGCCCTCGGTGAGTTCGAGTTCCTCCTGGCCCTTGAAGAACCTCACGCCGACACCTCCGATCCGGGCGTCCACCCGAGGTGGAGCTCGAGCGTCCGTTCGATCACAGCCCGCGTCGCCGCGGGTTCCTCGCCGAGCGCCACCCGCCGGACGTGCGCGCCGTTGATCGCGGTGGTGACGAGGCGGGCGACCGTCTCGGGGTCTGCCTCCTCGAACACGCCCGCCTCGACGCCGTCGCGGACGGCGCCGGCGACCACCGACCGCATGGTCTCGTCGAGGGCGCGGAACCGCTCGCGGAAGCGCTCGTCGTAGGGCGCCTGTGCCTTCAGTTCCATCAGCGCGACCGGAAACTCGTCCGTGTCGCCCTCGGCGGACGCGAACACCGCGTCGAGGAACGCCTCGAGACGCTCGCGCGGATCGGTCGCCTCGCAGGCGAGCCGCGCCTCGAAGCGCTCGATGAGGTCCTCGAGGAACGCGTTCAGCAGTTCCGCCTTCGTGTCGTAGTGGTAGTGGATCGCCGCCGTCGTCATGGAGGACTCCGCGGCGATGCGCTGCATCGTGAGGTCCGCGTAGCCGTGCTCACGGAGCGCCCGCCCCGTCGCTTCCATGATCTCGTCGCTCGTCTCCGAACTCATTCCTTGTCGGCACTAACTAACTGGTCAGTTAAGAGGCTTCTGATTGACCAGTTAGTCAGTGAATCGTTCACGGGCGGACGGGCCGCCAGCGCCGGCGTTCGCCGCCCCGTCCGAAACCGTCCGTCACCGACTGACGACGGCCCGTCCGGAAATGTTCGTCACCGACCGACGACGACCCGGTTCCGGTATCACTCTCCGGTAGTTCGCGATTCATGGTCGTCCCGACCGTGTGTCGTGGCATGCAACTCGCGAACGGGGTACACGGCCTCTCGGTCGAGGTGTCCCTCGAGGACCAGTCCATGACGCTTCACCCGACAGCGGTCGAAACGCCCCGGGGCCTGCTCCTGCTGGACGTGGGGCTACCCGACTGCGTCCCGGCACTGGTCGATGCGCTCGAGGAGGAGGGGCTCTCGCTGGACGACGCGTGGGGCGTGATCGTCACTCACCAGGATCTCGACCACGCGGGGTGTCTGGCGGCGGTCGTCGAGCGAACCGGCGCCGTCGTGTTCGCCCACGAGGCCGACGCGCCCTACCTCGAAGGGGAGCGGGACCTCGTGAAATCGAGCGACGACGACCCGGTCGACTTCGACCCGGTGACGGTCGACGTACGCCTCGTCGGGGGCGAGACGTTCGCGACGGACGCGGGGCCCATGCGGGCGGTGTACACGCCCGGCCACGCGCCGGGACACACCTCCTACTACTTCCCCGAGGACGCCCTCCTGGTCTCTGGCGACGCTCTCAACGTCGTCGAGGGCGAACTGATCGGGCCCCGCGAGGCGGTGACGCCCGACCCCGAGACGGCCTGGGAGAGCGTCGAAACGCTGGCCGACCTCGAGATCGCGGCGACCTTCTGCTATCACGGCGGTCACGTCGCGGCCGGGACCGATCGGATCGAGGAACTGGCGGCCGAGCACTGATCGGGGTCGCCGGCGTCCCGCGGATCGGTCACTCAGACTCTGCCACGTCCGGGGCTGTGAGCAGCGGATCGCGGATGCCGAGATAGAAGAGTGCGAGCGCGCCGGCGCCGAGCCGGAACCAGTAGGAACTCAGCCGGAAGAGTAACACGACCACGCCGGCCGTGCCGATGCCGGCGTCGGTCAGCAGGGTCAGCAGGACTGCCTGACTCGACTCGACGCTTCCCAGTCCGCCCGGGAACAGCGAGAGCCCCTCGGCCAGGCCGCTCACCGGGACGACGAACAGGGCGACGAACGGGGAGCCGGCCAGTCCGAGCGCCCGGAGCGTGACGTACAGCGCGAGGGAGTGACACACCCACCCGACGACGCTCCACGCGAGCGCCGGGAGCAGGTGACGCGGATCGTCGCTCAGGCGCACGAGCGAGTCGAAGAACCGCTCGATCCGCCGGTCGATCGCGTCCGCCTGAAGCGCCCCCCGGACGCGTTCGGAGACGCGACCGACGGTCACCCGACCAGCGAAGGCGGCCCAGTGGGCCGGCCGCTCGACGAGACCGGGCTTGCGGACCCCAAGCGCGAGCACGACGCCCGCACCGGCGGTCGTCACGACGAGGCCGCTCACCAGCGACGTCGGGACCGTTTCCGGGCCTTCGAGCACCGAGACGCCGACGAGGCCGACGGCCGCGACGACGGCGGAACCGAACCAGTAGCAGACCTCCGCGACGTACGCCATCGCCAGGGTCCCCTCCGTCGAGACGGGAGTGGAAGTCGCGACGACGTACGCCATTATCGCGGGCCCGCTGACCGACCCGCCGGGGACGAGCCCGCGGATCCCCGTCCCGGCCAGGAACACCAGCCTGAACCGGCCCCAGTGGAGAGCGGCCTGCTGAGATCGCAGGAGGACGTACAGCGTCTCGCTCGAAGCGAGGATCCACCCAATCACGGCGAAGACGGACACCGCGTAGACCCAGATATTCGCCCGCAAGAGCAACTGTGCGACCGTCTCGGGCCCGGACACCGTGAGAAACACGGCGGTCAGCACGACGACGACGATGACGCCCTCGACCAGCCGAGCCCGTTTCATCCCGGCCTGTGTTTGCGGGAACGGGGTCTTAACTGTGTTCAGGCGCGAGGTCCCTCCTCGTACGGCGTACCGCGACAGCGGTGAGCGAGTCGGCTGGACGCGTTCAGTTGTCCGCTCATGTCGCCCGACCGGTGCTGTCCCGATCACCGTCATTTGTGGGGTCGTCGCGTCGGTAGATCAACCCCCGAATCAAGAGCGTCGATAGTGATAGAATCCCCCGATTTCGTGGGAACGAAAACTCATTTTCACGAGGTGAAAATCGGTCCAATAGTTATGTACCAGGCGAGTGAAGATCCCCATGTATGCTGGGAGGACTTGTCCTGCAGGACTCGGCGTTGAGTCCGTACGATCCGTTGACCGTGTCGCTGATATTACTCGCCGCGGGCGCGATCATCGCGACGATATACCTGTATAGGGAGGCGCGGGGACGCCACGAACCGGAGGACCACCAGAGCTTCGCCTGGATGTTCGGCCTGATCGGCGGGATTTCGCTGCTCATCTCGGGCGAGATCATGTGGGCAAACTGGGCCGGGTTCCCCGCCGCGCAGTACACCGAACTGTTCGGCGTCGCCCAGACGCTGTTCGCGGTGGTGATGCTCGCGGCGGCGTTCGTCCTGTACACGGACCTCGACGTGAAGCCGTTCACGTGGCTCACCGCGATCAGTGGCCTGGTCCTGTTGCAGGGCGGCCGGGCCATCTACAGCTACGGACTGACGAGGGAACCGTGGGCGAGTACGGGCATCTGGATCGCAACCGGGATCGCGGCCGTGCTCCTGTTGCCAGCGTCCTACGCGGGCGAGGGCACTGACGCCCGGAAGTACCTGCTGTACGCGACGGTGGTGTTCCTCATCGTCGCGGCCGTCCTCTCGGGCGGGATGGGGATCGAGGCCCACTTCGGCCACATCGCCGAGGCGGCCAGCGGTTCCTGATCGCCAACGATGACGGTATCGGACTCAGACGGCTGTCGCCACGCTCGGTGAATCGGTCGCCGATACCGCAGTGACGTTCCGGGGCCAATCACTCGTTTTTCGGCCCGCCGGACTACCCATGGTCCCCGTCGATCTCGTCATCGGTCGCCGCTCGACGATCGACCGATCGCTGATCTCCGGCGTCGCGCGCTCCTCCTGTGAGCGCACCGCTTCGCGGTCTGATCGAGACGACGACGCCCGTTCGGGAGCCAACCGGAACGTCGACCTGGAGGGCGTCGAACCGCCGCTGAAACTGCTGGGGGTGTTTCCCGCACTCCCGGACGCGCGTCGTCTCCCGGAGCAACGGCGTCGCCGACAGCTCCTCGAGTTTCCGGTACACTGTCGACAGCGGCAGCTCGCAGTCGGCAGCCAGCTCCTTGGCCGTCATCGGCTCGTCGACGGCACAGAGTATCGAGCGGGCGGTCCCGTCGGCCAGCAGTTCGAGGATCGCCTGCTCGTTCTCGACGGGCCGCGGTATCGTCGGAACGCCGCCGATCAGCGGTGACCCACCCGACTCGTTTGGGACGTGACTCTCGGAGTTCATCGGACTCGTCGTCGCGACACAGCGGCTTAGTTATCCGGAGAGCATCGGGCGTCGACTGATCGGGCGTATCGATAATTGGGCGTTACCGAGTGCCCCCGTCGTCCGCCGTCGGAAGCCCGATGTCGCGGATCGACTCATCGGTGTCGAGGATTCGGCGTGCCCGACCACCGTGACTCGGCCTCCCGAGGGGTACCCCGGTGTCGCGATTGCCCGATCTGTGGCCTCGGTTCCATCTGCAGTTGCTCTGTTCCCGAGCGTCCGTCCTGACGCGGCCTGCTCCACTTTGTGAACTTCTCGTCTATCGTAGTCGATTCACCGATACGCGTTGAATCTCTCTGCAGGCCGGGTAAGTCGGTCGTACCCGAAGATCCGTCCGAATGTCTCGGCCACTCC
>JBDGUH010000001.1:0-73267 GCA_042216055.1 Haloarculaceae archaeon
CAGGCCGGGTAAGTCGGTCGTACCCGAAGATCCGTCCGAATGTCTCGGCCACTCCGACACCGCCCGTTCGTATATCGAAATATAGTTTATGCGTCTCGTAACCTCCTTCACTCCACCGGGATTATATATTGGATATCCGACTAAACAGCGTGATCGTGGCGTCACTGGAATCGATTGTCCCCTCGGATGGAGCACCGCGTCCGATACGGAACCGTGACGTCGCTACTACCCTCCTGAATTTGACGGGCTCCATCGCGCGGTCACGCTCCCGATACGGGTTCTTGGGCTGGTTTACAGAAATTCGAGGAGAATGCCCCGGGGTTGAATCCGACAACTCTCGAAACAAACCATTAAGTAGACATACCGATAAGACGAAGACAGCGATGGAGTACAGTCACCGCTACCCTACGTACCCGACACAACAGGTAGCTGGTGAGCTGGAACGTCACATCGACATCCATCGGCAAGGCTACAACTACACGCGGTACGAATACGAGAACACGGACGCCGACACCATCGGCTCCGCGTACAATCATCACGACCGCCTGACCGACTGGAAAGACGAGTATCCCGTCTTCAAAGAGGTTCACTCGAAGGCACTCCAGCGAACCGTCACACGGTTTTATCAAAACCTCTCGAACCTTCGCAAGAAGAAAGAGAACGGGCACAAGGTCGGGATGCTCAAATGGAAGTCTCCGACAGAATACCAGAGTATGACGTATTCGCAGTCTGGCTTCGAACTCAAAAACACGAGTGGCCGACGTGCAACGCTCTGGCTCTCAAAAATTGGGGACATCAAAATCCGCTACCGCCGCGAAATTCCCGACCGAGCCGACATCAAAGAAGTCACCATCAAGAAGGAGACGACCGGCGAATGGTTCGTCTCTTTCGGACTCGAAACCGACGACGATGACCTGCCTGAGAAACCCGACGTGGACTCGCTCGACGCGAGTAACAGCGTCGGGATCGACCTCGGCATCCTGAAATACATACACACCTCTGATGGGAAAACAGTGGATTGGCTCGACCTCGAAGACGACTACGATCGGCTCCGGCGTGAGCAACGCAAACTGTCTCGTAAGGAGAAAGGGTCAAACAACGACGAGAAACAACGGGAGAAGGTCGCCAAGGTCAAGCGTCGGATTCGACGGAAAGTGCTTGATTACCAGCACAAACTCACCACGTGGTTGGTCAAGACCTACGATGCCGTGTTCGTGGAAGACCTCAACGTTGCTGGGATGCTTCAGGGCGACGGAAACGCTCGGAACAAGCGGGATGCGGCGTGGCGACAGTTCATCACTCTCCTCGAATACAAGGGTGACTTGCACGGAACGCACATTGTGCAAGTCGAAGCCAGAGGCACCACCAAAGAGTGTGCATCGTGTGGCGTGGAGACAGCGAAACCCATCTGGGTCCGTGAGCATTCGTGCCCGGCGTGTGGGTTCGAGTGTGACCGTGATGCGAACGCGTCGTTGAACGTCTTGAAACGCGGCTTTTCTGAATTAGGGCTGGGATGGCCCGAAGATACGCCCGTGGAGACTGCGCTCCCTACGGACACTCATTCGGTGTCTGCAAAGCGCGTCGTGGAAACGGGAAGCCTCGGGGTCGTCCGAAACGGCGGAGCCGTTTCGTGATGACGAGAGACCTCCGGTCTCTCGAACCACGTGACCCCGAGGCGATTCACTGACTTGCAGTGATCCACATGGGACGCCTGTGGGTTATTGTGGGCCACTCCCGTCTCGATCGCACCACTGCGTGCGGTCGGACCGGTACACAGCCCCGATAATCGTATCGGACCGCCGGTCGTCGCAATGTCAGCGATCTCGCAAAAGTCTCGAAGCGATCGCCGCGTTCCCCTCGGAGCGGCCGTCGAGGACGGCCCGAGCTTCCGCTGACCGTCGCCATCCGCTCGCCGCGAGTCACCGCCATCGCACGTCGTCGTGTGATCGAACCGGAAGTCGGTCCAAACGTCGTCGGAGTTCGGAACTGAGAAGCCTCGACGTGTTCTTCACCGTTGCCCCGTGCCGGCAAAGAGCGGGTTCACCGGCTCGACATGCCCGGAGCGACTCCCCTGAATCGAGTGCAATAGGAGTCAGTACGGGCTGGTGAGGTTATCAGCCAGGCCGTCCTCCCAGCTATCGGGTTACTGTTCGTTGGGACACTGTATCGGGGAATGGGCGAGACGACTCCTGGTGAAGCGTTCGACTCCGAGGTCGTTCGTCACCGTCTAACTCCGTTCTCTCGGTACCCGACTGGTCGCAGCCGATCCGACACCTACCACGGTGACCGGCCAACGACTGCACTTCACGCACGCGAGCGTCGCATCCGGTTGGAATCGACACTATGAATCCATCAGTGAATCTGACCCCATCGGATAGCGTAGCTTCCCGCAAATGGGCAATATACTCCGTATAAATGGCCCCATATATACAGATAAGGCTTTTTATCCGTGAATCTGGGTTAGATTGAAGTGGCAAGCACGTGTGAACCCGATATGGCCGTCGAGGACGCTGACACCTCGCGAACGCGTGTTCAGACGTACGTGCCGGCATACCAGAAGGAAACCTGGCGCGAACACGCCGACGAACTGGACATGAGCCTGAGCGAATTCGTCAGATCGATGGTACAGGCCGGGAGACAGGGGTTCGATGGCGAGACACGGGCGAATTCCGAGCAAGGCCGTTCGACCCCGTCTTCGAGCGACGACCCCCAGGGGAAACCCCTCGAAGACCGGGTCATCGAGGTTCTCGACGACGGGGGATACTACGACTGGGACGAACTCGTGGCGGAACTCACCGACGGAATCGAAGAACGACTGGATTCGTCGCTCCGTGACCTCCAGGACGAAGGGCGCGTGACATACAGCGGCCGCAACGGGGGTTACACGCTCAAATGAGTACCCGAGTCGATACGAACGCCCGCGAGGACCCGATCGCGTACTTCCTCGAGGACGTGACCTACCACGGGAAGACCGAACGCACGCGCCGGTACTACGAGCGCGTGTTGCGGGACTTCGAGGCGACGATCGACGTGCCCCTCTCCGAGGCGACCCATCGCCACTGTGTCGCCTACGTGCACGACCTCCGGCGGGACAAGAGCGAGAGCACCGTCGCCACCTACGCGTCGTACCTCCACCGGTTTTACGCGTATATGACCCAGGTGGGTGCGTTCGGCGAGAACCCGATGACGCTGGTGATGGAGGAGATGGACGAGTCCGTCTCGACGGATCCGACGCGTCGTGACCTCTCGGTCCCCGAGATGCGCGAGTTCGTCGCGAGCCTGGGACATCCGCTCGAACGCGCCGTCGTCGTCACACTCCTGAAAACGGGGCTGCGAGCCGGCGAGCTGTGTAATCTCGATCTCAGGGATCTCAATCTCGCAGGGGACGCCGTCAGCACGTCCCCACGGGGGGAGCTCTCGAACCGCGCCGACGCCCTGTTCGTCTCGGCGGCGCCCGCACGGGGAGAGACGTTCAACGGCGAGGAGCGGACGGCCTCGAACAAGCGCAAGCGCGACACGACAATCCCGGTCGACGACGAACTCGCCGATGTCCTGCGGTCCTGGCTCGCGATACGGCCGGACGCCCCCTCGCCGGCCGAGCCGTTGTTCGTCAGCACGCGCGACGGCTGGGGGCAGCGACTGACGCCCGACATGGTCCATCACCTCGTCGAACGACGGGCGCGGGAACGCGGCTGGTATCGCGACGGCGGCGGCCCGGGGGAGAACGTCACCCCCCACTACTTCCGGCACTTCTTTACGACGCATCTCCGCGATCGGACGGGTGACCGCGGGGTCGTGAAGTACCTCCGCGGGGACGTCGCCCAGGACGTCATCGACACGTACACCCACGAGTGGGGAAATCGGGTCCGAACCGTCTATCTCGAGAACATCTACGAACTGCGGTGACCGTTCCGATCGTCGGACAGACGACTCATACATCATATGTCGCTATATTCAATGCGCGGTCCCAGCAGTCCCGAATATGCAGGCTGAAACGGCGATCTGACCCGTCCTGACGCCTCTACCGACACATCAAAATATTTTCACAGTCGAACTACCAAGAAAATACTTGTGTTTTGATGGGTCGGCGAGAGTCCCCGATTACTCTGAAAATCGAGATAAAACGAGTGCCGCGGCTACGGGAGGGCGAACCGGAGCGAAGAGTCAGTCACCCCAATCGAAGGAGGTACTCCTCCATACACCCGAGAAACTCGACGAACTCGATCACGGGATCGGCCGCCGGTTCGATTCCCACGTCCTTCTTCACGCGAAAGTCCACCAATTTCCACATCGAGTACGCCAACGCCGCGAAGCAGAAGTAGAACAGGTGCAGGCGGAACGACTTGGACTGCGTCGGCGCGAGGAACTTCTTGATCATCTCGTAGCTCTTCTCCTGCTGGCCCCGCCTACTGTATGGCTCCGTCCTCTCCACCGCCCGCCTCCTGTCGAGTCCGATCTCGTCTCGGACGTCCTTGTTCGTCGCGAACAGCACCGTCTTGTCCGGGTTCTGGATGCTCGGCTTTGCGACGATGTTCGTCTTCGCATAGTCCCGTCCGACGCCTTCGATGGGGCCGAAGACGCCGTGATCTTGCTTGACCGCCACCTCGTTCTCCGTGGTGTCCAGCCAGCGTTTGAAGCGGACGTTCTTCGGGACGGACATCACGTAGTCAGACGGGGTCTCGTTCAGCGACCAGAGCCCGTCCGCCGAAAAGAAGCCGGCGTCCAGATACACGGTCTCGATCGACACCAGTTCCCGCGCCCGCCAGTACACTTCGCGGACGAGCGTGGCGTACGGGACACCCTTCGGGACGGGGCGCACAACGATCGGGATGCGGAAGTGCTGACCGACGATGTTCAGCGTGATGAACTTGTAGCACTTCGCGTCGCTGTCCTCGTCCTCCACGCCTTGGACGAACTGTCCGGTCGCGTCATCGCCCAACTCCTCGAACATCTCACCGATGTCCTCGGCGGTCTCCTCTATCTTTTTGGGGTCGCCCGGTGCCTCGAGCGACACCATGTCGATGGCGGCCTCGACCGGGCGGTCGAACTCCACGTACTGCTTGATCTGCTCCATCAGCAGTTCGGAGATTTCGTCGTACATACGAACGGTCTCCGCCGGTTCGAGGTTCCTCGGGTAGAGGCGGAGCGTCTCGCCGACCGGTTTGCGATTCTCGTCCCCGGTCGGATCTGTGGCCAACCTGCAGGCAGCCCGCGCCGTCTTCCCGTCGGCACTCATCTCCGCCAGTACCTGCAGGAACGTCTCCATCGCGTACGTCGCGTTGTCCGCCCGGTCGAAGTCCCAGACCTCGGCCGCCATCTCGGCAGCCTCTTTCGCTCCCTCGTTGCGCTTGGACTTCTTGTGGCGGCTCTTGGTGGACGGTGAGGAGTCGCGCTTGTCGTCCGGCTCCAGCGAGTCCAGTCCCATCGGGTTGCCCTCGTCGTGGGCGATTTCGATGATCCGCTGGGCCTTGCGTTCGATCCAGTCGTTGAGATTCACGTCGATCTCGTCAAAGTCGAAGCGGTCGGTCTTCGCCCGAACTGAACCCTCTCGGCGATGCGTCCTCGGACGACCCACGAACCATCCCAGCAAGCACTGAAACCATGAGCGATACGACCGACTTCAGCGACAGAGACGACCGACTCGCACAGTTCATCGACAACCACCCCGCCCTCGCCGAAGACGAGGAGCGCCGCGCTGCGTTCCTCCTCGGCGCTCTGGTCGGCCGCGTGGCCGCCTACCAGAGTCGCAACGGCATCTCCCGCACCGTCATCCGCCAGCATCCCATCGACGCAATGACGCGGCGGCGAATCTCCAGTACGCTCGGCAAGGTGCTGGACAAGAATGCACATTACTCGGACGACGACGAGAAGGCAGGACTACTGATGAACGACCGCTACCTCACGCGGCTGAACGACATCGTAAACCGACGGCCGCCGGAGAAGTGGTCGCTCTCGACCGACGACCTCCGGATGCACTACGGCCTCGGCCTCACCTACGGGAAGAACGACGATTCGCTCGACGACGCAGACGAGGACGAGGCGGCAGCAACCGAGAAACAGACTGACGACTGACCCCTCCGATCAACCAACCACACCACCAACGATGACAGAGAACACCGACGATACGATTCAGAACCGCTCCGAAATCGCCTTCGTGATCGACGCCAAGGACACCAACCCCAACGGCGACCCGCTCACCGCCGACAACGAGCCGCGCATCGACCCCGTCACCGGGCAGTGCGTCGTCACCGACGTCCGACTCAAGCGGTACCTCCGCGACCAGCTCGTGGAGGACGGCCACGTCGTGCTGATCGCCAACCCCAACGACGACGTGCTGACCCGCGAGGAGATGTACGACGCCGTCGAGGAGGAAATGGGCGTCAGCACCGAAGACGCGGAACCCGACGAACTCCTCGAGGCGTTCGTCGAGACCGCCGCCGACGTGCGGTACTTCGGGGCCACCATCTCGCTGGACACGGAGCTGGCAGACGACCTCCCCGACCAGTTCGAGGGGCCGGTGCAGTTCAACCACGGCCGCAGCTACCACGAGGTCGCCCGCAACACCGAGTCCAAGCAACTCGCCACCGTCATCGCCAACGAGGACGACAACGAGGAGGACGGCAAGAAGGATCAGGGCACGTTCGCCACGGACAACCGCATCAGCTACGGCGTCATCGGCTTCGGCGGCCGCATCAACGACAACGCCGCCGCGGACACTCGCCTCAGCGAGGAAGACGTCGAGCGGCTCGACACGCTCTGCTGGCGGGCGCTGAAGAACCAGACCGTCACCCGCTCGAAGGCCGGCCAGCAGCCCCGTCTCTACGTCCGCGTCGAGTACGAGCGCGACGGCTTCGAGATCGGACGGCTCAACGACCGCATCGGCGTGGCCAGCGACCTGCCCGAGGACGAGATCCGGGGCACGGACGACTTCCACCTCGACGTCTCGGAACTCGTGACCGCGCTCGCCGACAACGAGGCCCGAATCGACACCGTCCACGTCACCGCCGACAGCGCGGTGGACTTCGCGCTCCCCGACGGCGAGACGGGCGACCGCGAGGCCTTCTACGCCGCCCTCGAGGACGCCCTCGGCGCCGAGGTGGTCGACGCCTACGACGTGTACGAGCGGTACGCGAACTGACATCGCCGTCCCATCTCTCCACATATGACGCAACAAGACCTCACCGACCACGCGTCCGATGGCGGCGACTCGTCGACCGCCCGGTACGTCCCCGACACCTGCATCGGGTTCGACGTGACCGCCGACTTCGCCCACTTCCGGAAGGTGGGCAACAACAGCGCCAAGCCCAGCTATCGCGTCCCGCCGCGGACGACCGTCGCCGGCCTCCTTGCGGGTATCATGGGGATGCCGCGCGACAGCTACTACGACCTGTTCTCGCCATCTTCCTCCGCGGTCGCGGTCGTCCCGAAGGAGTTGCCCCACACGTACACGATGGGGATTACGACGGTCAACACGAAGGCCGACGACGCCATCCAGTACCTCCCACAGGAGCGTAGCTGGCACCACGGGGCGGAGATGCTGACCCCCGAGTCCTACGTGAAGTACGACCGCCAGCGCGACACCTACGAGATGCTTGTCGACCCCGTGTACCGCGTCTACGTCGCACTCGCCGACGAGGATGTCCACGACGAACTGCGGGAACGCCTCGAGGACTCGCGGTACCACTACTCGCCAGCACTCGGCCTCTCCGAGTGCATCGCGGACATCCGAGACGTGGACACCCACGCCGTCGAATCCACCACCACGGACGCCGTTGACTCCGCCGCGTACGACGACTCCGCGGTCGTTCCCAGACCCGGCGTCACGGTCAAGCGCGAGCGGGCACCGCTCTACATGGAGGCGACCGACGGCGGACGACGGACGACCGCGTTCGGCAACATCACGTACGCAACCGGCGACGACCGCCTTCCTGTGGACGACTCCCGGGCGCACGCGGTCGGCGACCACGAAGTCGTCCTCTACTGACACGCGAACCATGACCTTCGAGCAGTACATCTCTCACCCAGCCAAGACCGACGACGGCGAGCCGACATTCCTCATCGGCGATGGGGGCCGGTTCGACGACGAGGGACACCTCCGGACGGTCGCCGACCGGATGGTCGAGGCCTGCCGCGGGCAGATGCTGGCCGACGGTACGCCGGCGGAGATAGTCGCGGAAGTGGTCGGTCTCACCCACGACTTCGCCAAGCTGACCCGCTGGGCTCAGAAGCACCTCCGCGGCGAGCCCTTCCAGCACCCGGACGAGTACCGGTATCACGCCTTCCCGGGCGCCCTCGTCGCCCTCTACTGTCTACTGGAGTGCCGCGACGAGGTCGGCGATTACGCGGCCGAGGTGGCCACGCTCGTCGTCGCGGGCCACCACGATACGCAGTCGCCACCGGAGCCGTCCAAGTTGGCGGAGAACTACGGACGAACCACCGCCGAAGTCCGAGAGACGTACGAGCGCATCAACGAGCAGTTCGACGACATCGGCGACGAGGTGCCGGATCGGGCCGACCGTGTCATCCGGGCGGCGACCGACGGTGCGGGGTCGTGGGATGACTTCCGCAAGTGGCACGACGACCGCGCGGAACCAATCGACGGCGCCCACGACCATCTGGTGTACTTCGCCCGAATGGGAAAGAGAGACGCCGGAGTTGGCTACTACGGTGACGTGGTTCGACTCTGGACGGCACTCAAACTGGCCGACCAGACCGCCGCGAGTGGGCTCGAAGACGACGACATCGGCGGGACGCTCCCCGACCGAAAGGCCCTCGACCAACACGTCGACGACCTCGACGAGGGAGAGGGCGTACTGGCGGAACTCAACTGCCTCCGCGACCGGGCCCGAAAAGACGCGACGGAGAACGTCGAGGGCCTCGTCGAGTCCGACGACGTGGGCCTGATCACGCTTCCGACCGGATTCGGCAAGACGTACGCCGGGCTCTCTGCAGGCCTCCGAGCGGCCAACCTCAGCGACAGCAGACTGGTGTACGTCCTTCCCTACACGAGCATTCTCGACCAGACCGCGAGCGAGATCCAGTCCGTCTTCGGCGTCAGTCCCTACAGCAAGGCGTTCACCCTCCACCACCACCTCTCGAACACCTACACCGGCCTCGGCGACCACTACACGGACGCCGACATCGGCCGCTCGCCGGGCGCTCTCCACGCGGAGTCGTGGCTGAGTGGGCTCACCCTTACCACCACCGTCCAGCTATTCGAGTCGCTCGCCGCCCCGACGGCGCGACAGGCGACCCGCGTGCCGTCTCTCCGCGAGTCCGTCGTCGTGATCGACGAGCCGCAGGCCATCCCCGAGGACTGGTGGCAGATCGTCCCCGCGCTCGTCGAGCTGCTCGTCGACACCTACGACGCCACCGTGATCCTGATGACGGCGACACAGCCCGGCCTCGTCAAGTACGGGTCGGACGAACTCACCACGCGAGAACTCACCGACGACACCGACCAGTACACGGACTTCCTCGCCGCCCATCCGAGGGTTACCTACCGACTGCACGACACCGTCCGGACAGATCTGGGCGACGAGTACGCGACGCTCGACTATCCCACCGCTGGCGGTCGACTGTCCGAGGCGGCGGAAGACGGACGGGACGCCCTCGCCGTCTGCAACACGCGGGCGAGTGCCGAAGAACTCTACCGGTACGTCACGCCAATGGCGGGTGTGGGGGAGAAGGAACCGGTCGAACTCGGCCAACTCCTCCACGAGTACGTGGACGAGACCGGCGAGTTGCCGAGTGCCGTGGAACTTCGGCGACTCGCACTCGATGCCGTGGCCGAGCGGGACGCCGACACCGTCTACGCGTTCCTCTCGGGCGACGTGCGCCCCGACGACCGCCAACTGCTCATCGACGCCCTCTACGACGATGATGCGGGCGGCGAGGACGACCCCGCCCCGCTCCTCGACGGCGGCGAGTCGGTCGTCCTCGTCTCCACGAGCGTCGTCGAGGCCGGCGTCGACGTGAGCTTCGACACCGTGTTCCGCGACTACGCGCCCATTCCCAACATCGTCCAGTCCGGCGGCCGGTGCAACCGTTCGTTCGGCGGCGAGACCGGCGACGTGGTCGTCTGGCGGCTTGCCGAGCCCGAGGACGGAAACGCCATCCCCTCGCTGGTGATTCACGGCGGCGACGGCGGCGACGCCTTGCCGCTCCTCCGAGAGACCGGCCACGTCCTGCGTCATCACGCCGAAGACGGCTGCATCGACGAGTCGACGATGGTCTCCGACACCGTGGGCGAGTTCTACGAGTCGCTGTTCGACGGGGAGCTGGATCCCGGCGACGAGCGGCTCGCAGACGCCGTCTCTTCGGCGTCGATGTCCGAGTTGGAGGGCGAACACATGATCGAGGAGATCGAGGACTACGAGGACGTGGTCGCCTGCCTCACCGAGGAGGAGCGTGCCGACCTGCTCGGCGGCGATCTGGACGCGGGCGACGTCGGAAGGCATCCGGGGGCACAGGTCAACACCGACCCCGACGGGTGGGCAGAGGAAGTCACGGTCGGAAACTCGCGGTATCTGCTGGTGGACGCCCGAGATTCTTCCTACCACCCCGTGTTCGGCGTTCGATGAGCGGGTTATCTCAAATCCTCACCAGTAGCGGCAAATGATCGCTTGCGTCGATCCAGTCGTCGTACCCGCCGACCGTGACCTCTGTCTCCTGCTCGATTCGGTGGTCGGGTACGAACGCGTAGTCGATGTGGTAGGGCCGATCCTCCTTCTTGTGCATGTGGAACGTCGCCACCGCCTCCTCGCCGAACTCGTCACCACGCATCGCGTGGTACGCGCTGCGCAGTCCGTTCTCGTTCAACGCCGCTCGTACGTCGGCGAAGTCGCCGCAGAGCGGACTATTCGGTGACTCGTCCCACATCACGTTCCAATTGAAGTCGCCGGCGACGACCGTGTCCTCGTCGATTAGTTCGGGGTGGGTTTCGAGGGCGGTGTGGAGTTGTCCGATGTAGCGTTGCCGCGGGTTCTCCTCGTTGGTCATCGCCCACACGGCGAGAACGTCCACGGCATCGGTTTCGACGTGGAGGAAGTGGTCGGCCTCGGTGATTTCCGTAGTATTCGAGATGGTGATGTCAGCTCGTGTGAAGACACCGAGGCCCTTGTGCGGGTCGTCGCCAGTCCATCGCCAGTCCGTCCACGCCGACCAGTCGCCCTTCTCCGCGGGATGCTCGCACTCGGGCACGACCGCGATGTCTGGTTCGAGGTCAAGGAGTTCGTGCTGCTTTCGGCGGAACGCCTGATTGCAGTTCCACGTGGCCAATCGTATCGAAGCGGCCTCCACCATCTAAATGAATTGTTCTCCCACAGCTTGGTTTTCAGCCTGCCCTATCTCATCTCTGGTAGCTGTGTTCGCATGCCGTTGAGGTACTCCGACTCGTCTGACGGAGGCCAATCCGCCGCCTTCGAGAAGAGCTTGTCTGCCATCTCATCAATCTCTTCCAAGATGTCGTCGTTCGGTTCTCCTGACTCATTTTTACGATAGACGTAGTTGAGCTGGACGAGTTCGCACAGCTGAAACTCAGAGACGTATAGCGAGACGACTCGCCAGTCGCTATACCGAATCTGTTTCAGGTGGTCGTAGCCCGTGTAGTCCTTCTCGAAAAGCGTTCTAACATCTTCGACCCGCTCCTTCTCCTCCCGGAGGTGATCAATAAGATTCTGTGCGTCGCTCGGGTCGTACTGCTTGGATAACTTGTTCAGAAACCCGTCAGAAATGACGTAGCAAATCCGCATTCGACCGTCCAGAGGTTACTCCGACAGGCGGTCGTCCGCGTCGTCAAGGGTGTGGAAGTCTCCGTTCTTGAGTTCTTCAGGGGTGACAACCCAGTCTTCCCCGTCGTACTCATCGGCGTCAAACTCACCCGCCTCGTCGTCCCCCTCGGCATCCGACGACCGCGTGGTTTTGCTCATATCTACCATTCGTGGCCGCGGTCATATATATCCTTGCCAGCGGTTCACCAGTAGCGTCTGGGCACGATGCTGATGCCCGCTTCACCTACTAGGTCTAGTGGTTTGGCATCTCTTGAGATGCTGTAGACGCTGTCGATCCCGTGGGTGTGAGGGGTATTGGAGGTCGACCGCGTCGAAGCCCTCGAGCCAGAGGCGGTGATGCCGTAATGGCGACGGTTAAAGACGAACCCTCGTGGGGTCGAAGCAGGACTACGTGGCGAACAACAGGATCGACGTGACCGTTACAGACGAACCCTCGTGGGGTCGAAGCCAACACCGGGTTGATCAACCTCGGCGCGATGAGGTAGTTACAGACGAACCCTCGTGGGGTCGAAGCGCGATGCTGCCGGAGGTCGATCTCGACGAACCGGCGTTTCAGATGAACCCTTACCGAGTCGGGGGTTCAGAATCACGACAGGTTCTGCGACTTCGAATAGCCACGCCACCGTATATGTCAAACTGCCGAGTTATCGTGGTGAGGCGAAGAGCGACTGCTGCATAATCTGTGAAATTCGGGACTGGGGCGCGGTCGATCTCGACCTGCGAATCCGTCGTCACTCTAGCGAGGCTCACAGTGTCGCGGGTCTTCACGGCCGTTGCGGTGCCCGGCGCAAACGAGGCCTGCTCTCTCAGCGGGCTGGAAATACTCGGACTAGTCTCGCAGTCGGCCCGACGATCAGTACGGCCAATCGCCGGTGATCCGCATGCCCTCGGCGAGCCCCTCATCCTCTAGCTGGGCGGCGATCTCTTCGGGATCGCGGTGCGGGACCGTCACGTCGTCGCCCGCGAGGTGGACGACGAGTTCGGTCAGCAGGATCGCCTGCTCGCGCAGCGTCCGGGACTCCAGTTTGTCGAGCGTGTCGGCGCGGGTATGCCCCCATCCGCGTCCCGTCTCGCCCGTCTCGCTCGAGACGTGATAGCCCGGCACCCCCCACTGGACGTACGGCCAGTGGTCGCTGTGGGGTCCGAGCGTGGGACTCGTCTCGATCGGGTGGCCGAGCCGTCCGGCGACCGTCTCGGCGGCCGCTGCGAGTTCCGGAAAGCCGTGGGTGGTCAACGAGAGGGTCCGACCGCGGACGGCGCCGTCGTTGTTGACGACGGCCACCACGTCGTCGTGATCGCGGCGGGCGGCGTCGTGGTTCGAGCCCACGAGACCGACCTCCTCGGCGCCGTACGCCAGGAAGTGAACCCGGGTGTCGAGTTCGTCCTCGCGGGCGGCGAGCGCGCGGGCCATCTCGACGACCAGGGCGGTGCCGGCGCCGTTGTCGCCGGCGCCCTCCGCGATGTCGTGGGCGTCGACGTGACTGGTCACGAGGATTTCCGCCTCGGTGTCCGGGCCGAGATCGGCGTGGACGTTCTGGCTGGTCGCGTCGTGGACCTCGGCGTCGACGGAGACGGAGATCTCCTCGCCCGACCACCGCCGGGCGAGTCGCGCGCCGACCTCCTTCGAGACGCCGACGGCGGGGATCTCCCCGATCGGCGCCCCCTCGGTCCCAACGCTGCCCGTCGGGGCGAGACAGCCCTCGACGTGGTTGCGGAAGACGAACCCGGCGGCGCCCGCCTCGACGGCGTGGTAGTACTTCTCCCGGCGGTGGAGGAAGCGATCGTACCAGTCGGGGACGTCGCTGGCGGCCATCACGATCGCCCCCTCCAGGTCGGCCTCGAAGTCCCGCGGAAGCCCGTAGCCAACGTCGACGAGTTCGCCCGTGGCTTCGCCGGCGGGACTGCGCGGGAGCGCGATACACTCCTGGGTCGTGTCGCCGGCCGCGATGCTGGCGTCGCCCCGCGTCCAGCCCTGAATGTCGAAGGGCTCGAGGCGGGCGTCGCGCGCCCCCGCCTCCGCGAGGGCCGCCCGGGTCGCCTCCGCCGCCCGTCGCTCGCCCTCGCTGCCGGCCATGCGGTCGCCGATGTCGACCAGCGTCTCGAGGTGACGCCAGCCGGTGTCGCTCGTGAACGTGTCGCCGATCCAGTCTGCCATGTCCACACGGGCGGCCGGCACCACCAAAAGCCTCCGGGCGTCCCCCCGGAAAGGGGAGTGCCGTCCGCGGGGAGCCAGGGTCCCCGGGTACCCGTCGCAAGCCGGAAGCTACGACTGGAACGGGTAAAAGCGTGGCGCAGGTAGCTTTTAGACCGCACGTCAGGTAGTGACTAGCATGAACAGGGACGTCTCAGTGCGGGAGGTGATGAACGAGGAGTTCGTCGGGGCGAGTGAATCTGACGGACTCCTCGAAACGGTCGACCTGTGGCTCCAGGAGGGTGCCGCGGCGGTCGTGGTGCTGCGTGGCAACGAGGCCGTCGGCGTCCTCACAGAGCGCGACGTGCTGGGGTTGCTCGTCGCGGGGCCGGACCCGGAGCGGGCGACGGTCGGGGACGCCATGACGGCGTCGGTCCCGACCATCGGCCCCGACAGGACGCTCTCGGCGGCCCGCGACCGGATGGCTTCGCAGGCACTCGACTGGCTGGTCGTCACGGCCGGCGACGGACCGCTGGGCGTCGTCACCGAACACGACATCCTCACGGCCGCGGCGCTGGGGACCGAGACGGCCAGCGAGGGCACCCGAGAGCGGGCAGTCGCCGCCGGGGCCGCGATGACCGAGGACGCCGGCGAGGCGTCCGCGACCGAGGGGTTCGAGGATCAGGGGATCTGTGAGGTCTGTGGCTCGCTGTCCCGAGACCTGAGCGCGTTCAACGGGCAGTTGCTGTGTGCCGACTGCCGGGACGTCTGATCCTGCGGCCGTCACGCGGGCCGTCGGGAGTCTCCCCGCCGGGAGTCTCCCCGCTGGGAGTAACAGGCTCGCCGGGAGTATCAGGCCCGCCGGAGGTGTTCGCAGTCCCCCGCAGCGACGGTCACGCGCTCCCCGTCGACGTCGATCACGAGCGAGCCGGGAAACGTCACGTCGACCGCTTCGCCCTCGACGGTCCGGTCGCCCGCCGTGACCCGGACGCGTCGACCGAGCGTGCTCGCGTACTCGCGCCACACGTCGAGCACCGCGTCGGGGTCGTCCCGGAGGTCGTCGAACGCCTCGAGCAGGCGCTGGACCAGGACTCGTCGGTCGACCGGGTCCCCGCGTTCGGCCTGCAGACTCGTCGCCGGCCGCTCGGCCGGCAGGTCCCAGGGATCGAGGTTGGCGTTGAGGCCGACGCCGACGATCACCCACTCGACGCGGTCGGCCTCGCCCTCCATCTCCGTGAGGATTCCCGCGAGCTTTCGGTCCCCGACCAGCAGGTCGTTGGGCCACTTGATCGTCGCTGGCACCCCGGCCTCGCGGACGGCCCGCGCCGCGGCGACCGCGGCCGCGAGAGTGAACACGGGCGCGTGTGCGGTGGGCACGTCGGGCCGGAAGAGGATCGACAGCCAGACGCCGCCCGACGGCGAGGCCCACGCCCGGTCGAGGCGGCCCCGCCCCCCGGTCTGCCGGTCGGCCACGACGACCACGTCCCCGGCCCCCGTCCCGGCCAGTTCGCGGGCCCGCGCGTTCGTGCTGCCGATCTCGTCGTGATACTCGACCGCGAAGGGCGCCTCGAGGCCGTAGGCCAGCGCCGCCTCGCCGTAGGCGGGGACCGACCGGACGGCGTAGCCGTCGGCGCCGCTCTCGATCTCGAAACCGGCCTCCCGCAGCGCCTCGACGTGCTTCCAGACGGCGGCCCGCGACACCCCCAGTTCGTCGGCGAGTGCCGTCCCGGTGACCGGCCCGTCCGCGAGCGCGTCGAGGACGCGCCTGCGCGTCTCCTGCATACCGGCACTCGGTGTGCACGGGTGGTAAGTCCCCCGTTCACTCCTCGGGAACGGGCAGGCTGACGGTGATTCGGTTCCCGCCCGACTCGCGCGTCCCGAAGGCCACGTCGCCGCCCGAGAGGTCGATCACCCAGTACACCAGCCAGAGGCCGATCCCGCTGCTGTGGTACAGTTCGGAGATCTCACGGGCCTCCGTTAGGACCCGGTACTCGCTCTCGGGGATCGGCGGGCAGTCGTCCTCGACGACCACCGACGCGCTGTCGGCCTCGCGCTCGATGCGAAGCGTGACGGTCGGCGTCCCACCCTCGTGGTGTTCGATCGCGTTCTCGACCAGTTCGGTCAGCGCCGCTTCGATCTCAGGGAGCGTCCGTACCTGCATCGACGGTGGCACCGCCGTTTCGACAGTCGCGTCCGGGTACCGTCCCCGAACGTCAGCCGCGACGCGACGTGCCACCTCGGCGACGTCGATCGTCCGGAGCTGTCGCGGACCCGTCAGCAGGTCGATCGTCTGTCGCTCCTTCTCGGCCTTCTCGAGGAGGCTTTCCCCGACGCGCTGGATCGTTTCGGCTCTCGTCTCGACGTCCTCGTCGCCGTCGGCGAGCAGTTCCACCTGTCCGAGGATCGTCTGGAGGTCGTTGCGGAGGTTGTGGCGCAACAGCGTGTCGAGCACCGCGAGCTGCCGGCGCTGGCGGCGCTTGTCCGTCACGTCACGCGAGAAGCCGGCGACACGGACGACCTCGCCGTCCTCGCGGATGGGTTCGCCCTGGACCCACACCCACCGCTCGAAGTTGCTCCCGGGATCGACCCGGTACTCGATGTCGATGGGGTCGCCGGCCGAGAGCCGCTCCATCACCGCTTCGACCCGCGGTACGTCCGCCGGGTGGACACACTCGAGGAATGCGACGGGGTCCTCGAGCACCTCCTCGCGCGGCCGGCCGTACACATCCTCGAACGCGGCGTTCAGGAACAGCGTCTCCTCCCAGGCGGCGTCGAACATCCAGAGGACGTCCCGGGCGGCGGCGGCGATCTCCTCGCGGCGCTGCCGGGCCTCCTCGCGGCGCTCCTCTGCGCGGACCCGGTCGGTAATGTCACGCGAACTGACGACGTAGCCCTCGCCCCCCTCGAGCACGTGATTCGACATCCGGCTCTCCAGCCAGACCCACGAGTCGTCAGTGGCCCGGTACCGGTAGGTGACGACCAGGTCCGCCTCCTCGTCGGCCCCGATCACGCGCTCGAAGCTTCTCCGGACCCGCTCGCGGTCGTCCGGATGGACCAGCGCGAACGCGTCTTCCCCCACGAGCGTGTCTGGATCGTACCCGAGAATACGTTCCGCCGCGTCGTTGACGTACTGGAATCGGCCATCCGAGCCGATCACGGCGATCTTGTCCGTCGCGTGATCGAGCAACGACCGCGCGGCGTCCCCGTCGACCATCTACACCCCCTTTCGCGGGCACCGGGGTAAGTGTAGTGGCCGGGCGCTGTCACCCGATCACGAACAGGAGGTCGCCCATGTCGACTGACTCGCCCTCGGCGACGGCCACCTCGTTGACGGCGCCGGCCCGCTCGGCCACGACGTCGTTTTCCATCTTCATCGCCTCGAGCACGCAGAGCACGTCGCCGGCCTCGACCTCGTCGCCCTCGCTGACCTCGACCGAGAGGATGGTCCCCTGCATCTCGGCGGTGACCTCGTCGCCCTCGGCGGAACTGGAGCCGCCGCTGCCCGAGGACCCACCGGACGGGCCGGCCGCGGCCGGGCGCCCCGGCTGTCCGTCACCGCCCTGTTCGACCTGGATGGGCGGGGCGCCCCGCTCCTCCAGGTCGACCTCGAAGCGCTTGCCGTTGACCTCGACAGTGAACTCTCGTTCGACGACCTCTTCGTCCTCCCCGCCGGCGGATTCGGCCCCGACTCCCCACCGCTCCTGGGCGGCGTCGATCCGCTCGGGGTCGAGGTCCTCGTCGAGGTACTTCGTGGTGTGCCGACCGGCGACGAACGCGTCGTCGGTGAGCATCAGCCGGTGAAACGGGATGATCGTGGGGAACCCCCGGATGTCGTACTCCCCGAGAGCGCGCTTCCCGCGGGCGATACACTCCGTGCGATCCTCGCCCCGGGTGACGAGCTTCGCGATCATCGAGTCGTAGTCGGTGACGAGGTCGTCGCCCTGGCGGGGGGCGTCGTCGACGCGGACGCCGATGCCGCCCGGCGGGTCGTACACCTCGAACTCGCCGCCGGTCGCCGGCGCGAAGTCGTTGGCGGCGTTCTCCGCGTTGATCCGAAACTCCATCGCGTGCCCGTCGAGTTCGACCTCGTCCTGCTCGAAGGTGATCTCCTCGCCGTCCGCGACCCTGAGCTGCCACTTCACGATGTCGATGTCGGTGAGCTCCTCGGTGACGGTGTGTTCGACCTGGATGCGGGTGTTCACCTCGAGGAAGAAGAAGTCGGCGTCCGCGTCGAGCAGGCCCTCCTCGTTGCGGTCCTCGTCCTCGACGAGGAACTCGAAGGTGCCGGCGTTGTAGTAGTCCCCGGCCTCGGCTCCCCGCCGTGCGGCCTCCCCGATCTTCTCCCGGAGTTCGTCGGTGAGCGCGGGACTGGGCGCCTCCTCGATGACCTTCTGCTGGCGGCGCTGCAGCGAGCAGTCCCGCTCGCCCAGGTGGCGGACGTTGCCGTGCTTGTCCGCGAGGATCTGCACCTCGATGTGTCGGGGGTTGTCGAGGAAGCGCTCGAGATACACCGAAGCGTTCGAGAAGTACGCTTCCCCCTCGCGCTTCGCGGTCTCGAGTTGCTCCTCGGCGTCCTCGGGGCCCTCGACGACCTCCTGGCCCATCCCGCCGCCCCCGCCCTCGGCCTTGATGAGGACCGGGAAGCCGTGTTCCTCCCCGAACTCCCGGACCTGTTCGGGGTCCTCGACGGGTTCGGTCGTCCCCGGGACGATGGGCACGTCGGCGTCCCGCATCACCTGGCGAGCGTGGGTCTTCTCGCCGAGGCGCTCCATCGCGTCGCTGGCGGGGCCGATCCACGTGATCCCGTCGACTTCCTCGACGCGGGCGGCGAACGCGGCGTTCTCCGCGAGGAAGCCGTATCCGGGGTGGATCGCGTCGGCGTCGGCCTTCCTGGCGGCCTCGACGATCGCCTCCTGGTCGTTGTAGGAGTCGGCGGCCCGCGCCGGGCCGACGTTGTAGGCTTCGTCGGCGTAGCGGACGTGCCCCGAGTGCTTGTCGGCCTCGGAGTAGACGGCGACGGTTCCCACGTCGAGCTCCTCGCAGGCCCGCATCACGCGGACCGCGATCTCGCCGCGGTTGGCGACGAGAACCTTGTCGAACATATCCCTCCATACCGCCAGTCCCACCATAAAACTATGCGGAGTGTCGACTGCGTGCCACGTCTCTGTGGTGCGATCCTGCCCCGTGGCGGTGCCCCAGCGCCCAGTTCTCGTGAGCGATAATCTCCCCGGTATTTTTATGCGACGTGACAGTGAACCTCACGCTCGATGAGCACCGGTCTGCAGGGCCAGCGCGCGGACGCGCTCGAACTCGCCCACCACTACGTCGGCGGCGACGGCGCGGCGGCGCTCGGCGCGCTCCTCGACGGCTTCAGGCAGCGCCACGGAGGGATCGCCGTCGAGGAGACCCAGTACGACAGCCACCGTCTTCAGATCAAGAGCAGGATCCTCCGCAGCGACCCGCCCGACGTGTGGACCGGCTGGCCCGGCGGCGAGATAGAGGGCTACGTCGACGCCAACACGGTCGCGGACATCACCGATCTCTGGGAGGAGTCGGACATGCTCGACCAGTACCGCCCCGTCGTCGCCGACGCCTCCCGCGTCGACGGAGACCTGTACGCCGTCCCGGTGACGATCCACCGGATCAACGACCTCTACGTTCACGCCGACCGCGCGAGCGAACTCGGCGTGGACCCGACCGACGCGAGCGATCCAGCCGAACTGGCGTCATTGCTGGAGTCCGCGACCGCCGGCACCGACGCGCCGGGGATCCTCCTCCCTATGTCCGATCCGTTTCCGGTCCTCCAGCTGTGGGAGGTGTCGCTGCTGGGCCGGCAGGACCATCGAACCTTCCAGGCGATCACCGACGGCAACGCGGCGGCCAACCGGTCGGCTATCGCCGACGCCCTCGAGCAGGTCACCGCGTTCGCCGACCTCGCGCCCGACGAGTCGCTGTACGACGACCTGACCGACGCCAACGCCGAGTTCGTCGACGGCGAGGTTCCAGTGTACCCGCAGGGCGACTGGGCCGCCGGCGTGTTCGTCGAGGAGACGGGTTTCGAGTTCGAACGGGAGTGGCACCGGGTCCCGTTCCCGGGCACCGAGTCGATGTACGCCGTCGTGATGGACGCGTTCATCCCGTCGGCCGAGTCGGACAGCGCGGCCCTCGAGACGTTCCTGCAGTACGTCGGCTCCGCCGACGCCCAGGAGCGGTTCGCCCGGAACAAGGGGTCGATCCCGCCGCGCAAGGACGCCTCGATGGACGGTTTCAGCGACTTCGGGCGCGATCAGTACCGGGACCTCGACCGATCGCGCGAGCAGCCACAGTCGATCACGCACGGCCTGAGCGTCACGCCGGCCCAGCTCGTCGACCTGAAGAGCGCGATGGCGCAGTTCGTCGACCACTGGGACGTGGAGGCCACCACGAACGAGCTGATCGACGTGTTCGACGGGGACTAGTACCGATCGGTTCTCCCGGCGGCGCTCCAGGAGTCCGTCGGGGCGTCCTCGGGCACTCTGACGCTCCGCTTTTGCGTTTGCTCGACGCGGCCGGCGAACGTCCATTCCCGACCCGCCCACGCGCGGGTCTCGCCCGCGCTCGCCGCCGCGGCGGCCGCTCGCTCGCGGTCCCGGAGGTGGGCCGCGATGGCGCTCGCGACGGCCGCCGCCTCCGCCTCGCTCGCGGTCGGGAGTCGCGCCGCGAATGCCGTCGGATCGATCGGCGTCACAGCGGGATGTTCCCGTGCTTGCGGTCGGGCCCGTCGACCCGCTTCGATCGGAGCAGGTTCAGGTCGTCGATCAGTCGCGGCCGGGTCTCGGCCGGTTCGATCACGTCGTCGACGAAGCCCCGCCGGGCCGCCACGTAGGGGTTGGCGAAGGCGTCGCGGTACTCCTCGATCAGTTCCTCGCGGCGGGCCGGAACGTCCTCGGCGGACTCGAGTTCGTCGTCGTAGAGGACGTTCACCGCGCCCTGGGGTCCCATCACCGCGATCTCGGCGGTCGGCCAGGCGTAGTTGACGTCGGCGCCGACGTGCTTCGAGGCCATCACGTCGTAGGCGCCGCCGTAGGCCTTTCGGGTGATGACCGTCGCTAGCGGTACCGTCGCCTCGGAGTAGGCGTACAGCAGTTTCGCGCCGTGGGCGATGATCGCGTTTCGCTCCTGGTCCTTCCCGGGCATGAACCCCGGCACGTCGACGAACGTGACGATGGGGAGGTTGAAGGCGTCACAGAAGCGGACGAACCGGGCGGCCTTCCGCGAGGCGTCGATGTCGAGCGTGCCGGCGTTGACCCGTGGCTGGTTGCCCACGACGCCGACCGCGTGGCCGTCCAGGCGCGCGAACCCGACGACGACGTTGCGGGCAAACCCCTCGGCCACCTCGAAGAAGGAATCCTCGTCCAGGACGCCCGCGATCACGTCCGTCACGTCGTAGGGCTTCTGCGGGGCGTCCGGCACGACGTCGATGAGGCCCTCGTCGCGGCGCTCGGGGTCGTCCCAGGGCTCGACGCGGGGCGGGTCCGCGACGTTGTTCTGCGGGAGAAACGACAGGAGGTAGCGCACCTCGTCCATCGCGGCCTTCTCGTCGGCGGCGGTGAAGTGGGCGACCCCCGACTCCGTCGCGTGGGTCCGCGCGCCGCCGAGTTCGTCGAAGCCCACCTCCTCGCCCGTGACCGTCTCGATCACGTCGGGGCCGGTGATGAACATGTGGCTGGTGTCCTCGACCATGTAGACGAAGTCGGTGATCGCCGGGGAGTACACCGCGCCGCCGGCACAGGGCCCCATCACGATCGAGATCTGGGGGACGACGCCGCTGGCCCGCTGGTTGCGGTGGAAGATCTCGGCGTACCCCGCGAGCGCGTCGATCCCCTCCTGGATGCGGGCGCCCGCGGAGTCGTTCAGGCCGACGATGGGCGCGCCCACTTCGACGGCGCGGTCCATCACCTTGCACACCTTCTGGGCGAAGGCCTCGCCGAGCGACCCCCCCAGGACGGTGAAGTCGTGGGCGAAGACGAACACCGTCCGCCCGGCGACCTCGCCTTTCCCGGTGACGACGCCGTCGCCCGGGATCTCCCGCTCGGCCATGTCGAAGTTCGTCGAGCGGTGCTCGCGCAACTGATCGATCTCCGTGAACGTGCCGTCGTCGAGGAAGTACTCGATGCGCTCGCGGGCCGTGAGCTTCCCCCGCTCGTGCTGGGCCTCGATGCGCTCCTCCCCGCCGCCTTCGGCCGCGCGCGCCTTGCGCTCGCGCAGGTCCTCGATGTCCTCGTCGCGGCTCACGACTGCTCACTCCCGGGCCGATCCATGGCCGGTCGGACGGGAGGCTCGGAAAAAAGCGTTACCGCTCTACGGGGTGATCACCGCTCGCCCCTCGATCTCGCGGCGTTCGAGGCGCTCGGCGACGTCGTTGACCGCCTCGAGGTCGTACCGGGAGGTGTGTAACGCCACCTCGTCGTCCGCGACCAACGCCAGCAGTTCCTGGAGTTCGGTGTACCGCCCGACGATGTTGCCCACGAAGGAGAACTCGCCGTTGACCATCGCCTGGGCCGGTTCGTGGACGTGGCCGCCGTAGCCGATGATGTGGTGATCGCCGCCCGCAGCCGTGATGTCCGGCGCGTACGCAGTGGTCACGTCCGCGCCGACGAAGTCGAGCACCTGCGCGGCCCCGACGCCGTCGGTCACGTCCGCGACGAACGACGGCACGTCCACCGTCTCGGGGTTGACGGTGTGGTCCGCGCCGAGTTCCTCGGCCAGGTCCAGGGCAGCGTCCTTGAGGTCGACGGCCGTGATCCTGGCGGCGCTCATCGCCTCGACGCACTGCAGGCCGATGTGACCGAGACCGCCGACGCCGACGATCACGGCGTGGTCGCCGGGATTCAGTTCCCGGACGGCCTTCTTCGCGGCGTGGTAAGCCGTGATCCCGGCGTCGGCGTGGGGCGCGATGTCGATGGGTTCGACGCCGTCGGGCAGCGGGATCACCGCCCGCTCGTTCGTCAGCATGTAGTCCGCGAACCCGCCGTCGGTCGTCAGGCCGTTGAACTGCTGGCGCTCGCAGTACATCGTCTCGCCGAGGCGACAGGGCCGGCAGGTCCCGCAGGTCTGGACGGGGTGACAGATGACGGCGTCGCCCTCCGAGACGACCGTCACCTCCTCGCCCGTCTCGACGACGCGGCCGGCGTTCTCGTGACCGAGCGTCATCGGCAGGGGCTGATCGACGTACTCGGCCCACATCCCCTCGATGATGTGGTTGTCTGTCTGACACCAGCCGGCGCCCTCGACCTCGATGACGACTTCGTCGGACCGGGAGACTGTCGGTCGGTCAACCTCTTCGATGGTGAGGCCGTGGCTCATCTCGTCGGTGTACTCGTTGAGTCGCGCTGCGCGCATGTCTGTGTCTACCTTCGCCGGGACGTTGAAAGTTATCAAGGGCTACACGGACCGTCACGGACCGTAAGTGCGACCTACATTCGAGGACCCCACGCTGGGCCCGGCCCGACCGCGAACCGCCGGAGTTTTGCCGCCCAGTCGCCTCACTTGGCCCGTGCAGAACGTCACGGCGCGCCTGTCGAACCCGTTCGACATGGACCCCGGCTGTGAGCCCGCGGTCCTGGGCTACGGCGACGCGAACGCCCACTTCCACGTGATCGGCGACCGCCCGGCCGTCCACGGCGGCGCCGACTCGGGGTTCCCGTTCACGGATCGTCAGGCCAGCGAGCGTCTGCAGCGCGCCCTCGTCGACGGCGGCCTACTCGAGGCGGCCGGGGCGCCACCGACCGTCGACCGGACCTTCCTCTCGTATCTGTACCCCTGTGTCACCGAGGGGACGCCGACCGAGGCCGAGTACGACCGCCTGGAGCCCCTGTTCGACGCCGAACTCCGGGCGGTGACCGCCCACGTCCTACTGCCGGTCGGGGAGCGCGCCACCCGGCACGTCCTCGAGCACTACACCGCCACGTCCGCCGACGGGGTCGCGGTCGAGGCCAGCCACGCGACGGAGGTGCAAAGCGGCGGGTGGCTCGTCTATCCGATCAGGGACCCTGCCGACTGGACCGACCGGGACGAGCGCCGCCTCGTGACGGCCCTGCGGGACCTGCTGGCCTCCGATTACAGACGCGAGGCCGACCTCGGGCGCTTCCTCCACGGTGGCGACTCGTACTTCGTGCGGTAGTCCGGCGCGGCGACCGCCCGTCGTCCGTATCGGACACAGCAAATCAGCGCCGCCTGTCGTCCGTGCACTTCCGGAAACCGTCAGTCGGCGCTTCCCGCCGATCCGGCCGCGTCCTGTGGCCCGCCGCCGGTCCCGTCGGTCCCCGGGCCGACGCCGCTCTCGCCCCACTCCCGGACGTACCGAATTCGCTCCGGGATGGGCGGGTGATCGTAGTGGAACCGCTCGTACCAGGGATGGGGGAACAGTTCGGCCAGGTTCTCGGCCGCGAGGTTCGAGAGCGCGCCGGCCATGGGCTCGCTCCCGACGGTCTCGACGGCGAACCGGTCGGCCTGGCGCTCGAAGCGCAGCGACAGGAGGTTCGACAGCGGCGCCGTCAGCTGGTAGACCTGGCCGACCACGACGAACGCGAGCAGGGCGCCGGCCTCGGTCGCGTCCGGCGGCATTCCGAACGTCGCGTACAGCGGCGTCCAGGCCACGAGTGCGCCCAGGGCGGCGAAAATTACGAGAAACTGGAGCGCGCCGAGCGCGACGAACTTCCAGATGTGTCCCTTCTTCCAGTGGGCCAGTTCGTGCGCGAGGACGCCCTGGACCTCGGCCGGGGCCATCCCCTCGATCAGCGTGTCGTAGAGGACGACGCGCTTGGCCGGGCCGAAGCCGACGAAGAAGGCGTTGGTGTGAGAAGAGCGCCGCGAGGCGTCCATCTCGTAGACCTGCTCGCAGGTGAAGCCCGCCCGGTCGAACACCGCCTCGACCGCCCTGCGCAGGTCGCCCTCCTCCAGCGGCGCGAACTCGTAGAACAGCGGGTAGACGACCCGCGGGAGCAGCACCTGCAGCCCGACCAGCAGGGCAACGGCCAGCGCCCACCCGGCGAGCCACCACAGCGGCGTCGCCCCGACGAACCAGAACAGCACGGCGCTGACCGGAAGCGCGATGACGAGCGTCACGGCCGTCCCGACGACGAGGTCCCGGAGCCACAGCGCCGGGGTCTGGTTGTTGAACCCGAACGTCTCCTCGACGACGAACGTCTCGAATAGGTCGAAGGGGACGGCGACGAGTCGGTAGGCCAGCAGCGCTCCCGCGACGAGGATCACGCCCCGGGCCAGCGGCGGGAGGCCGGTCGAACCGAGCGCCCGGACGAGGTCCCCGTAGAGGCCCCCGTACAGGACCAGCAGGACGCCGGCGAGCAGGACCCACGACCGGAGCAGCGCCGTCCCGGTGGTCGCGCGCTGGTAGTCGAGCAGTTCGTCGACGTCCTCGACGCCCAGCCGTTGCTCGACCCACTCCCGCTCTCCCGGGAGGACCCGCTCCTCGTGGCGGCGATTGAGTATCGCCAGCGCCGTCATGAACAGGTCGGTGCCCGCGAGAGCCGCGAACACCACCCCAGCGACCAGTAGCATGAGGAGACGGTCCGTGGGGGAGCGAAAAGTAGCTTGCCCCGCGGCGACGGCCGGCGTGGGGCGTTCCGGGCCGCCTACGCTTTCCCGTACACCGGCACCGCGGCGCCGCTCGTGACGCTCGCGCCGTCCGAGCAGAGGAACATGATCATCTCGGCGATGTCCTCAGGGTCGACCCACCTGTCGTGGTCGGCGCCGGGCATCATCTCGCGGTTCATCGGCGTGTCGATGACGCTTGGCATCACGGCGTTCGCGCGGACGACGCCCTCGTTCTCCGCGGCGATGGACTCCGTGAGCAGGCGCACGCCGGCCTTCGTCGCGCGATACACCGCGTCGCCCTCGCCGCCCTCGAGCGAGGACCGGGCCGACACCGAGACGATGGCCCCCTCGCTCTCCCGGAGGTGGGGAAGGGCGTGCTTGGAGGCCAGGAACGCCGTCTTGAGGTTCACGTCGAACAGGAAGTCGAACGTGTCCACGCTCGTCTCGTGGACCGGGTCCCCGCCGCGCCAGGTGCCCGCGATGTTACAGAGGTGCTCGAGTTCACCGTGGTCGTCGACCACGGCCTCGACCACGCGCTGTACCTCCGTTTCGTCGGTGAAATCGCCCTGATAGAACTCCACGATGTCGTCGTCATCCAGCAGGAAGTCCTCGCTGTCGGGGTCGACGATGTCGGCGCCACATACCGTCGCGCCGGCCGCGTCGAACGCGCGGGCGACGGCGCTCCCGAGCGCGCCCCCGACGCCGGTCACCAGTACCACGTCGCCCTCGAAGTCGAACTCGACCGTCATACCCCAGGAGTCGAACGCGTCCCGGATAAATGTAGGCGGCGCGACAGCGCTGGCCCTCCCCGGGATCGGTCGGCGCCGGCCACGGGATCGATCCCATCGTTCACCCCTGTCGTCCGGCTACGGGCGGAAACCGACGCTCGACCCGGCGCCGATGGTCGATCCCGTGGCGAGGAGCATCGCGCCCCCCGTCAGCAGGACCGCGCCGCGGGCGGTGCCGCGGTACTCGACGGTGACGGTCGATCCGTGCCTGGAGACCTCCGTCGACTGGATCGCCGATGCGAACTCGTCGCCCCACGAGACCCCGTTCCCGAGATAGCGCGGGGCGAGTTGCACGACGTTCGAGAGGATCGTCCGCAACCGGTCCGCAGCGTCGCGCGAGGCGACCGCAAACGACGCCGAGAGGTGATAGCCGTCGCCCGAGCGGCCCATGGACCCGTAGGCACGCTGGATCCGCCGGAGCGGGCCGACGTTGAAGGACCCGCCGGTCGCCGCTGCGGGCAGCATCGAGGCGGGAACGGTCGTCGAGAACCTGGCGTACCGGCCCGACGTCTCCGTGAAGCCCTGGCGTACCGGACCCGAGACGGCGTCGGCCTCGCCCCGTCGCACGTCGATGGCGCCTTCGACGAGCGACCGTCGGCCGACGGCGAACGCGCCGTCCCCGAGCGAGGTGAGGACGCCCGTTCGCTCGCTGCCCGCCTGGACGTACAGCGTCCGCCCGCCGTACGATTCCTGCTGGAAGCGCGTGTCGGTCCGCCGGCGGAGCGCTCCGAGGAGCGCGGACTCGCGCCACCCCGTCCGGAGGACGAGGGCCGCCCGCGGCGTCTCCTCGTAGCGGCCGAACGCGAGCGCCGACTTCGCCCGGCGGGGGTCGAGCCCCCAGCCACGCTGGAGGGCGTCGAGTTCCCCCTCTACCGTCGGCGACCCGCCGGCGGGCGTCGCGGTCGCGAGCAACCGGTTCGCGGCGTCCCTGAGCGACGCGTCCCCCAGCAGCGACGCCACGTCGACGTGCGCGACGAAGTCGGACCCGGCCGGAACGCCGTCGAGCGGGGACGGTCCCCCGCCGTCGCCGCCCGACAGGAATCCGTTACAGCCCGCGAGGGCCGTCAGGACACCGGCGGCGGCGAGTCCGCCCGCCGATCGGACGAGACCGCGACGTGACAGCCCTCGATCCATCGTGTGCAGCGTCCGCCACGACGACCCTTAACTGCTCTGGCGCTCCGGCGCCCACGCGGGCCTCGTGCCGTCACTCGCCCCAGTAGTACCGTGGGCCGAGGACGAGGTAGGCGACGGCGGCGACGAGCAGCACCCGGGGGAACACTCGAGCGAACCGGGTCGGGACGAGGATGGCGAGCGCCTGGACGACGCCGAGCGCGAGCGCGTCACGGGCGAGGAGGCCCGGGTAGGGCCAGGGAGCGACCATCAGCGGCGACAGGAGAACCGTCGCCGCGAGGATGGCCGCCGCCGGCCCGACGCCCGCGAGATAGCCCGCCGCCAGGATTGTCGCCGCGAGGGTGTTCGGGATTCCCGGGCGGGCGTCGCCGTCCTCGACGTGGACGGTGTAGAGGACGGTGCGGACGACCGAGAGGACGACGAACAGGGCGGGAACGGCGAGGCCGACGGCCAGGAGCGGCCAGTTGGCGGCACCGAGGCCGCCGTACTCGACGCGGAACACGCCGTAGACGAGCAGGGCCGGCGTCGCGCCAAAGGACACCACGTCGGTCACCGAGTCCAGCAGGGGGCCGACGGCCGTGTTGCCGGCTTTCCGGGCGACGATGCCGTCGAGGCCGTCGGCGACGGCCGCGAGGAGGAGGAGGCGGGCCGCCAGACCGGGGTCGGTGAACGCGACCACGGCGGCGACGAACCCGACGACCGCGTTGACGAGCGTGATCCCGTCGGCGACACCGAGCCGTCGTCGCACCTGCAGGCCCATGCCTGCCCCCTCGGTGAGGGGGCACATCAAAACTCCGAAACGGCCACTACTGTTCCCTGGTCGGATCGATCCAGAACCGCGCCGCCGTCACGAACGATCCGACGAGCAGGAGGAGCAGTTGCCACCCCGAGCGGACGACCGGGAACACGCGCTCGACGTCGGCGGGCTCGGGCCCCTGCTGGGGATCGACCCCGGTGCTGATGTGGACCTGCTGGGAGCTACCGAAGGAGTGTGGATGGGGGCCGCCCTGCGTCGCGTTCTGGGTGTGTCGCGAGAGGTCGACGAACGTCTGGACGATGCCGTGTTTGTTCGACAGTTCGATCTTGCCGTTGATGACCCAGAACTGGTCGTGGAGCGGCCACAGCGGATTCACGCCCCCGGTGAACAGGTCCAGTCCGATGGCGGCGACGGCAAAGCAGAAGATCGACACCCAGGCGATCCTGACGCCGCGCCACCCCCAGCGCCCCCGGATCAGCCCATCGCCGGGCCGATGCTCGTCGACTGCGAGCAATGCTGCAGCGAGGGCCGGTATCAGAAACGTGTGAAACGCCGTGCGATGCCCGAACGTGAAAAACAGGCCGACGAACGCGTCGAGGTCGGGGATGGCGGTGACGCCGAGCACCACCAGCAGTGACCGCCGGTCGAAGGCCCCGCCCAGCAGTACGGCGGCGATCATCCCGGCGAACGCGAGGTGGACCAGCGACGATGGCATGGGTTAGCAAACGCGAGCAGGGGAATCAACCTTGTGGTGGGTGACATTCGAAGTCCACCGCGAGAGCCGGCCAACGATGCCACCAGCACCGAACGTGCCGTCGCCGGAAACTTATAAATACGTTCCGACACCTGCTAGTCGGTACCGCGAGTCATGAACAGCAAGGTGGTGGCGGGGCTTTGGGCGGCCCCGACAGACGGTGGTGTGGTGGTGAGGGGACCGTGAGTAGCGGCAACGACGCCCGCAGGCGCGTCACGGAACGTCTCCAGGTAGACCCCGGAACGCAGGCACTCGTGTCGCTGCGATCGATGGACGACCTGCTCGAATTGCTCCCTCCCGAGGCGTTCCGGAATCTCCTGTTCGTCTCGACCGAGACGCCCGCGGACGTGGAGGGGACGCTCCGCGAACGAGGAGCGGACCCCTCCGCGGTCGGCCTGTTACCCGTCTCGGGGGCGACGACCGAGTACGATGGCCCGCTGTCCGTCGCCGAACCGGTCGTCCCGGACGACCTGACGGGGCTGAGCATCCAGTTCACGGCCGCGCTCGACGCGCTTACACCGGGGCGGGGATGGGTGTGTTTCGACTCCCTCAACGTCTTCCTGCTGTACGCGACCGAGAACCGCACCCAGCGCTTCTTCGACCACGCCGTCACGCGCGCCCGAGAACGGAACCTCTGTGGCGTTTACGGCGTGGTCAGGGAGGCGATGGACGACCGGGCCTACGAGCGACTGCGACGCGGCTTCGGCGCCGAAATCGATCGTCGCTGATACGGATCATTGAGACCCTGTACCGATCCGACCACACGACGTCGTGCGATCGAGACGGGAGTGAATCGCAGTAACCCGTATGAAACGGTCTCTCGCGAGATAGCGCCGAAACGGCCCCGCTCGCCGTTCAGTCGTAGCGAACGCGGCCGTCGTCGGTCACGTCCGTCACGGTCCCCTCGGGCGCGAACGTCGTCGCGACCATCGAGGACTCGATCGTGTCGCCGCCGTCGAGTACGTCGATGGTGCCGTTCTCGCGCTGGGCGTCGGGGATCGTGTTGCCGGGGTAGGCCGTCGTCGGTTCGATGCCGGCGGTGTAGTTGCGCCCCCAGAACGGCGCCTCGTTGGCCCCGCCGAAACACTGCCAGTACCACAGCGTCTCGAACGGGTCGACCGGCCAGGTGAGCGCGAATCCCAGATCGAGATCGGGGTTCCGGACGGCGTACCACCCGTCCGCGAGTTCCGTGCCGTACACCATGTCGAGATACCCCTTCTCGGGCAGCACCGAGAGGTCGACCGCGTCCCCGTCGGTGCCGGGGGCGTTCGGCCACTCGAAGAAGCTATCGCCCGCGAGGCGGGCGGTGTCGGCGTCCGGGCCGTAGGTGTCGACGTAGGCCCGCTCGATCGGCGCGTCCAGGCGAGACCCCGGTGCGGCCAGCGGTTCGCCGAGCGCGAGATGGTGCTGCCAGATGTACTCCAAGTCGACCTCGCTGAGATTGGTGATCGACTCGTCGATCTCGAGGCGGGACGCGTCCGCGGGGAGCGTCAGTTCGCGGGTCACGTCGAAGGGGTAACGCCGCAGTTCGGTCGACAGTTCAAGCGCCACGGCCTCGTCGTCGTCGCGGGTGATCTCGGCGTCCCAGGGGAGGAGCGCGCTCTCGCCGTGGTGGTCGTAGTGGTTGCCGGGAAAGTCCATCCCACCCGCGCCAGCGATCGGGAGGTTCACCTGCCAGCCCCCCGGATAGAAGTCGTTCCAGGACAGCTCAGTCGTCGGGATCCGCCGCTCGGCCGGCGGCACCCAGTCGTGGTCGGCGTGCCAGAGCACGTCCACGTCCGTGCGCTTGTCCCTGAACTCGACGATGTCCCCGCCCTTGCCCGGGAGCACCGTGAGACGGAGGTGTCGGTTCTCCAGGATCGCGGCCTCGACCCCCTTGTAGGTGTAGTCCGTCGAGATCCGCGGGCGATCGTTCCAGTAGCTCATACGTCTTCCTCCGCTCGCTGATATTTAAGGCTCCCTCCTGCGGCAGGCGGGACGTGGACGGCACGGGGCGGCGGAGACCTGTGGGCGCAGGAAAACTTATACGTCGCTGGTAGGGATCACTTACCAGTATGGCGAAGCTATCGACGGACGTGAACCGTCCGTACCTCCCGGAGCAGGGGGCGACGGTGAGCGCCGAGATCGAAGTCGAGGCACCGCCACAGGAGGACCCGGTCGACAGACACGTGGCGCTGTGTATCGACGCCAGCGGATCGATGTCCGGGGCGAAGATCCAGCGCGCCCGCGACGGGGCGGAGTGGGTGTTCGGACTGCTCTCCCCGGACGACTACGTGAGCGTCGTGGCGTTCGACGACGGCCCCGAGATACTGCTGCCCGCGACGCGATGGGGCGACATCGACCGATCGGAGGCCGCCGCGCGGATCGACCGGCTCACCGCCGGCGGCGGCACCGACATGTACAGCGGCCTCGACGCCGCCCGCGATTCGCTGGCCGAACTCCCGATGGCGGCCTCGACCGTCCGGCGGATCCTCCTGCTCTCGGACGGGAAGGACAACCACCGCGGCCCCTCGGAGTTCGAGGTACTCGCCCGCGACATCGACGCCGACGGCATCCGCATCAAGTCCGCCGGCATCGGGTCGGACTACAACGAGCACACCATCCGGACGCTCGGAACGACCGCACGCGGGGAGTGGACCCACCTCTCGGCGGCGGGCGACATCGAGCAGTTCTTCGGCGAGGCCGTCGAGCAGGCGGGGACCGTCGTGGCGCCGGACGCGACGCTCGCACTCGACGTGGCGCCCGGCGTCGAAGTCAGCGACGTCTACCGGGCCCGTCCCCAGACCCAGGAGGTCGATCCGGACTGGCAGGACAACAGCGCCGTCATCCAGTTGCCGGACCTGCTGGATCGCCAGACCCAGAAGGTCGTGCTCAAGCTACAGGCGCCGCCACGGGCGGTCGGCGAGTCGGTGACGCTGGCGGACGTGACTCTCTCCGCGCGGGGAGAGACGGCGCGCGGTGCCATCACCGTCGAGTACAGCGACGACCCGACGGAACTGGCCGAGGACCGCGAGGACGTGTCGATGGCCCACCGCGAGACGGTCATCAAGACGGAACTCGGCAAGGGCAACGTCGAGACGGCCGAGACGCAACTCGAGACGATGGCCGCGGTCCACGGCGAGCAGACCCAGGTCGTCCAGGAGATGGAACGGGAGACCCAGCTCGTCAAGGAGGGCGGCCGCGAGGAGCAGAGCCGCGCGACGAAGGTCGTGACCGACGAGGGCGTCCAGCAGTGATCCCCCCGGGAGGGCACGCGTGAGCGCACAACCGGAGACCGGTGACCTGGTGGCCGACCGCTACAAACTCGAGGAGCCGGTCGGCGAGGGCGGGTTCGCCAGGGCCTACCGCGCGCTGGACGTCCACAGCGGCGGGACGGTCGCCGTCAAGTATCCCAACTACGAGGGCTCGAGCAACGACGCCGACGTGATCGAGCAGTACTTCCTGAAGGAGGCCGAGACCCTCGAGAAGATCCGGGCGGCCGGCGGCCACCCGAACGTGATGGACCTGATCGAGCGCGGGGACGACGGCGGCACGCCGGTGCTGGTCGTGGAGTTCGTCGACGGCTACGAACTGGACGAGGCCCTGGACGCGGTGGGGACGGCGACGGACGACGAACAGGTCCGGGAGGTCGGGATCGGCCTCGCCGACGCGATGTCGTTCCTCCACGAGAACGAGATCGTCTACCGCGACCTGAAGCCGGACAACGTGATGCTGACCGAACCCGAGGGCGACGAGGTGGCCCGCCCGGTCCTGATCGATTTCAACACCGCGACCGGGTTCCAGGGCGGCGCGGCCGAGGACTCGAGCACGACGATCCTCGGGCCGTACAAGCCCCCGGAGGTGACCGACGCGAGCGGGTTCGACGGCCATCAGGGCCCCTGGTCTGACGTCTACTCCATCGGGAAGATCCTCCTCTTTCTCCTGCGCGGGAACGTGCCGAAGATGGACGGCGTCGACCCGCGGGACTTCGGTGCTGACTGTGCGCCCTACCTCGCCGAGATCGTCGAGCGCGCGACGACGGCCGACCCCGATGAGCGCTACAGCAACGCGACGGTACTGCGTGACGTGCTCGAGCGCAGGGACGCCGAACCGCCGGCTCGCGCGACGTTGAAACACGTACAGGGGGACCGTACCCACGAGATCGAACCGGGGGCGACGATCGGGCGTGCGGGCGCGGCCGGTCCGCGCGCGTCGATCACGGTCGCGGACCCGCAGGGAGAGCACATCTCCTCGGTACAGGTCCAGTTCGACACGGACCCGGACGGCGACTGGGTGCTGAGAGACCGCAGCGTCAACGGAACCTACGTGTTCCGGGACGGTCGGTGGCAGCGCGTCCTCTGTGACGCGGGGCGCCAGCGCCTGCGAGACGGGGCCAAGGACCCGACCGACCAGCACGGTGACGCCCCGCCGGAGTCGCTGCGACTCTCGGACGGGGACATCATCGCACTCGTCGATCAGACCTACGGGGTCAGCTTCGAGTTCAGGGAGGACTGAGATGCGATACAGCACGAACTACGACGTCGGCGAGCGGAAGCGAGAGGACGGCATCAACGAGGACAGCATCGCGCTGGCGGTGTTCGAGCAGGGCCACCGCGAGGGCTACCGGGGGGAGGACCGACCGCTCGGTGACCGCCCGCCGGACGCCGCCGTGGCGAACGACGACGCCCAGGCGGGCGAGAGCGCGACGGCGGAGCCCGCAGCGAACGACGACCGGACACGTGACCGGGACGAGAAATCGCCGGACGACGGCGAGGTGCGCGCCGACGAAGCGGTGCCCGCCGAGCAGGGATGGCACGCCGAGGACAGGTCGGACGACGAAGACGTGGACGGGGTGGACGTCGAAGACGAGGACGAAAGGGACGCCGAAGCCGAGGACGGGGTAGACGCCGAAGCCGAGGACGGTGCGGACGCTGAAGACGTGGGCGGAGCGAACGCCAAAGACGAGAACGGATCGGACGCTGAAGACGTGGGCGGAGCGAACGCCAAAGACGAGAACGGAGCGGACGCCGAAGACGAGAACGGAGCGGACGCCGGGGATGAGAACGAGGTGGCGGCCGACACCGTCGACGAGAATGCCCGGACAGCGCCGCTGAACCGTTCCGGGGCCGCGTTCGCCCTGGCGGACGGCGCGGGCGGACACGAGGCGGGGGACGCCGCCTCGTATATCGCGTCTGCCGTCGCCGTCGAGGAACTGGCGTCCGTGGCCGTGCGAGCCACGCGGACCGACCCCCAAGGGTTCGACCTGCCGGAGGGCGTCCCGGCCCCCGAACGGTCGACCGACGAGGAGATGCAGGGGGCCGTCGAGCGCGCGGTCGTCGCCGCCCACCGCCGCGTCCTCGAGTACGCCGCGAGCGAGGGAACCCCCGCGTACACGACGATCGTCGCGGGCGTCGTCGCGGACGGTCGCCTCCACTACGGGTGGGTCGGCGACAGCCGGGCCTACGTCGTCAACCGCGAGCGGGGCGATCTGGCGCTGCTGACCAAAGACCACGCCGTCGTCGAGGAACTCGCCGACGCCGGCGAGGTCGACGAGGTCGAGGCACACGTCCACCCGCGGGGCAACGAGATCACGCGGGCGGTCGGCGGTGCCGGCGACGCCGATCCCGAGACGGCGGCGGTCCCGGTCGAGACGGCGTCCGTGCCGCTGTACGCCGAGGACGTGCTGGTGGTCACGAGCGACGGCCTGATCGACGCCCAGACCGACGCGCCGTCGCTGTACGAGGAGTACCGCGAAGCGGGCCGCGACGAGGCGGCCGCCGAGACCGTCCTCGAGAAGGTCGTCACGGACGCGCAGGTACGTGACCTCGTGCTCTCGGCGTCGACGCTCGACGAACTGGTCGACGACGCGGTCGAACTGGCGAACGACCGCGGCGGGAAGGACAACGTCTCGATCCTGGCGCTGTCCGCGCCGTCCGCGCCACCCACCCCCGCCGACGGCGGTCTCCCGACCAGGGCCGCCGACCCCGACGTCCCCCTCGAGGAACGCGAGACGGTGCTCGTTCCCGAGAAGTGACGCGCTGGCTGTTGATACCCCCGGAAAGCGTTTCGTAACCTGTCCTGTTACCTTGCAATAACTATTTTCTACCCCGCAGGTGAACTACGCGAACGAAACACAATGTCAGAATCAACGACCGACACGCAGGTGGAGTGTCTCGTGTGTGGGGAATCGTTCGATCCGACTGAGGCTGGGGGTTGGTGTACGAACCCGGAGTGTGGCGAATGGCGCTACGAGGGGCCGGAGGTGCCCCAGCCCGACGACGCCGCCGACGATAGTGCGGCGGACGTCGCGGACGAGGGCGACGCGGATCTCGAATCCGACGAGGACGGACCGCTCGGCGACCTGACCGACGCTGATCTCGAGGAAGGGAGCGGGGACGCCGACGCGTCAGCCGGCGACGACCGAGGGGACGGCATCGACGCCGACGCCAACGGGGAGGCGGACGCCGAAGACAGTCCTAAAGAGGACGCCGGTGACATGGACGGTGCCGACGCCAGCGCTGAAGCAGACGCCGACGGCGTGGCCAGTCCCGAAGGCGGAGCCGTGGCCGACGACATGAACACCGATTCCGACGTGGACGCCGCCGGGACGGCCGGCGACGACGCCGGGATGGCCCCCGATGCGACAGGTGGAGACGCGGCTTCTACTGACGAAGATGCGACTTCTACTGACGAGAACGCGGCTTCCACTGACGAAGAGGCGACGCCCGCCGACGAGGCCCCCTCGGCGGACGCGGAACGGGAAGCCGCGACGGAGGCCCCCTCGGACGGGGAGACGGGGGAGGGCGAGACGATCGACTGTCCGGACTGTGGGGCGTCGCTCGCGCCGGACGTGAACTTCTGCTCGCAGTGCGGGACCGACGTCTCGGACCTCCCGATCGAGGGGCTGTCGGCCTGTCCGTCCTGTGGCGCCGACGTGGACGACGACGACAACTTCTGTGCGAGTTGCGGCGAGGACCTGGCCGCCCGCCGCGAGGACGATGCGGGGGAGACGGCGCCCGAAGGAACGAGCCCGGAGGACGACGAAGTGGCCCCCGCAGCCGGTGAGGCGGGGGCGACGACCGAGGCCGAAGACCTGCCCGAGTCGCTCGTGCTCGAGGTCCGCGGCGGCGAGATCGACGTGAGCGACGGCGACGCCGTGGGAAAGCAGGTCCGGACGGCCATCACGGACGCCGGCGGCTCCGAGGAGGAGGCGCTGAAAGTCCACCGCGAGCACGTCCGGATCGTCCGGGAGTCGGACGGCTTCTACGTCGTCGACCTGGGTGACAACCCGACGAACGTCGCCGGACAGCGGCTCACCAAGGGCGAGCGAGCGAAGATCGAGCGCGGAGACACAATCTCGCTGTCCGGGGTCGCCACGCTGACGGTCCGGTATCCCTGATACGAATTCTTGCGAGTTCCTCCTCGCCGGTCGAGAAACAGTTAAGGTACGTGCTGGGGCTAGTTGCGTCCGAGATGGCAGACCGGGACGCCGGGAAGTCGATCGTCGACACCCTCCGCCTCGTCGGGTCGGCGGAGCGGTGGGTCGTGCGCGACGCGGTGCTCGGGTACGTGCTGTTCGCGGCCTGGTTCGCCGTGACGGGAACGGCGCTGGGCAGCGTCGTCGATTCCCTCGGGCGGAAGCCCCTGCTGGCGGTGCTCGCCGTCCTGTGGCTCGTTCTCCCGGGCGTCGTCGTCGCGTGGCGCGTCTTCGACGGCGTCACCAACCTCCGCGGGAACGTCGACGGCGCCTACCGGTCCGACCGACCGGGACTGTTGCTCGTGATCCCCCTCGTCGTGGTCGCGGCAGGGATCGGGGCTGCACGCCTGCTCGGCCCGAGCAGTCCGGTCGCGGCCGCCGTGCTCTCCGTCGGTGCCGTCGCAGTCCTGGTTCGGACGGTCGCCTACGGCCTGCGCGTCTACTCGTTTTCCCGGCCGTACCTTCTCCGCGCGGTCGCCTTCGTCAGCGGGTGCGGGTTCGCCGCGGGAGTGATCCTCCAGGTGCTGGCCGTCACCGGCCGCTGGGGACTGGTCCCCGCGGCCTCGGGGCTCGGGCCGTCGACGCTCGCGAGGGCTGTTCCCCTCGGGCCGCTGACGGTGCCGCCGGTCCCCTGGGCCGTCGTCGTGGCGAGCGTGGGCCCGCCGCTCGCCTATCTCGCGGTGCAACTCCCGGTCAGCGCCGTCGTCCGGTGGCGGTCGCCCGTCCTCGATCCGGCCGAAGTCCGGGCGGGCCAGCGCGTGCCGGCGACCGCGACCGTCCGGACGGGCGCCGCCGGACGCGAGAGCGAACACGGCCCAACGGACGGCGGCGCGGGTGAGGACCATGATGCCGACGAGGCCGGCGACGAGGGAGGAATTCAGCCTGGGTCGAGTGGCACACGAGTGTTCCAACCGGACGCCGACGGCGACGACGGGGGGTCGCCGCTCGGCGAGGACACCGACGTGTTTCGGCCGGGAGACGGGGACGAGACCGCACAGAGCGGGTCGTGTCCGGCCTGTGGACGGGCGGTCGACGGCGACGACGCGTTCTGTCCGACCTGTGGTATCCCGCTTCAGGAGGAGACGAGTTCGTAGCTGTGCTCGCTCATCTCGTCCTCGACGAAGACGAACACCCGTCCGTCGAGCGTCTCGTGATCGACGGCCACCTCGGCGCGTAACTGTCCGCCCCTGACCGTGACGCCGGGGAACAGTTCGTCCTCCTCGCCGTCCGCGAGGACGACGCGTCCGACGCCCGTGTCCTCGAGGATCTCGTCGGCGGTTTTCAGGTCGTTGACGTACACGAGCACGCCCTGCGTCTCGGAGGCGTCGGTGACGAGCACGTGGACCTCCTTGCCGGGCGGGGTCGTGAGGCACCCCTCGGTCCGTTCGGGCACGCCGTGGTAGAAGACCTGCCGACCGTCGGTGTACTCGACGGCCACCCCGTCCTCCGTGAGTTCGATGCCGACGGTGGCCGGCGGGACGTCGTTGCGGTTGGACATGCCGAGTCGTTCGGGGTCCCGTGTCAAAAGCGGCCCGTCTCGGGTCGCCGGTGGCCGCTCGACGTGCACGTCAGATGTGTCCGCGGTTACCCACTATCCGCGGCCGGGAGGTGGACGATCGCGACGCCCTCGTCGGCTTCGAAGGCGAGTTCGCCGCGTGACTTCTCGACGATCCAGCGCACGAGGAACAGGCCGATGCCGGTGCCGTGATTCAGTTTCCCCTCGTCGCCGGACCTGACGGCGTCGATTTCGGTCGCGGGGATCCCGGGGCCGTTGTCCCGTATCCGGACGGTCACGCGATCCGCGTGGCGCGTCACGTCGACGCTGACGCGGGGTTCTGTGGCGTCGTTGTGGACGACGCCGTTCTCGAGGAGGTTCTCCACTGCCTCGTCGAGAAAGGGACTGGCGCGCGCCGGCGCGACGGACGGCGCGTCGACCTCGAAGGTCGCGTCCGGGAACCGCTCCTCGAGGGCGTCGACGCGGTCGCGCACGACCGCGGCCGCGTCGATCCGGCGACGCTCGTCGCCCCTGTCGACGACCGACTCGACGACTCGCGCCTTCGCGCTCATCTCGACGACGCGTTCGCCGGTCCGACGGATCGTCTCGGCCTGCTCGCTGATCGGTCCGTCGGTCGACTCGATGATGTCGTTCGCGTGTCCCGTGACGACGGTCATCTGGTTGCGGAGGTTGTGCCTGAGAAACCGGCTCGTGACGCGTTTCAACAGGTCGAGTTCGCGTTCGCGCTCCGTGAGATCGGTGATATCGCGCAGGACGAGCAGGTGGCCCGGGGCCGCCTCTCCCCCCAGGTCCGAGGCCCGGAGATCGAAATGGACCGCGTGTCCCTCGCGTTCGATGGCGACCTCGCCGGCGCTGTCCTCGGACAGGCGTTCCAGGAGGTCGACGCCGTACAGCGCTTCCGTGGTCTCGCCGAACGGATCGCAGTCACAGAGGCGTCGCGCGGCAGGATTGCAGTCGATGACGCGGCCGTCGCCGTCCAGCGCGAGCACGGGATCGTCCATCTCCTCGATGATCCGGTCGCGCGCCACCGGTCCCAGGTCGAGAAACTCCTGGCGGAAGACGGCGTAGGTGAAGGCGGCCCCCGTCACCGCGAACGAGAGCGGCGCCAGGTCGAACCGCGGGCCCAGCAGGAAGAACGCGAGGTTACTGAGGACCGGCGCGATCACTCCGACGAGCAGCGGGACGATCTGGGCGCGGTAGAAACGCTGGGACCGGTAGGTCGTCACGAGGAGCAACACCACCACGCCCGCCGTCACCAGATACGAGTACGCGACGGTCCCCCAGAACGCCGGGCCGTAGGACAGCGTGGCGGGCGTCCCGGGCGTCGTCGCCGGGTCCCAGATCAGGCCGTGCGCGTGGTTCGTCCAGACGAGGGCGTTGACGACGATCGGTTCGACGAGCAACGCGGCGACCGTTCGCCACCCCACGAGGTCGGACCGGCCGACGTACTCGAGGCCGAACAGGACGAGAAAGAAGACGGCCAGCGTGATACCGAGGAAGGTCGCCTTCCGCCAGAACATTGCCGCCGCGGGGTCGGTCGCGGTCCAGGAGAAAAACGTCGCCAGCAGCCACCACGACGCCGCGAGCATCGTTCCGGCGAGCGGCCGCGTCCCGCGCTTGGGGCGATTGTGCCAGGCGACGCCGGCCAGCGCCAGCGACGCCGCGGTCGCCACGGCGAGGGCGAACCGGTACGCGGTCAGGGCCGAGACCATCGTCGACACGCTCGTATGGGGGCCGTAAAACGTTGGTGACGCCCGCAACTCACCTGTGGCGCCCGCCTGACGACCGCCACAGGTAAATACGGGCGTGCGGGAGAATCACTCGATGGAGGGACAGGCGCGCGCACCGGCCGCGGGGACGGTGCTGAACGCACTGGCGACGGGCCACGGGGCGGCGTTCGCCATCGACGAGTACACCACCGCGACGGTGTCGCTCTCGGGCGACGCGGACGGCGTCGACGGGGCTGTTGCGGACGCGCCCGACGCGGACACGCGGCTGATCGAGACCTGCGTCGAGTACGTCCTCGACGCACACGGCGGGCCGGACGTGACCGGTGGAACGGTCCGGACCGAGAGCGAGGTCCCGATGGCCTCCGGGCTGAAGAGTTCGAGCGCCGCGGCGAACGCGGCCGTGATGGCGACGCTCGACGCCCTCGATGCAACCGACGCGATGACCCGGGAGGACATGGCCCGCCTCGGAGTGGTCGCCGCCCGGGACGTGGGCGTCACCGTCACGGGCGCGTTCGACGACGCCTCGGCGTCGATGCTGGGCGGCGTCACCGTCACCGACAACGAGCACGACGACCTGCTGGCCCACGAGACCGTCGAGTGGGACGTGCTCGTCTGGACGCCCCCGGAACGGGCTTTCAGCGCCGACGCCGAGGTAGAGCGCTGCCGGCAGATCGCGCCGGTGGCCCGCCTCGTCGAGGACCTGGCGCTCGACGGCCAGTACGAGCGCGCGATGACCGTCAACGGGCTGGCCTTTTGTGCCGCGCTCGGCTTCGACCCCGAACCGGCCGTCGAGGCGCTGACGAGCGTCGAGGGCGTCTCGCTGTCGGGCACCGGCCCCTCGTTCGTCGCCGTCGGCGACGCCGACGCGCTCGCGGCCGTCCGCGAGCGCTGGGACGACCGGGCCGGCAGGACGCTGTCCACCACGACACAGACGGAGGGAACACGACCGCTATGAGCACGAACCCCGACGAGATGGAACTCGAGGAACTCCGCGAGGAGATCCGGAGCATCGACCGCGAGATCGTCGAACTGATCGCCCGGCGTACCTACGTCGCCGACACCATCGCCGAGGTGAAGGCCGAGCAGGGCCTGCCGACGACCGACGAGCAGCAGGAACAGCAGGTCATGGACCGGGCCGGTGAGAACGCAACGCGCTTCGACGTCGACGCCAACCTCGTGAAGGCCATCTTCCGGCTGCTGATCGAACTGAACAAGGTCGAGCAGCGTGAGAGCAGGTAACCGATACCGGGCGTTTCAGAGCCGCTACTATCGTCCGGGGTGCTCATTCTTCTTCCGGTAACTGCTCTTTCGATTCGGATTCGTTGAAAAACGCCATCGCCTCTCCCGGTGGCTCCGAACTGCTATCCGCAGACCCATTTCTTGCTCACGGTCGACACAGTGGCCAGTGTATTTTGTACAGAGAGGTTTGACCACCGAAAGACACAGTATCCTGCGTACACACAGTTTCTTGTATGCCAACGATCACGGTCAACGTCGACGACGAACTCAAGAAGCGAATGGAAAAGCACCCAGAGATCAACTGGAGTGAGGTCACGCGACAGGCGATCCAAGAGAAAATCGAGTCGCTCGAAGTGATGGACGAGCTTACGTCCAATAGCGAACTCACCGAAAGTGACGTCGCCAAAATCGCTGACAAAATCAACGAAAGCGCACGCAAACGCGTCGAAGAAGAATCGGAGTAGTCTCGACTGATGATGCTGGTCGTCGATGCCAACGTCGTCATCTCCGCACTCATTGCAGACTCGAAAACTCGCGAACTCATCGTTACGCTCGAACCCAATCTCTTGACGCCCGAGTTCGTCCATGACGAAATCGGGAACTACGAGGAGCTGATCCTCGAGAAGTCAGGGATGACTCCTGATCGGGTCGCACAGTTTATCGAACTCCTGTTTCATACGGATTATTGCGACTGTTTACCGGTCCGACCGCACGGCTCCGTGCGGTCGAGACGGGAATGACTCGCAATAATCCGTATCAGTACATCGAAGACGTTCCCGCAGGCGAGTTCTATCCGTATCTCGAGGATGCCGACGCGGCAATCGGCGACATTGATCCCGACGACGTGTTGTACGTCGCGTGCGCTCATGCTACCGATGCAGATATCTGGAGCGCCGATTCCGATTTCGAGGAACAGAATCTTGTCGACGCCCACACGACGAGTGACGTGGTCGAGTCGTTCGACACGCTCTATTCAATCCAAGCAACGGCCTGTGACTCTCCCTCGATCGAACTAGTCGCTATATCGTCCCTAGTACCCGCCGTCGTCCACCGCAGTCGGCGTCGCGGTCGCCTCGTCGGTCTCCTCGTCCGACTCCGCCTCGCGGATCGGTCGGCCACGCGGGTCGAGTACCCGCCAGACGCCGTCGACTCCCTGCCCGTACGCGTCGCCCGGTTCGTCGTCGCTCTGGAACCCGTACAGCGGCCAGCCATTGGCGGCGACCTGAACCCCGTCGTCGTCGCGCTCGAACGTCGACAGCGCCGCCTCGACGCCGTCGCCGGCGGTCGGTGTCCCGTCGACAGTCAGCGGGGGCCAGGCCGTCGCACAGCCACCCGTACAACTGCTCCGGGCTGCGCCGCGCGTGTCGTCCTCGAACACGTACAGCGTCATCCCATGGGCGTCGACGAGGATCTGGCCGTACTCGTCGTGATCGCGGACCCGGACCGTCGCCGGCGTCTCGGTCGTCGTCGTCGGGGTCGCCGTGGTCTCGGGGCGCTTGGGCGTGCCGTCGGGTCCGAGCACCCACCAGTTGTCGCCGACGCCCTGGCCGTTCGCGTCGCCGGGTTCCCCGTCGGAGCCGAAGTAGTACAGCGGCCAGCCGCCGGCCGTGACCTGGGTCGATCCGTCGAGGCGCTCGAACGTGTCGAGTTCGGCCGCGACGCCGTCGCCGGCGACCGGCGTGCCGTCGACAGTCAGCGGGGGCCAGGCTCCCGCACAGCCGCCCGTGCAGGCGCTCTCGTGGGCGCCGTGAGTGTCGCTGTCGAACATGTACAGCGTCAGGCCGTCCGGTCCGACGAGGAGGGGGCCCAGGTCGGGATGGTCCCGAACGCGGACGGTCGCCGCGGAGGAGGGCGTGGCCGTCCTCGACTCGGTCGAGGGGGACGTGGACGTCGCCGACTCGGTCGGCGAAGGGGGCTCCGTCGGAGGGGCCATCCGATCCGCGGAGTCCGTGGTCGTCGGGGTCCCGTCGCCTTCGCCGTCGCCGGTACACCCGGCCAGCGCGAACGCCAGAGCCGAGGTGGCGGTGCCGAGCAGCGCGCGTCGTGTGGGCGGCATGCCGGGACGACGCGAGGAGACAGAAAAGGCGTTTTCCGAACTCGGTCCGAATTTCGTCCGGGATCAGACTAGAGTCAGCCGCGCGAGCACGAGCAGCGCAATCAGTTCCAGGCCGCAGAGCAGCGTCATGCCTATCTGTGCCCCGGTCGTGGTTCCCTGGAACCAGCCGACGAACACCGGATCGAGGACGTAGAAGTACAGCCACAGGAGGTTCTCGATCAGCAGGAAGGCACCGATCGTCAGGAACCCGAAGGTGTGACTGGCACCGTGCTCCCGGTATCGGCGGAGCCAGACGCTCCCCAGGACCAGGAGGACGACCACGTTCGCGCCGGCCGCGAGGCGCGCCACGGTCAGCCAGGCACTCATCGTCCGTTCACTCCCGTCCGTAGCCTCTTAGTCGCTGTCCAAACTTCGTCCGAACTCATGAGTCCTCCGTGTCGACGGTGTCGAGAATCTCCTCGAGGGTCTCGCGGTGGGCCTCCACGCGGTCGGTCAGCAGGTACACCGCCCCGTAGTCGTCGCCGGAGCTCTCGACGATGCCGTTCTCGGTCATCACGTCGAGGTGGTGGCGAATCGTCGTGTAGTCCACGTCCAGGGCGTCCGCGAGCTGGTTGGGGTTGCGCGGGCGTTCCTCCAGCGCCCGGACGATGCGCACCCTGGTCGGCGCGCCGCGGGAACTGGCGAGCAGGTGCCAGAGTGCGCCCTCCATCGCTCCCCCGTTCTCCGCGGACTGACGTAAACGTCGGGGGCGCTGCCCGTTCACACGCGTGGATCCCGCGAGCCTGGTCGCTACTCGACGGGATAGACGTCGGCGAGGCCGTCGAGCGCCTCGTGATGCTCGGTGGTGTGCGGTGCGGTCAGCGGAGAGACGCTGACCCGCCCGTCGACGACTGCCCGGCGATCCGTCCCCTCAGGGTCGGGCACGTCGCCCGCCGCCATGCGCTCCCAGATGCGGTCGTGAAGGCTGACGATGCCGTCGTCGCGCTCGGCGTCCATCTCGTAGTACGTCGAGGGGCGAGTGACGGCCATCCCGGCCGGGCCCCACTCCGCGACGGGGGCGTTGACGTTGAGGTAGTCACAGCGGTCGAACACGCCGGCCTCGAGCGCGTTGGCTGCCAGATAGCGTGTCGCGCGCGTCGCCTCGGCGTAGCTGTCGTAGTCGGCCTCCACGTTCGCGAACGCGGCGTCCTCCCTGACCGGGATGTACATCGAGACGGCGATGGCGGGCACGTCGAAGAACGTGGCCTCGACGGCGGCGCTCACGGTCCCCGACCGCCCCAGGACGTACGCCCCGAGGTTCGCGCCGCGATTGCAGCCGGCGACGACGAGGTCGGCGTCCGGAACGAGCGATTCGAGGCCGGCGACAACGCAGTCCGCCGGCGTCCCCGCGACGGCGTAGCCCAGTTCGTGCTCCCTGACGGGGACCTCGTTCGAGATGGCCCGGCCGACGGCGCTCTGGTCGTCCTCCGGCGCGACCGCGACCACCTCGCCCACGTCAGCGAGCGCGTCGTACACTGCCCGGAAGCCGACGCTCTCGATGCCGTCGTCGTTGGTCAGCAGGATGACCGGCTCCTCGCCCATACGGTCCCTGTGGGGAGGGCGGAGAAAAGCCCACCGGCGAGCCACCGACGCCGGTCGGGCACGGGTCGTCCCGTCGGGTCACGTCGGAGCGACGTCGACCACCGTCTCGCCGTCCACGACCACGTTGTACGCGCCCTCGTCGTCGTTCCAGAGGACGAGCGCGTTCTCGAACACGAGGAGGTCGCCGTAGTCCGCCCCCTCGAGGCCGTCGTTCAGCGCCGAGCGCTCGGTCAGCACCGCGTAGTGGTCGATCCGCTGACTGCCGTCGCCCAGGAGATAGAGCGGGTTGGCGTCGGCCCCGGCGAGGTCGTGGCTGAGCTTGATCGCCAGCAGGTTCACCCGGTCGGTGACGTAGTCGTCGGCGTCGGCCATCCGGGCGTACCGGGAACGGTCCCCGCGTGCCCCGATGGCCGTCTCGCCGTCCATCGTCAGCAGGGAGTAGGCGTACTGCACGTCGGCGTTGACGAACTCGCCCGATTCGTGATCGGGTCCCCCGGCCGTCTCGTCGAGGCGCGACTGGAACGGGGGTACCTCGATATCGGGCCTCACGTCGAACGACCAGCACTCGCTCTCGGGGGCCATGTTCGGCCAGAGGCGCACCGTCGGCGCGTACACCGTCGCCGGGCCGTCGTCGGCGACGGCCCGCTCTACCGTCCGGAGTCCGGTCGCAGTGTTGCGATCCGCGGGTTCGATCGCGACGGCGGTGCCCGCCGGGGCGAGCGCCGACAGGTAGCGCTCGAGTGTCTCTGCGGGGGCGTCGAGTTCGTTCAGGACGTTCGCGAACAGGAGGAGGTCGTACTCGCCGTCGGGGTCGAACGCCTCCGCCGTCTCCCGGTGGATCGTCGCGTGGACGTTCCGACCGGCCCCCGCGAGGAGGGTCTCGCAGACGTCGGCGGCGGCGCTCGGTTCGACAGCGTGGTACTCGACCAGGGCGTCCTCGGGGAGCAGGTCGAGCAGGCCGAGAGCGGGGCCGCCGACGCCGGCGCCCACGTCGAGCACGCGCAGTCGGGCGGGAACGCGATCCGCGCGGACGAGGTCGCCGAGCACGTACTGGGCGGCGGCGTAGGTGGCCGGGAGGTGATAGACTGCGTAGCCCAGCGCAGTCAGGCGGTCGTACTCGACGCTCGCCCGGTCGAGGTAGCGGGCCTTCACCTCGCGGACCCGCTCGCGGAGGCGGTCGCCGCTCTCGCCCCGGTGCCAGTCGGGTCCGAACGCGTCGACGAGCAGGTCCTCGACGGCCCGGACGTGGGCCGGCGGGAGTCGCTCGACCCCGTCGAAGGCCACCGCGACGGGGTCGAGCGACGCCGGTTCGAAGGTCCCGTCCCCGCGTTCGATCAGGTCGAGTTCCGGCGCGAGTTCCCGGAGGACCTGCCGGACGGCGGCAGGGTGGGGCTGCCCCTCGACGTACTCGTGGATCTCGTCGGGATCGATGGGCCTGACCTCCCGCAGGTAGCGGGCGTTGTCCCGGACCTGTTCGCGCTGGTCGGCGTTCATCGGAGGCGCTCGTAGAGGTCCGCGAACGTCTCCGGGTCCGCGTCGGCGATCTCTCGTGCGGCCGCGGCCACGTCCTCGGCCCCCTCGAAGGCGTGCTGGATGTCGGCGTACACGCGGGCCTCGCCGCCGGTGACCTGCTCGACGAGGTCCACGAGGCCGGCCGAGATGGGCGTGTGAAACGCCGGCGGCACGTCCTCGGCGGCGAGGGCGAAGGCCAGCACGGCCGCGTGGGCCCGCGCCTGGACGGTCCGCATGGCCTCGTCGTGCTCGTCGGCGGTCGTCTCGAACACCTCGTTCCCACGCTCGGCGAGGCGCTCGCGGATCGTCTCCGTCACCGGGCCGTCCTCGTCGACGACGGCCGCGACGTTCCCCGGCGCGTTCTCGGGCGCGAACAGCGGGTGGAGGCTCATCCGCTCGCGGTCGGGCGCGTTCGCCCGCATCGCGGCGATCGGTTCGGCCATGCTGCCGGTCACGTCCACCAGCGCCCGCCGGGCGCGGTCCGCGTACTCCTCGATGACGGCCGCCGCCGCGGGGATCGGCACCGCGACACAGACCGCGTCGAACGTCTCTTCTGTTCCGGGTTCGACCTGACGGCCGTCGTGGGCCCGGGCAGCGGCTTCGGCGGCCGCCGGATCGGCGTCGACGAACGCGACGTCGTCGTCGGCCGCGACGCTGTCGGCGAACCACCGTCCCATCGTTCCGGCCCCGACGACGAGGAACTCCATCGGGCGCCCGTAGCCCGGCCCCGCCCAAAAGCCGTTCGGTCGCCGCGATCCCGTCTTCGGTGCGACGCCCGATCGACTGGCCGCTACGGCGCAGTCTGGGGGATGTGGACGACTGACGACACGGACGTAGACGCGCGTCGAGTCGACCGAGAGCGGTCGGGATGGGGTGTAAACGCTTATCAGGGGCCGTCCACTTCCCAGAGCCATGAAACGTGTCCGCTTCCGGGACTCCGCCGGCAACGTGAGGGGCGGCCGGTGGACCGTCGAGGACGGCGAGCCAAAGGTCACGGCCGCCGCCGGGCCGTACGGCCGGATCGCCTTCGGTGACGAGAGCTACGCCCCCGAGGAGGTCGACGTGCTCCCCCCCTGTGAGCCGACCAAGATCGTCTGTGTCGGCCTGAACTACCGGGATCACGCCGAGGAGCAGGACTCGGAACTGCCCGAGCGCCCGCTCCTCTTTCTCAAGCCGCCCAACGCCGTCGCCAGCCACGACAAGCGGCTGACGCTGTTGCCCGACAAGGAGCGCATCGACTACGAGGCCGAACTCGGCGTCGTGATCGGCGAGCAGTGCAAGAACGTCGACGCCGACGGCGCGATGGACGTGGTCGCGGGGTTCACCTGTGTCAACGACATCTCGAACCGCGACGACCAGCGCGTCGAGCAAAACTGGGTGCGGGGCAAGGCCTTCGACAACTCCGGGCCCATCGGTCCGCTGGTCGCGACCCCGGAACACGTCCCCGAGGACGCGAGCATCGAACTCCGCCTGAACGGCGAGACGCGCCAGTCCTCGACCCGGGACAACATGATCTTCACCGTTCCCGAACTGATCGAGGAGATCACCGCCTACATGACGCTGGAACCGGGCGACGTGATCGCGACGGGCACGCCCGCCGGCGTCGGACCGCTCTCGAACGGCGACACGGTCGAGGTCGACATCGAGGGCGTCGGGACGCTCCGGAACACGATCCGGATCCCCTGATACGGATTCTTGTGACTCGTTACCGGTCCGACCGAACGCCGTCGTACGGTCGAGACGGGAGTGACTCGCAATAATTCGTATGATACGGATTCCTGGGACTAGTGGGCCCGTTTCGCGGTTGCCGTCACTTCCGCAGGCCGTTGTAGAGTCGGGCGAACAGGTAGCCGCCGACGAGGCCGTCGAGGAACGCCCATACGGCGCCGGCGACCAGGCCGGACAGGGACTCGTCGTACCCGCGATAGACGTCCGCGAGGAGTCGTTGCCACCGTCGTCCCCATCCGATTCGGGCCGTGATGCCGAGGACCACCACCGCACCGGACCAGAGGAGGGCACAGGCGACGCCGAACGCGCGACTGTCGAGGGAAGGTGTCTCGCTCGCCATGCTCGACAGTACGGTTCGGAGGTGCATAATACTCCGGTCGGGAGTCGCTACGTCAGGGTCGATTCCGTGACCCCCGGAGGCGACGGTAGAGTGGCCGGAACGCGATGCGGCGGGCCGCTTCGGTGACGACGACCGTGGCAACCACGAGCAGCGTCCCGAGGACGAGAAGCGCCTGGGCGGGCGAGAGGCCGGCCGCGAGAAGGGCCCGCGGGTCGTTCCACACCCAGGTGATCGCCGCGAACGACTCGTCGGGGAGGCTGACCGCGCTGCTGAGGACCAGGAGACCGGCCGCGATGCCGACCATCCGCACGACGGTGACGGCGTAGTGCTTCGCGCGTCCCGGGTGCTCGCGGATCCACCGACGACGCCACCAGAGGATGGCCCCGACGAGACACAGGAGGGCGATCTCGATAGCGACGACCTGGGGATGGGTTTCGACGTACTGGAGATTCACCAGCAGGACGGCCGCGATCCCCTGGAGGGCGGTGCGGACGACCGACCCGGAACGCTCCCCGGCGTACACGAGGTAGGTCAGCGCGACGTTGAACAGGAGCGACCCCGCCGCCGAGTAGATCACGAACCGCCGCAGGTCCATGCCCGCCGCGCCCGCCGGGACGGAGATGAGCGACCGGACGACCGGGAGCAGACGCCCCCAGAAGACACTCGTCTCGCCCCACCGCCGGAACCACCGTTGCCACCGATCGAGACTCGACTCGGAGACGTGGACGTACCGCCCGTACCGCTCGAGCAGGCGCGTGCTGTTCTCGCCGAAGACGCGGTAGGCCACGACGCTCCCGACCGTCGCCCCGGCGGTCGCGACGACGACGAACGCGAGGAAGGTGAGCGGCCCCCGGACCAGCAGCGCGGCCGCGAACGGCACGACGACCTCGCTCGGGACGAAGTGCAAGAGCAGCGAGGTCTCGAGCAGCATGTACGCGAACACGGCCACCAGTCCGTAGGCCCGGATCAGGTGCAGGACCGTCCGCTGGACGGCGTCGAGTGTCGCCGCGGGGGTCATCCGTGGGGGGCGTCGTCGCTGTGGTCGTCGCTCGTTGCGAACCGGAACCGGACCGCTGCGATGCCCCCGAACTGGTCAGTCGAGGCGCGCCGCCCGCCCCGAACTCCGAGCAGTCGGCCCATCGCCCGGTGTTGCTCGAAGTACTCACGGAGCGCGGTCGCCCGCTCGCGTCCCTCGAGCAGTTCGCCGGTCGCCGGCCGGGCGGTCCCCCGGTACCAGACGGTGCAGTCCCGCGGCGAGGCGAAGTTGTGCCACCAGATGCTCTCCCGCTCGGGGGTAACGACGATCAACACCCCCTCCCGTCGCGCGTACGCGACCGGCGTGGTGTAGCGCCGTCCCGTGTGTCGCCCCTCGTAGGAGAGCAAGGCGAGCCAGCGACTCGCGGGCCAGTGGAGCGGCGACCGGAGCAGCGCCCGGAACATCGGGTTGAACACCCGCTGCTCGGCCGCCCGCTGGAGCCCGGAGACCCGAACGCCGGCGCCGTCGGTACCCATCACGTCGGGGTAGGGCGGCGAGGCTCGTAAGTGGGGCGGTCACTCGCATCGGACAGGAGTGACTCGCACTGGTCCGTATCAGAGGGTGAGGGCGTACATCAACCCGATCCCCCCGAGGAACGCCCCCAGTTGGAGGCGAGGCCGACGACGAAGGCGGGGATCAGTCCCAGCAGGCGACCGACGACCGTATTGATCAGCCCCAGGGCCGCGTACCCGGCGTGGGCGACGCCGTACTGGCGGTAGAGACGCCAGACCGGATGCGGGTCCCGCTGGTGGAGGGCGGAGGACGCCGCGTCGCGGACCATGCCACCTGTTGGGGGCGGGACCGTATCACTCTGTGGACAGGCGGTGACAATAACACTGTTTGGGCCCGTATCGGGACGAACAGACCGACGAGTGACGCCGGTCACATCCCCGCGAGTATCGTCTCACCCGCTGTCGCGAATGGAGACCCGCTACTGATGCGCGAAGCCCCGCCGCCAACGACTGCAGACCGTCCATCTGCCCCCGGCGATCGTGGACCTAAGCAGACGACTCGCCCCTCCTGGCTCCTGATCGTCGGCAGTCTCGCCGTCGCCCTCGTCCTGTTGGCCGTCCTCGTCTCCGTCGTCGGGGTCGGCGACGTGTTCGCCACGCTCGCCTCGGCGAACCGGGTCGCACTCGTCGGGCTTCTCGTCCTCGCGCTCCTGTGGATACTCGCCTGGGGCTATTCGCTGTTTCTGGTGCTCCGTGCGCTGGCCGTCCCCGCTTCGATCGCCCGCTCGTTTCTGCTGTACGCCGTGATGCTGTTCGTCGGCACTATCGTTCCGTTCTCGGTGATCGGCGCCGAGCCCATCGCGGCGATGATCGTCGCCCGCCGGGGCGGGACGACCTACGAACGGGGGCTCGCTGCGGTCGCGAGCGTCGGCGTCCTCAACTACCTGCCGGCGCCCGTCCTCGCGGTCGTCGGGCTGGCGTATTTCGTCGCCACGGCGACGCTCGGCCTCCGGACAGAACTCTCCGTCCTCTCGCTGCTCGCCGTCACGCTGCTGGTGCTCGTCGCGGGCGTGCTCGCCTGGCGCTACCGACACCGCCTCTCGGTGGCGTTGCTCGCGGCGGTCACCGTGATCGAACGGCCCCTCGCACGTCGCCTCCCGGGCGTCCGGCTCCCGGATCCCGAACACCTCGCTTGCCGGGCCGAGGCGGTCGTCGAGTCGATCGACCGGATCGCCGCCGACCGGCGTCTCCTCCTCGTCGGGGCCTGCACGTCGGTCGCCGGCTGGCTGTCGCTCGCGGTCGCGCTCTGGCTGTCGCTGTGGGCCGTCGGCGCGGGGGTGACGCTCGGGTCGACCCTGTTCGTCGTCCCGCTGGCGACCGTCACCGACTTCGTCCCGCTCCCCGGCGGCGTCGGCAGCGTCGACGCGGCGCTGGTCCTCCTCGTCGTCGCTGCGACGGGTGTGCCGGCCGCGACGGCGACCGCCGCCGTCCTCGTCTACCGGGCCGCCACCCTGTTACTCCCGCTGCTCGTCGGCGGCGTCGCCGCGCTGGCGCTACAGTTCACCTGATTCCCGAATCGGACGCGCGACCCGTCGAGCGAGGGCCGGCGAACTACTTTGAACGCTCCCGTCGAACCTGGCGTATGCGCCGCGATAGCCCTCCACACGGAGAGCGCGGTGAATCCGTCGACGGGTACGACGTGACGACCTGGGAGCCCCGGACGCGCCTGGACCGGTTCTCGGTCGCCCTCGAGGGACTGCTGCGCGCACACGTCGGCGACTTCCTCGTCGCGCTCTCCCTGTTGCTCCTGCTCGTCCAGCTCGTCCTCGGCGGCTTCGTCCTGCTCAGGGAGCCCGGACTGGACGTGCTCACGGTCCTCTCCATCGTGCCGGCGTTCCTGCTTTTCGCCGGGATCTGGGCGCTCGATCCCACGGGGCACGAACCGCTCCGTCCGGTCGCGATCACGTTCCTGCTCGGCGTCCTGTTCGCCGGGTTCGCGGCGCTCCTGAACACGGCGCTGCGACCGGGCTTCCAGTTGCTCCCGATCGTGGGGCTGGGACTGTTCTTCTTTCTCGTCGTCGGCCCCCTCGAAGAGTCGGTCAAGGTGCTCGCGGTCCGTGTCGGGGCCTACCGGAGCCCCTCGTTCGATTCGGTGATCGACGGGATGGTGTACGGAGCGGCCGCGGGGCTCGGGTTCGCGACCATCGAGAACTCGGTGTACATCACCCGCGAGTTCCTCGCGGTCGCCCAACCGGGGTCGGTGATCGCCACGCCCGATCAGGTGCGAGCGGCGATCGCGACGGCCGCCCAGCGCTCCTTCGTCGGCCCCGGACACGTCCTGTACTCCTCGATCTCGGGCTACTATCTCGGTCTCGCGAAGTTCAATCCGGAGCGGTTCGGCCCCATCGTCCTCAAGGGCGTGCTCATCGCCGCGTTCGCCCACGCAGTCTACGACGCGATCGCCGGGTACGCCGGCCTCGCGGGCCTCGCGTTCGTGGTCTACGTCGTCCTCTTCGACGGGGTCGTCCTCGCCTACCTGTATCGGAAGCTGACGCGCTATCGCCGGGTCGCCGCCCCGGCCAGTGGCAGCGAGGGGTCGGGCGCGTGAACGCCCGCACCGAACGGGACCCCGCGGGTCGCCGAGCCGTGCCATAGCTTTATCAGCGCCCCGCCGCTCGCGGCGACCATGGAAATCGCAGAGGTCGAGGTGATACCGGTCGCGCACCGCGAACCGCCGCTGCGCAACTCCTGGGGCGCACACAGCGAACTCGCGGCCCGGACGCTCGTCCGCCTGACGACCCGGGACGGCCTCGTGGGGATCAGCGAGACGTACGGCGACCCCGACGTCGTCCGGACGCTCAGGGGCGCGACGGACCTGCTGGAGGGCGCGAACCCCCACGAGCGTCGCCCCCTCCGCCTGCGCCTGCAGGACGACATGGCCTACGGCGCGCTAGAGGTGGCGATGTACGACCTGCTGGGCAAGGAGGCCGGCGAACCCGTCCACGCGCTGCTGGGCGGGCAGGTCCGCGACGAGGTGGAGTACTCGGGCTATCTGTTCTACAAGGGGGCCGACTCGGACCCGGAGACGGCCGCCATCACGCCACAGGAGGTACTGAGCCCCGAGGCGATGGTCGAGGAGGCCCGCGAGTTCCGCGAGAAACACGGCTTCGAGGTGCTGAAGCTGAAAGGCGGCGTGCTCCCGCCCGAGGAGGAACTGCGCACCCTCGAGTTGCTCGCCGCGGAGTTCGGCCGGGACACGCCGCTGCGCATCGACCCCAACGGCGCCTGGAGCGTCGAGACGGCCATCGATCTGGCGAAGCAACTCCGCGAGATGGACCTGCGCCTCGAGTTCCTCGAGGACCCCGTGCCGTCGATGCACGCCCACGCGAAGCTGAAGCGCCACGTCGATTACCCTGTGGCGACCAACATGTTCGTCACCGACTTCGACGCGGTGGCGCCCGCGATGGACCCGCCGGCCGTCGACGTCATCCTCTCCGATCACCACTACTGGGGGGGCTTCGACGGCAACCTCCAGCTAGATCAGGTGGCGCGCACGTTCGACCTCGGGGTGGGGATGCACTCGAACTCCCACCTGGGCGTGAGCATGGCCGCGATGACCCACGTCGCGGCGGCGATGCCGGCGGTCCGGTACGCCTGTGACACCCACTACCCGTGGATGGCCGACGACGTGATCGCGGACCCGCCGGTCGAGATCAGCGACGGCACCGTCGACGTCCCCGACGACCCGGGCCTGGGCGTCGAACTCGACGAGGACCGCGTCGAGCGGATGCACGAGCGCTTCGAGGACAGCGAGACGCTCGGGTACTCCTCGGTGGGGTCGATGGCCGCCGCCTACGCCGACGCGATGGACGACCAGCGCGAGGGGCTGTGGCTGCCGGACAAGCCCATCTGGTAGCCGCGGCGCTAGCGGTCCCGTTCGTCCAGATTCGGCAGGCTGCCCGCGTACTCCGCGTTCATCACCTGTATCGAGAAGATCCGCAGGCGGTCGTACAATTCTTGCTCGCTCTCGTAGGACACCACGGTCGCGTCCCAGCGCCGCGAGAGCGCGTCGATCATCGCGCTCCGGACGCCGGACTCGTGAACGAACACGACACGCTCCTCGGTCTGCCCTCCGAGGGCCTCAAGAACTGATCCCGTCTCGATCCCGACGCCGAGGTTCCTGCCGACCCGGGGCGCGACCAGGGCGACGACGTTGCTCGCCCGCGCGAAGCCGATGCTCTGGCTGGCGGCATCCATCTCCGCCAGCGGAACGTCGGCGTCGATGGCCAGAAACGCGTTGAGTCCGGCCTCCTCGCGCAGTCGGTCCCGCGTCCGTTCCAGCAGCGCCAGCACGTCCTCGTGTCGGTACTCCCCGACGGCGTCCGCGTCCCACTCGTCGATCGGTGCGTCCTCGACCGACAGTTCGTCGGGGACCACGTCCGTCGGGTCGAACCCCTCGTAGGGCCCCATCAGATACACGAGAAACCGGCGGTACCGCACCGGATCGAGTGTCTCGACGAGGTGGTCCCGCATGGCCGACGGGTTCGACCTGTCCACACTTAAGGTACGGTATTTTCAACAGTCACTGACTCGACAACGACTAAGTGCGACGACGCCGTTCGTCCACACGATGGCAGACGCCACGGACCGGGACGGCGGGCGCCGCATCGAGTTGCCGGAGCCGTTGCTGCCGGAGGACAGCCTGCTCGACCTCTCGGAGTACCTGGCGATGCAGCGGACCATCGCCAACGAGACCCGGTTCCGTATCCTGCGGACGCTGTCGCGCAACGGCGATCTGAGCGCGACCCAGTTGCGCGACGCGCTCGAGGTGCCGGCCAACAACCTCCACTATCATCTCGGGGAACTCGTCGACGCCGGCCTGATCCAGAACCGCAAGCGTTCCGAACCCGACAGGGACGGCCTGTACTCGTACTACCGCGTGAGCCCGCTCGGGGAAGCGATGCTCGAACACGGGGTCGAGGAGTTGCTGCGCCGCGAGCGGGCGTTCCTGGAACGATACGCCTGACGCTGCCCGCTGGACTCGTGACAGTCCCCATCAAGCGGGCGGTTCGTCGTACTCGTGCCCACCGTCCAGCGGCCGGTAGCCGATCACCTCGCGTGCGTGTGAGATGTCGAACCACCGCCCGGCGTTGGCGCTGACGCCGTTGAACACGTCGAAGCCCGGTTCGTCGTAATCGAGACAGCAGGCCACCAGTTGCGCGAGGTCCCGCCGGGACTGCCAGAGCGCCTTCATCCGGCGGACAGTCGTGTGGTAGGCCTCGCTCCCGCGCTCGATCTCGTCCTCGGCGACCTGCCGCTCGGCGTCCCCGTAGGGGTGGTCCCATTCGGCCTCGCGGGTCGCGCCGATGCGCAGCGCGTGGAACTGCTCGATCCCGTCGTCGTACAGTTCGACGTACTGGCGGCCCAGGTGCTCCCCGAAGGCCTTGCTGGTCCCGTAGAAGGAGTCCGGCCGGACCGGGTCCGTGTGATCGAGTCGCAGCCCGAACCCGGGCTCGTAGATCTCGGGCCGGTAGTCGAGTTCGTACATGCCCTGCGTGTGATTCGAGGAGGCGAACACCACCTGCTCGACGCCGGCCTCGCGGGCGGCCCGCAGGACGTTCGCGGTGCCGACGACGTTGTCCTCGAGGATCTCCGGCCAGGGCGCCTCGACGACCGGGCGGGCCGCGAGGTGGACCACCGCGTCGACGCCGTCGAACGCGGGCCTGATCGCCTCGTAGTCGCTCACGTCGCCGACGTGGCTCTCGTAGCCGTCGTACGCCGCGGGCGGATCGGCCCTGTCGAGGAGGACGAACTCCCGGTCCAGGTGATCGAGGATGGCGGTGCCGACCCGGCCGTAGGCCCCGGTGACGAGAACGCGCATGGGTGGCCTGGGAGCGGCCCCCTCAAGAAGCTACCGTCCGGCGGGGCGACCGCTCGCGTCCGAATCACAGCGACGCGTCGCGCACGGCGTCGATCCCGTCCTCGAGGCGTTCGCGGTCCGCGGGCGCGAGACCCACCAGCGGCGGCCGCACCGGTCCGCCGGCGGCGCCGACGTAGTCCAGCCCCTCCTTGACGACGGGGACGTTGTTGGCCGCCGCGAGATCGCCGTCGGGCCCGGACTCCGCGCGCAGGTCCTCGAGGGGGCGCAGGAGGTCGCGGATCCGGCGGGCCCGTGCCCACTCGCCGTCAGCCAGCGCGTCCCGGAGCGCGAGCGTCGCATCGGGGAGGACGTTGCCGATGCCGGTGGTGAACCCCGACGCTCCCTCGGCCGCGAACGCGGGGGCGTACCGCTCCGCGATGCCGTTGATCCAGGTGACCTCGCCCCCGTCGGCGACCGCGCCCGCGAACGCGGCGAGGTCGCCGTCGGCCCACTTCACGCCGACGACGTTCTCGTGGGTCGAGACCGCCGCGACGACCGACGCCGGCAGGTCGTCGCCGCGCTTGTAGACGACCACCGGGAGCGCCGACCGATCGGCAATCCGCCGGTAGTACGTTTCGAGCCCCCGCTCGTGCTTGTAGGGGTGGGACGGGTGCATCACCATCACCGCGTCCGCGCCGGCGTCGCGGTAGGTGTCCGCGAGCGAGCAGACCGTGGCGACGTTCCCGCCCGCGCCCGCGACCACGGCGGCGTCCGCGTCGACGGCCCCCGCGGTCGATTCCACGGCCGTCACCCGCTCGTCGTCGGTCAGCGCGTAGTACTCGCCCGTGTTGCCACAGGGGACGAACAGCCGGGCACCGGCCGCCGAGAGCCGCTCCGCGTTGCTCGCGACCGCTGCCGCGTCGACCGACTCGCCGTCCGCGGTGAACGGCGTGGGAGTGGTAAACGCCACGTCCGCCAGCGCCGACCGCAGTGCTGGGACATCCATGCGACGGGACGAGGTCGGCGGCGGGTAAAAGGTTGCGGGCCGGCACAGCTTCAGGGGGCGAAACTCCGGGACCCCTTTATCCGGGCGGCGAGACGAGGGAGAGACATGGCACGACGAGAACGCCTCGCCGTCGGCATCGCGGTCGTCGCGGTCACCGCTGTTGCCAGTATCGCCACCGCCCCCGACCTCCCGGCCCGCCTGGTCACCCACTGGGGGGCCCGGGGACAGGCCAACGGGACGCTCTCGAAACCGCTCGCGCTGGCGTTCGGTCCGGCCCTCGCGATCGGACTGGTGCTCCTGTTCGAGGCGCTCCCGCTGATCGATCCGCTGGGCGAGAACATCGCCGCCCTCGAGTCCTACTACGACCTCCTCGCGTCGGTCGTCGTCGGCCTCATCGGCTACGTCCACCTGCTGTTGCTGGCGGTCAACCTCGGCTACGGGATCGGCGTCGGGCAGGCGCTGTCGCCGGCGCTCGCCGTGGTCTACTACGTCGCCGGCGTCGTGATGACGGAGGTCGATCGCAACTGGTTCCTGGGCATCCGGACGCCCTGGACGCTCAGCGACGACGCCGTGTGGGACCACACCCAAGAGCGCGGCGGGCAACTGTTCAAGGTGGCCGGCCTGCTGGCCCTGGGCGGGGTGGTCTTCCCCGAGTACCTGCTGTATTTCGCCGTCGGGCCCGCCGTCCTCGTCTCGCTGTACGCGACCGCCTTCTCCTATTTCGACTACCGCCGGCGCCACGCCGATGGATGACGGGCCGGATGACAAGGCCTAAGTTTAGGCTTGCCTAATCCGGGCGCGATGGAGCGGACGCCGTCCGACCGAGCGGACGTCTGTGTCGTGGGCGCCGGGCCCGCGGGGTCGCTGATCGCCCACCGCCTCGCGGCGGCGGGCCACGCCGTCGTCGTCCTCGAGGCCGGGCCGCGCTTCGACGACGCGGACTTCGAGCGCCGCATGGAGCGGTCGATCCGGCCCGGGGAGGAGGACGTGTGGGGGATGGGCGGCAAGCGCGACGCCTACTCTGCCTCCGGCGAGCGGTCCTACCCGCTCAACGCCGCCCGCGTGAAGGGCGTCGGCGGGTCGACGCTGCACTGGCAGGGGATGGTGATGCGCCTCCACGAGGCCGACTTCGCGGGGACCCACGCCAACGAGGACCCGGCCTGGCCCCTCGAGTACGCGGACCTGCGCCCCTACTACGCCGAGGCGGAGCGCGCGCTCGGTGTCGCGGGCGCCGACGACAACCCCTTCGCCCCGCCCCGCGAGGAGCCCTACCCGATGCCGGCGTTCCCGCCCTCCTACAGCGACTCGCTGTTTGCGAGGGCCTGCGAGCAGTTAGGTATCGCCACCCACTCGGTGCCCAACGCCCGCAACTCCGAGGCCTACGACGGCCGGAGCGCCTGCGTGGGCTTTGGCACCTGTCAGCCGGTGTGTCCCTCGGGCGCGAAGTACGACGCCTCGGTCCACGCGACGGACGCCGAGAACGAGGGCGCCCGCGTGATCGATCGGGCGCCCGTCCAGCGGCTCGAAACCGACGGCGGGGGACGGGTCGAGGCGGCCGTCTACGCCGTCCCCGACGGGACCGAGCACCGCCAGCGCGCCCGCGAGTTCGTCCTCGCCGCCGGCGGCGTCGAGACCCCGCGCCTCCTGTTGCTCTCCCGGTCGCCCGACCACCCCGACGGCCTCGCCAACGGGTCGGGAGCAGTCGGTCGATACTTCATGGACCACCTGTTTGCCGGCGTCGGCGGCCTGCTCGACCGGCGGACTCGCCAGAACCACGTCGGCTTTCTCACCAGCGAGAGCCACCAGTTCTACGACGACCCCGGGCGCCCGGTGGAGCGCGACGGCGAGACGGTCGTCCCGGCGGCCGACGGGCCCCTGTCGCCGATCAAGCTCGAGTTCTTCAACTACGCGGGCCCCTCGCCCGTCGAACTGGCCCTGACCGGCGACGAGTGGGGCGACGACCTGCTCTCGGAGCTGCGCGAGGCCTACGGCCACAGCATCGCCATGGGCGGCCTGGTGGGACAGCCCCCGCGGGCCGCGAACCGCGTGGCGCTCGACCCCAGTCGGACCGACGACCACGGGAACCCCGTCCCCGACGTGCAGTGGTCGCTCGGCCCGCGCGTGCGCCGCTCCATCGAGCGCGCCAACGCCGTCCAGCGGGCAGTCCTCGACGAACTGGGCGCCGACGTGACCTGGACCGCGGGCCCCGAGAACACCGGCCCCGCCTACCACCACATGGGGACGACACGGATGGGGACCGACCCCGACGAGAGCGTCGTGACCCCGCGCCTGCTGACCCACGACGTGTCGAACCTCTGGATCGCGTCCTCGAGCGTCTTCCCGGCGGCGGGGTCGATGAACCCCACGCTCACCATCGCGGCGCTGGCGCTGCGCTGTGCCGATCACGTCGCGGAACGGCTCTGATTCGCTCTCGGTCGTTCGTCACGGACCGTCGCTCACGTCGCCGCGCGGCAGGTCGCGGTGAGCGCTCAGAACCCGACGATGGCCCCCGCGTCGATCAGCAGGAGGACGGCCACCACCGACGCCGCGTAGAAGAACGGCCGCGCTTGGCGGGCGGGCTCGCGGACCTTCTGCTGGTCGAAGCCGTCCGCGAGTCTGCTCGCGCCCACCTCGACGAGGCCGCCCAGCGCCAGCCACAGGACGATCATCGCGATGACGAGATACCCCTTCGTCGTGCTCGTGAGCGCGCCCCCGCCGTACTTCACCCCGGCGAGATAGCCCCCGGTGAGCAGCAGGAACACGGCGCTCGTCCGGGAGACGGTCTTGAGTCGGCCGGTGATCGCTGACAGCGTCCCGGCGGAACTCGTGCCGTCGGCCGCCGTCGGCAGGACGGCCCAGGTCACGAACAGGACGCTTCCGGTCCAGAGCCCGGCGAACAGGAGATGCACGGCGTACACGCCACCCTCGACTGCTGACATGGGTGACCCGTTGGACTGGCGGCGCTTGAAGGCTGTGGAACCGGTCACTCTCCGTCGAAGACGAACTCCGGGTCGGCCTCGGTGTCCATCTCCAGTTCCGTCACGTCCTCGCGGGGGGCCGGCGACGGATCGTCACCCCCGGAATCGAGTTCCAGCTGGTCGATCAGGTGGACGAACGATCCCGGATCCGGCACGAGGAAGATCCGGAGTTTGAACGCCACGTTCGACTCCTCCACGTCGACGACGGAGTCGAGTACGATGGAGGTGGCGTCACGGCGGACGTGCGACAGCGTCTCTGCTGCGATTGTCTCGGCCTCCTCACGGAAGAGGTCCGGCGACGTGAAGTCGATGGTCGTCTGGAGTGTGTTGGCGATGCCGTCGATGAACCCCGACGCGAGGATGTTGGTCGACTCCTCGAGCGCGCTGCGGTGCATTTGATTGAACTCCCCCTCGACGGCGTTGTTGGTGAGCAGGCCGGCCATCTCGGCGGCCGTCGGCTCCGAGAACGTGATGAGAAACACCCCGTATGGTGACTCCGTGAGCGTGACGCTGGCCCCCCAGAGCCGCCCCGCGCCCATCTCCGTCGCGATGTCGTCTGGCTGGAGGAAAGAGATGGTCTTGATGTCGACGTTCGCGTCGACGCCGGCCAGCGTCTCCAGCGATCCGACGACGTTCTCTGCCCCGTCCTCGATCAGGTCGTTGATGACGGTCAGCTTCCGCACGTCGACCAACAACGGCATGTCATCCGTATGTCACCCGACCGTTTGATAGGTGTTTCGGCGGTCGGGGAGCAGGACGGCGGTTCGACCGCGCCACGCCGTCACACGAGGTGGGCACGCTTATGTCCCGGCGTCCGCTTGGTCCGGCCATGGAACCACGGGACCTGTCGGCGCACGCCGTCTACCGCGCCGGTCGCGGGATCGAGGAGGTCGCCCGCGAACTGGGACTGGACCCCGAGGAGCTGGTGAAGGTGGCCTCCAACGAGAACATGTACGGCCCGAGTCCGGCGGCCGTCGAGGCGATCCGGGAGTCGGCCCGGCGGATGCACGCCTACCCGAAGGCCTCCCACGCCGACCTGGTGGCGCGACTGGCCGCCGAGTGGGACCTCGCCGCAGAGCAGGTGTGGCTGGCGCCCGGCGCCGACGGTGCGATCGATTACCTCCACCGGGCGATGCTCGCGCCGGGCGACGCGGTGCTGGTCCCCGATCCGGGCTTTGCCTACTACCCGATGAGCGCCCGGTATCACCACGGGACCGTCCGCGAGTACGCGCTCTCGAAGGCCGACGACTTCGCCCAGACGCCCGAGACGGTGCTCGACGCCTACGAGGGCGAGCGGGTGGTCTACCTGACGAGCCCGCACAACCCCACCGGGAGCGAGGTGGCCCTCGAGGGCGTGGCCGCCATCGCCGACCGCGTCGACGAGCAGACGCTGGTGGTCGTCGACGAGGCCTACGGCGAGTTCACCGATGCACCGAGCGCCCGCCGCCTGCTCGCGGAGCGCGAGAACGTGGCCGTCCTCCGCACGTTCTCGAAGGCCTACGGGCTGGCGGGGGTCCGCCTGGGCTACGCGCTCGTCCCCGAGGCGTGGGCCGACGCCTACGCCCGGATCAACACGCCGTTCTCGGCGAGCGAACTGGCCTGCCGGGCCGGCCTCGCCGCGCTCGACGACGAGGAGCACGTCCGGCGCTCCGTGGAGACGGCCCGCTGGGCCCGCCAGTACTACCGCGAGGAACTGGACGCCCCCACCTGGGAGAGCGGCGGCAACTTCGTGCTGGCGGAGGTGGGCGACGCCAGCGCCGTCGCCGAGGCGACAGAGCGGGAAGGGGTGATCGTCCGCGACTGTTCGAGTTTCGGCCTCCCGGCCTGCGTCCGCGTGACCTGCGGGACCCGCGAGGGCTCCCGCCGGGCCGTCGCGGTTCTCAACGAGGTGATCGCGGAGTGAGAGTCGCCGTCACCGGCACCCCCGGTACGGGGAAGACGACCGCGACCGAGCGGCTGGACACGGACCTCGAGGTGATCCACCTCAACGAGGTGATCCGAGAGCGAGATTTCGACACGGGCGTCGACGAGGAGCGTGACACGCTGATCGCGGACCTCGAGGCGGTGGCCGACTGGCTCGCGGACCGCGAGGACGTGCTCGTCGAGTCCCACCTGGCCCACCACTTTGCGGCCGACCGCGTGATCGTCCTGCGGGCCCACCCCGAGGCGATCGAGCAGCGTCTCACGGACCGGGGAGAACCGGCGGCGACCGCCGGGGAGAACGCCGAGAGCGAGGCGCTGGACGTGATCCTCGCGGGGGCGGTCGAGGAACACGGCGAGGGGAGCGTCTACGAGATCGACACCACGGACCGCTCGCCCGACGAGGTGGCCGCCGAGATCGCGCGCGTGATCGCCGGCGAGCGCGACCCGTCGGCCGGCACCGTCTCCTTCGTCGACTGGCTATGACCCTCGATCGACTCCGCCCCCTGGCCGATCGCCTGCTCGATCCGTTCGTCGCCGGGGCCAAGCGCGTCGGCCTGACGCCCAACGGGACGAGCGTGCTCGCGTTCGCGTGCGCGCTCGGCGCCGGCGGCGCGTTCGCGCTCGCGGGGTCCCGGCCCGCCGCGTACCTCGCGGGCGCCCTGCTGGTGTTCGTCAACGGCTGGCTCGATCTGCTCGACGGCGCGCTGGCGCGGGAACTCGACGTGGCCTCGTCCGGCGGCGACCTGCTCGATCACGTCCTCGACCGGTACGCCGACATCGCCCTCATCGTGGGTCTCGCGGCCGGCGTTGCCCGCTACGACCTGGGCCTGGCGGCGGTGACGGGCGTGCTGATGACTTCCTACCTGGGCACGCAGGCCGAGGCGGTCGGCCTCGAACGCGTGTACGGCGGCCTCGTCGGCCGGGCGGACCGCCTCGCGCTCATCGGGGCGACCGCCGTGCTCGCGTTCGCCCTCGCGTCGCCGCTCGCGCTCGGCCTCGGGGTGGTCGGCTGGCTGCTCGTCGTCCTCGCGGTGGTCGGTCACCTGACCGCGATCCAGCGGTTCTACTACTCGATGCGGGCGCTTGACTGACGCGGACCTGGGTCGCTGGCGACCGTGATAGGCGGCCGCTCGCGTGACCACGAGGGAGTGCCGCGACCGTGACCGCGGCGTGCGATTTATGCCCCGCCACGTCGAACCCGGAGGCATGGTACAGTGCGAGATGTGCGGGAAGGACGTGGCGTCTCCGAATCGGGTCAAAATCGAGGGCGCCGAACTCGACGTCTGCGACGAGTGTACGGACTTCGGGACCGAGGTCCAGACCGAGGACAGTTCGAGCACGTCCACGAAGTACTCCACGAGTTCCAGCGGATCGTCGGGGTCCTCCGGGGGCACGAGCGGCGGCAGTTCCTCGTCGAGCAGCGGTGGGGGTCGGCGCCGGGACATGTTCGACGAGATGGACGAACTGGCACAGGACTACGGCGACCGCATCCGCCAGGGGCGCGAGTCACAGGGACTCAGCCAGGAGGAACTCGCCAACAAGATCAACGAGAAGGCGAGCCGGATCCGCAAACTCGAGCGCGGCGACGTGCTCCCGAGCGACGAGGAGCAGCGCGAACTCGAGCACGCGCTGGGCGTCGACCTGAGCGCCGGCGCCGCGAGCGACGAGGACGCCGAGTGGGAGGGCGGCAGTTCCAGCGGCGAGTACACGCTCGGCGACGTCGTCAAGCGGAAGGACTAGAGGCGCAGGCTCTCGTTCTCGAGGTCGAGTTCCTCGGCGATCCGTTCGACGGTCGCTTCGAGGTCGTCGATGTCCTTCTGGAGGGACTGGAACCAGTCGCTGTCCTCGAGTTCCGATCGGGGCTTCTCGACGGCGAGGACGTTGCGCTGGACCTTCTTCGTCGTCAGGTCGCGCACGCTGCGAGTGTAGGCGTCCAGCAGGCACAATCGGTCGACCGTCTCCCGGAGTTCGTCCCGGGTCACCGGCTTGACGAGGTAGTCGTCGACGCCGAGGCCGATCACGTCGAAGTCGGGGCTCGTCCCGGTGACGAGCGCGACCCGACACCCGAGGTCGCGTTCGCCGATGGCCGCGAGCACCTCGTTGCCGGACTGGTCCGGCATCCGCCGGTCGAGGACGACGACGTCGATGGCCGGCGAGAGGCGGTCGAGCGCCTCGGCGCCGCCGTAGGCCGTCAGCGTCTCGTACTCCTCGAGGTACTCCGCGTAGAGGTCCGCGAGGTGACGCTCGTCGTCGACGACGAGCACGGTGGCGTCCTCGCTTCCGTCCATCACGGTGGAGGGTGTTTCCATTTGTTCCCCTTAACCGCATCGAACGGGCGCGCCGTCGGTCGCCGGAGCCGTCAACGGCGACGCACGGACCTGTCACAAAACGTATTTCCCGCGGCCGCTCGCAGGTGCGGGCATGTTCGTTCTGGTGAACCTGAAGGCGTACCCGTGCGATCCGATCGAAGTCGCCGCCGCCGCTCGCGACGTCGCCGAGGACAGCGGCGTCCGCGTCGCGGTCGCACCCCAGACCGCCCACCTCGAGGCCGTCGCCGAGACGGGCGTCGAGACGTGGGCCCAGCACGTCAGCCCCGTCGAGCAGGGCAGCCACACCGGCAGCACGCTCGCGGAGGCGGCCGCTGACGCCGGCGCCGTCGGGACGCTGCTCAACCACTCCGAGAAGCGCCTGAAACTCGCCGACATCGACGGCGCGCTCGACGCGGCCGAGCGGACGGGCCTCGAGACCATCGTCTGTGCCAACAACCCCGCACAGATCGGGGCCGCGGCCGCGCTCGGACCGGACGCCGTCGCCGTCGAACCCCCGGCGCTGATCGGCACCGGGACGCCCGTCAGTCAGGCCGACCCCGACGTGGTAACGGGGGCCGTCGAGGCGGCCGCCGCCGTCGATCCCGCCGTCGACGTGCTGTGCGGCGCGGGCATCTCGACCGGCGACGACGTGGTCGCGGCGGGCGATCTCGGCGCGTCGGGCGTCCTGCTCGCCTCGGGCGTCGCGAAGGCCGACGACCCGCGAGCGGCGCTCGAGGACCTGGTCGCGCCCCTCGAGTGATCGGCCCGGCGCTCGTTTCGCGTGACGCCCGTCAGGACAGCGGCGCCGTGGACTCGATCGTCAGACCGGTCGTCGCCCCGTCGGTGCCGACGGCGTACCGCCCGGCCGGCACCACCCGCTGGCCGTCGGCGTCGACGCCGCCCGCCGTGACGGCCAGCGCGTCGAGGTCGAGCGATACCGTGACCGTCGTCTCCCCGCCGGCCTCGACGTGTCCCCGCTCGAACCCGATCACCTGTCTGACCGGCGGGATCACGGGACTCTCCGAGACGTCTGCCGTGTTGTCGTAGTCGGCGTAGACGATCACCGGCGCGTCGCTCGCCACGTCGCTCTCGTTGCGCACCGTGACCGACGCCGTGAGGTCGTCCGCGTCGCCGTAGTCAGACACCGACCGCGCCGACAGCGACACGTCCCGGTGGTCGAGCGCGGCGTAGGACCCGCCGGCCCCGAACGGGAACAGCGGCGCGTCCGCCCCGCTCTCCCCGCCCGGCGTCCGCTGGAAGATCACGTCCGGGATCTGGCCCGTCGAGCGGGGCCAGGTGAAGGGCAGTCGCCCCGCGGGCGACACCTCGCCGAACAGCGCCCGCGCGACGGCCGTGCCGCCCTCGCTCCCGGGGTAGTAGGCCATGAGCGCGGCGTCGAGGTCCGCGAACAGGTCGGGGCTGCCGCGGGGACGCCCGGCGACGAACACGCCGACCGTCGCGGCGTCGCTCTCCGCGAGCGTCGCCACGAGGTCGCGCTGGCCCGCCGGGAGCGAGAGGTCGTCGATGTCGCCCTGTCCCTCCGAGTAGGCCCCCTCGCCGACGGCCGCGACAGCCACGTCGGCGGCGGCGGCCGCGTCCGCGACCGCCGACCGGTTCGATAGCTCCTGGGGGTCGGTCTCGACGAACGTCACGTCGACGCCGTCGGGCGCGACCGACGCGATGCCCTCCCTGATCGTGGTCGTCTCGGGGGCGGCGTCCGGGTTCGTCACGCCCTGCCAGGCGGTCGTCCACCCGCCCAGTTGCCGCCGGACGGAGTCGGCGTTCGGGCCGGTCACCAGCACCGACGCGTCGGACTCGAGCGGGAGCGTCCCGTCGTTTTGCAGGAGCGTCAGCGACTCCTCGGCGGCGCGTCGCGCCAGCCGGCGGTCCGCCGGTCGGACGGTGTCGGTGTGGCGCTCGACCGGGACGACCGCGCTCTCGAACAGGCCGAGGTCGGCCTTGACCCGGAGGACCCGCCGGACGGCCTGGTCGAGGCGGTCCTCGCTGACGGTGCCCGACTCGACGAGTGACCGGAGGGCCGACTGGTACTGCCGGATCTGGTCGGCGTGGGGCGCCATGTACACGTCGACGCCGGCGTTGACGACGGCGCCGACCGCCTCCTCGATCGAGGACGTGTACTCGTGCAGGGAGAGCAGGCGGTGGATGTCCGACCAGTCCGAGACGACGAGGCCGTCGAACTCCCAGCGGTCCCGGAGGACGGTCGTCAGCAGCCACTCCGAGGCGTGGGCGGGCACGCCGTTGACCGATCCGCTGTTCGCCATCACCGTCTCCGCGCCGGCGTCGACCCCGGCGCGATAGGGCGGCAAGATCACGTCGCGGAGGCGCCGGACGGACGCGTCGGCCGGTTCGCGGTCGTTCCCGGTCTCGGGGACCGAGTAGCCCGCGAAGTGCTTCACCGTCGCGCCGATCCGCTTGCGCCCGTCGACCTGGCGCTCGTATCCCTCGACCATCGCGTCGACGAACGACCCGGCGACGTGGGGGTCCTCGCTGAACGTCTCGTAGTAGCGCCCCCAGCGCGGATCGTAGGCCACGTCCGCGACAGGCGAGTACGTCCAGTTGACGCCCATCGCGGCGAGCGACCGGGCGGTGTGATCGCCGATGGCGGTCGCGAGGTCCGTGTCCCAGGTCGCGCCGAGGCCGCCCTGATGGGGATAGACGGCGGCCTCGCGCACCGTCGCGTTCCCGTGGACCGCGTCGATGCCCGTCAGCACCGGAACGCCGACCTCGTCGAGTGCCGCGTTCTGGACGGCGTTGAAGTACTCGGCGGCCTCCCGGGCGGTCGCGCCCGGCGGGTTCGCGCCGCCGAAGAGGACGCCGCCCACCTGCCACTCGCTGATCGCCTGCCGGGCCCGGCCCGTGCTGTACACCTGGCCCTGCCCTTTCGGTTCCAGCAGCGTCGTCTGTCCGATCTTCTCGTCGAGCGACAGCGACGACAGCGTCTCCTCGACCCGTTCGTCCCCGGGCGTCGGGGTCGACGGCTCGCCCCCGGGTGTCGCCGTCGCGGTGGCCGTCGCGTCCGCCGGCGTCGATTCCGTCGGCGTCTCCGTCCCGTTCGATCCGAACACGCCCGAACACCCCGCGAGCGAGGCGAGCGTGACGATCCCACTCGTCCGGAGCACGCACCGCCGCGACGCGGCGCGATCCCCCGACCGTTCGCCAGTCATGTCTATCCGACGTAAGGTCAACGAGGTGAAAGGAGTGCCGGTCTCGGCAAGGTGGACGAGCGGGCGAACGGGGCCTCGACGAGCGCCCCGATCAGGGTTCGATGGCCGCGCGCAACCGCCCGGCGAGGCGTGTCGCCTCCTCGTCGCCGAGGCTCTCGCTCGCCGCCTCGCGGACCAGCGCCACCAGGCGCGAGTCGTAGCGGCCGCGGCCGACGTGCTCGACGAACCCCGCGAGGCGGAGTTCCCGGTTGTGGGCGTACGCGTTCGTCCGGTCGCCCGACCCGCCGGCCGAGAAGTGGGCGTTCAGCGGCGTGTCCGGCCCCTGCTCGACGTAGAAGGCGAGCATCCGGCGGCTCTTGGGGTCCAGTTCGCGCAGGTCCGCTCGCAGGTCCACCAGATAGGCCGGCGTCGGCCCGTCGCTCTCGACGGGATCCGGCGTGACCCCCGAGGGGGCCGTCCCGTCGAGTTCCATGCCGGTGAAATCCACCTCCCGGAACGAGAACGACGCCGTGGCGCCGTCGCGGGCCGCCGACCCGTCGCTCCCGTCTTCACCCGCGCCGCCGGCGATGCCCGGGTCGTCGTCGGCGAACGCGCCGAAGGCGTCGCCGAACCCGCCGCCGGAGGTGGCGTCTGCCGGTTCCTCGTCCGCGTCACTCGGTCCGGCGTCCGAATCGGTCTGCTCGGCGCTCGCGTCGTTCGTGGTCCCGGCCGTCGCGTCATTCGCACCGGCACCGTCGCCGCTTGCAGCCCCGTCCCCGAACGCCTCGGCGAAGGCGCCGAACCCGTCGGCGGCCTCGGCGCTCCGGTCGTCTTCTGCGTCCGCTCCCGTCTCCGCGCCGGTCCCCGCGTCGATCTCGCCGTCGCCGTCCTCGAATCGCGCCCGTCGCTGTCGCATCCGCTCTTGCTCGGTCCGGCCGGGGTTGTAGCCGTCGACGTGTTCGAGCAGCGCAGTCGTGAACTGCTCGGCCATCCGGGAGAGGTCGCGAGCGTCCTGTAGCTCCGTCTCGAGTTCCGCGATGCGGGAGTTCTTCTTGTCGAGTTCCTCCCGGAGTTCCGCGATGCGGTCCTCGGTGCGTTCCTTCTCGTCGCTGATCGTCTCCAGTTCCGAGACCAGGTCCTCGCTGACGGACTTGAGTTCCGGGCGCTCGAAGTCGTCGAGGCCGGGTGTGGCGCCGGCGTCGAAGGTCTGCTTGCGGTGAAACTGGACCCGCCGGACCTGCTCGGCCCAGTCGGTCATCAGGAACGCCTCGCCGTCGTCCAGGTCCTCGACGGCGTCGGCGTACTCCGAGTCGAGGATGCGCCCGACGACGTTCGTGTCGTTGTTCCAGGTGAGGCGGTGCCAGACCAGCCAGTCACACTGGGTGATGAAGTCCTTCTTCACGTCGGCGGGCCGCTGGCTGATGCCGACGATGCCGAGGCCGTGCTTGCGCCCGCGCTTGCCGATCTTGATGAGCATCTTGCCACACTCGCCGACAGACCCCTTCTCGGGGATCCACTCGTGGCACTCCTCGACGAGCATCAGGAACGGCTGTTTCTGCTTTTTGGCTTTCGCGAAGAGGTGCCGGGACACCTCGGTCAGCAGTTCCTCGGCCTCGCTCTCGTCGAGGAAGGAGGACACGTCGAGGATGAGCGGGACGTTCTCCTCGAGGGCGAGCGACGCGATCTTCTCGGCGTGCTCGACCGTGACCTGGATGTCACACTCCTCGTCGGCGCCGACGTGGAGGATCTCGTAGGCCTCCTTGAGGCCGTAGTACTCGCCGTCCACGTCGACGATGAGGAGGCCGAAGCCGTTGTCGAGCAGTTTCTCGGCGATGACCGACGCCGTGTTCGACTTCCCGGACCCGGACTTCCCGGTGACGAACGCGCGCCCGGTGAGCACGTCGACGACGGGCAGATCGACCGAGCGGCCGGGTTCGCCCGACCCGCCGACGCCGGCGCTCGTCGTGGCGACGGTGATGTGTTCTGTCTCTCCCATGCGCTCTGTCGTTCGGTGTCCGTCTGTCCCCATAACTCTCCGTCAGACGCCCGTCACGCGACGGGCGAGCGAGGGAGTTAACTGCTCGTGGGCACGCTCTCGGCCATGGTCTCCCGCCGCGGCGCCGCCCTCGTGACGCTGTTGCTCGTGGTCGCCGTCCTCGGGTACGAGGTCCGCGACTGGAACGACCCGCCCGAGGTGACGGTCACGAACGGCGACGACACCGCCTACCGCGTGACCGCCTACACCGTCGGCGGCGCTCCCGACCCCGACTCGCTGACGTTCCGTGCGACGCTCCCCGACGGCTCACGTCGGACGGTCCCGACCAGGGACGTCACGCTCGGCGGCCCCTACACGAACGTCACGCTCGAAACGCCGAACGTCACCCGGCAGGTCGTCACCGTCCCGCCGCGGACGACCGTGAACGCGACGGTCGAAGCCTGGACGCACGGACGGGGAACGGTGTACGTGATCGAGCAGCGAGCGACGGGAGCGCTCGTCACCGTCGAGGTCGTCGACTGTGACCGGGGCGGGCAGCGCCACGCCCTGACGATCCGCGACGGCCTGCTGGCACAGTGGACCGACGCCTGTCACTGATCGCGGTGCGCGCCCGGACTGGCCGGCCCGGGGAGGAACTTCTATGGTCGTCGTCCGCGTTCTTTCGGGCGAGCGCCCGATGACGCGTTACCGGACGGAGCTATCTGACGAGACGGTGTACGTCGGCAGGGACGAGGGGCGCCTCGAGGTCGGCGACCTCGAGACGGTGCTGTCGGCCGTCGGCGGCCCGGCGTGGACGATCACCTACACCGACGCCGAGAAGGAGCGCTACTCCGAGATGGACACCTCCGACGAGGGCCTCACCGTCGACGTGGTCGACATGATGCGGGCGATGACCTTCAGCGAGCGGTTCGTCGAGACGATGGCCGCCCACCCGGCCGAACCGCCCGATCCGGACGCGCTCTCGCCGCGCATGGGCCTGTTCGTCGGCAAACTCCTCGAGAACCTCGAGCACGGCGTGGACTGATCGACCGCGGGCGGTGTGTCTCGACGACCTGGCGGCCCGGATCGACGGCGCATCAGAAGTCCCCGAGGGTCGCCTGTCCGCGTCGCCCGTCGTCGCCCGCGTCGCGTTCCGGACTGTCGCCGTCCGGATCGGCGGCGTCGGTCCCCGAACTGGCGTCGTCCCCCGCACCGCTCTCGTCCTCGAACCCCTCGAGGCTGGCCTGTTCGCCCCCCGAGAACGAGAGGTTCGAGACGCGGACGCCGACCTTCCGGACCCGGCGGTCGGCGAACTCCCCGAGCAGGTCGAGCGCCACGTCCTCGACGAGGTCGGGGTCGTCGACGGGGCCGGGGAGCGACCGGGCGCGCGTGTTCACGTCGAAGGGGGGCGTCACGGCCTTCACGCCGATGGTCTGGTAGAGTGCGCCCTTGCTCCGCGCGCGGTCGGCAACCGCGCCCGCCAGCGTCCGGGCGCGCTCGCGCACCTCGTCGTGATCGCCCGTCGCCTCCGGGAACGCCGACTCCCGCGAGAGGCTCTTGGGGCGGCCCCGCGGCGTCACCTCCCGGTCGTCCTCGCCGCGTGCGTGACGCCGGATAGCGAGGCCGCGCTCCCCGAACCGGGCTTCGAGCGTCCCGGGGTCGGCGGCCGCGAGGTCGCCCGCCGTCTCGACGCCCAGGTCGCCGAGTTCGGCGGCCGTCACCGGGCCGACGCCGTGGACCGCCTCGACGGGGAGGGGCGCGAAGAACGCCCGCACCTCGCCGGGTTCGACCACGACCAGACCGTCGGGCTTGTCGTGGTCGCTCGCCACCTTCGCGGCGCTCATCGTCGGCGCGACGCCCACGCTCGCGACGACGCCCGCCTCGCGTTCGACGGCGGCCTTGAGGTCGTCGGCCCACGCCCGGGCGTCCGCCCAGTCGACCCGCTCGGTCACGTCGAGGTAGGCCTCGTCGATGCTCACCTCCCGCACCACGTCGGCACGGTCTGCCAGCACCTCCTTGACCGCCGCCGCGATGGCCTCGTAGTACTCCATGTCGACCGGGCGGTAGTGGCCGGCGTCCGCGACGGAGCGATCGGGGTCCGCCGCCGCGTCGACCTTGCGCGGCAGGCGCTCTAATGCCTCCGAGATCGCCATCGCGCTCTCGACGCCGTACTCGCGGGCCTCGTAGCTCGCCGTCGCCACCGCGCCGTGGGTCTCGCCCGCCTCGAACCCCATCCCGACGACGACCGGTTCGCCCTCCAGCGCGGGTTCGCGCAGGCGCTCGCAGGCGGCGTAGAAGCAGTCCACGTCGACGTGAGCGACGATCCGCTCGTCGTCGCCCGCCGGCGCACCCGGGAGCCGTGGCCCGCCCATGGTCCCCGTTCGGGGCCACCGCTCCTTAACGTTCACTGCCGGTCGCAGAGCTATCGGATTCGGTCAACGAAGAACGCCGGCGGGCGGCCAGGTCCGCCGGTTCGCGCGTTCGTCCGCCAGTACTACTCCCGGTAGGCTACGGCGGTCGTTCCCGCCGGGAACCCTGACGGCTCCATTCCCGTGTTTGTCATTCTCTCACTTCAACCTTGTCCAACGGGCAAACCCGGCCCCGGACGACAGCGTCCCGGACGGCGCTGCCGTTCTAGGACGAGCGTCCCGATCGGCGCCGCCTTACAGGTCGACGCGCGCACCGCTCTCGTCTGACTCCTGGATCGCGGCCATGACAGCCATGTCGGTGAGGCCGTCCCGTCCGTCGGGTTCCGGACGCTCGCCGGTCAGGACGCAGTGAGCGAAGTAGTCGAACTGCTCGGTCAGTTCGTTCACGAACAGGTCCTCGAAGCGGGCACTGCGCCCGTCGCGCTCGAGGATCACCGTTCGTTCGGACAGGTCGGAGTAGGGGTTGTCCATCCGGATCGTCCCCTCGGTGCCGACGATTTCGGTCCGGTTGCCCGCGTGGGCGCCGTAGCTCGACCGACAGATCGCCTGTGCGCCCCCGGGGAACTCGAGCACGAACGAGGCGTGCTCGTCGATCCCGTCCTCGAACCCCGGATCGGGGTTCGAGAGCGATCCCTGGACGGCGACGGGGTCCTCGCCGAGCAGGAACCGGGTCGTGTTGAGGGGGTAGACGCCGATGTCGTACAGCGACCCGCCGCCGGCGAAGTCGTAATCGAGGCGCCACTGATCGGGGTCGCCGCCGTCGCCCAGCATCCGGAACGTGAACGACCCCTCGACCTGGACCACGTCGCCGACGAATCCGTCCGCGATCAGCTCCCGGACCCGCCGGAGGACGGGGTGGGTCTGCATCCGATAGGCCGTCATCAGCGTCACGTCGGCGTCGGCACACGTCTCGACGAGGCGCTCGGCGCGGTCGACGGTCGCCTCCAGCGGCTTCTCGACGATGACGTGCTTGCCGTGCTCGGCGGCCGCCTCGACGACCGGCAGGTGGCGCACGTTCGGCGTCGCCACGTAGACGGCGTCGTATTCGTCGGCCAGATCGCCGTCCGCCATCCCCTCGTAGTCGGTTATCCCCGCTGCGTCGATCTCGTCCGCGATCTCGGCCGCCTTTTCGGGCGAACCGCTGACGAGAACGGTCGGATCGAGATACTCGCAGTCCCCCAGCGACGGAAGCACGCGGTCACGCGAGAACCACCCGAGGCCGGCGATAGCCAGCCGAACGATCCCGTCCGGACCGGTGTCCCAGTCCCGTCGATCGAACGACTCGGCGAACACGTCGAACGCTGACTCCGCTGTCATACGCGTAGTGACGAGCGACGCCGTGAAAAATCCACCCGCCCTGCGTCGAGGTCGCGTGTCACCCCGTCCGGATCGCCTCGTCGTATCGGTAGGCGGCCTCGAGGACCTCGAGGACGGCGTCAGGGGGTGGCTCCATCCGGACCGCCCCGTCGGAATCGTAGTCGAGGAGCCCTGCATCCTCGAGTTGCGGAAGATGGAGGTGGTGGAGTCTGGCCCTGACGGGTTCGTAGGTCGTCGCTTCGATCGGTGTCCCCCTGCTCGCGTGCCACTCGCCCAGCGCGTGGACCAGTTCGGTGACGGTCGTCGTTCGTTCGTCGAGCAGATAGTACAGTAGCTGCCGGCGCTCCGCCGAGGACAGCGCCAGGAAGAGTTCGTCCGCGGACGGGGCTCTCTCGTCCCCGGACAGCCGGAACGGGGGGGGCGCTATCGAGATCCGGTCGCTTCTCGTTCTCGGACACGCTGAACCACTGTGCTCATATCGGGCCCTGTGACCTTCATTCTTTTCTAAACAATAATTACATACACCAACTGTACTGTTTTCGAGAGAACAGTTGTCGAATCGCTCCCGACCGCGCGGCTCACGCGGATCACCCCCTCTGAGCGGAGTTTCTTCCTACAAATAGTCATCAGTGATGATAAGATATCTTGATAATCTGGATGGGGTCGGAGGGATTTGAACCCCCGATCGGCTGATATCTCCGTCCTGCGCCTC
>JBDGUH010000024.1:0-69863 GCA_042216055.1 Haloarculaceae archaeon
TGGCGATCGCCAGCCCGCGGATGGTCGAGATGGTCACCGGCGAGGAGATCGACCTGCAGGACCTCGGCGGGCCCGAGGTCCACGCCCGTCACTCGGGCAGCGCCGACCTCGTGGCCGAGGACGAGGACCACGCCCGCGAACTCGTCGCGCGACTGCTCTCGTACCTCCCGGACAACTGCGAGGCCGACCCGCCACGGACGGACGGACGAGCGCCGGCGGCCGATCCGGCGGGGCTGGACGCGGTGATCCCCGGGCGGCCGAACGAGGGATACGACGTGCGCGAGGCCATCGACCGCGTGGTCGACGCCGACTCGTTCTTCGAGCTGAAACGCGAGTACGGCCGCGAGATCGTCACGGGCTTTGCCCGCCTGGACGGCCGGCCGGTCGGCCTGGTCGCCAGCCAGCCCGCCCACCGCGCGGGAGCCATCTTCCCCGAGGCCGCCGAGAAGGCCGCCGAGTTCGTCTGGACCTGCGACGCCTACGGCGTCCCGCTCGTGTATCTCTGTGACACCCCGGGCTTCATGGCCGGGTCACAGGTCGAGAAGGAGGGCATCCTCGAGGCGGGCAAGAAACTCATCTACGCTACCTCCTCGGCGACGGTTCCCAAGCAGTGCGTGATCCTCCGGAAGGCCTACGGCGCCGGCATCTACGCGATGGGCGGCCCGGCGTTCGGCCCGCAGGCCACCCTGGGTTTGCCCTCCGCGGAGATAGCCATCATGGGTCCCGAGGCGGCCGTCAACGCCGTCTACGCCAACGAACTCGCCGACATCGACGACGAGGATCGCCGGGTCGAGCGCGAGGCCGAACTCCGCGAGGCGTTCCGCGAGCAGATCGACGTCCACCGCTCGGCCAGCGAGGTGGTCATCGACGAGATCGTCCCCCCGAGCGAGTTGCGGACGGAACTGATCGCACGACTGCGCGTCTACGAATCCGTCGAGTCGGACCGCCCCGAGAAAAAACACGGGACGGTGCTGTAGTACCACGGAACGGGCCTGGCGCAACGAGCAATGGCTCTATTGCCGGTTAGACCGGATTCCGGCGGCGCGCTCCCTGCGTGTCACCAATTCGCACACCTTCGCGAGGCGAGGCGGCGGACAGGTATATGTGTGCGACGCCCCAGGTTCCGGACGGACCCGTCGTCCCCCTGGGTGGGGGGATGCGGTGTCCGGGTGGATCGATGGTACGCGACGCCACCGAGTCGTGGGTCGGCGCGGCCGACGGCTCGCCGACGACGGTGGTGGACCGCGTCGCCGGCGTCTCGACGTTCGAGGGGTACTGCTGGCTCCTCGTGGCCGTGGCGCTGCTCGCGGACCTCCACCTGACTGCCATCGGACTCCAGCATGGGTTCGCGGAGGGCAACCCCGCCATGGCGCCCCTCATCGGGGCGGTCGGCATCGGCGGACTGCTGCTCTCGAAGGCGGCCGTGCTCGGCATCGCCGGCCTGTTCCGGGCGCATTGGCCCCGGTTCGGGCCGGTCGTCCCGCTGGGAGTCGCGCTCCCGTGGCTGGTCGCGGCCGCGGTCAACGCCGCACGCCTGCTCTGAGACGGCCCGACGCCGTCCCGCGGGACAACCTATTTGGTGACAGCACTCGACGGTCCGACAGGCCGTCACGGCGCGCGGTGGGACGCCGGGAGACACCATGCCGACGGATACGTCCAGTGCTGTGCCGCTCGACGACGAGTTCGCGTCCCTCGAGGGACTCCTCTGGCTCGTCGTGCTGGCGTCGCTGACCGCCGACGTGTATCTCACCTACCGGGGGCTGCGCACGGGCCTCGTCGAGGGCAACCCCGCGATGCGCGCCGCCTTCGAGGTCGCCGGTTTCGCTGCGCTCGGACTGGTGAAGGTCCTGATCGTCGGCACCGCCGGCCTCTACCGGGCCTGGCGACCCCGCCACGGCGTCGCCGTCGCACTCGGTCTCGCGCTCCCCTGGGCCGGCGCCGTCCTCGTGAACTGCTGGCACCTGCTCTAGGGCTTCGAGCGGTCGTCCCGGGCTAGCGTTTCTCGACCAGCGCCGTCCGCTCGAACGAGCAGACCAGTTCCTCGCGTTCGACGGCGTGGGCCTCGACGGCCATCCGGACGATGCCCCGGTCGCCGTCGCTTGTCTCGCGGGTCTCCAGGACCGTCGTCTCGGCGCGGAGCGTGTCGCCGTGAAACACCGGCGCGGGATGCTCCACGGCGTCGTACGAGAGGTTGGCGACGGCGGTGCCGTCGGTCGTCTCTGGCACCGTCATCCCCACCGCGAGCGCCATCGTGTAGAGGCCGTTGACCACGCGCTCGCCGAACTGCGTCTCGGCGGCGAAGGCCGCGTCGAGGTGCAGCGGTTGCTGGTTCATCGTCAGATCGCAGAACCGCTGGTTGTCGCTCTCGGAGACGGTGCGGCGGCGCTCGTGAGCGATGGTCTCTCCCTCCTCGAACGCCTCGAAGTAGCGGCCGGTCATGGGCGTCCCAACGCGGGCCACGCCCATAGAGGTGGGCCCGATCGACGGACAGTACGCGGGGGTGAATCCACCGCAAGGTCGAAGGACCGGGAGCGGTAACGAGGTGCATGGCGAACACGGACGACCGGTCGGGCGCGGGACGCGAAGCGGGAGACCGCACGGAGTGCGATCGGCCGTACGGGCCGGCCGAGGACCTGCTGGCGCTCCTGCGTGAGACCGAGGGCGGGCATCCCGCCCGGGGACTGTTCCAGTTGCTCGGTCGGTCCCACGCGATGGCGGTCCTGTTCTGTCTGTCCGAGGCGGACCAGACCTGGTGGCGGTTCACCGAACTCGAGACGGCGCTCGAGGTGTCGACGAACACCCTCTCGAAGCGCCTCGACGAACTCGAGGAGGCCGGGCTGGTCCGCCGGGAGTCCTACGACGAGATCCCGCCCCACGTCGAGTACGCCGCCACGCAGAAAGCCCGCGACCTGCGGCCGGTGTTCGACGAACTGCACGAGTGGGCGCGAAGCCACGTCGAGTGTGCGGGCCCGCCGTGAGCCTGCGAGCGGCGCGTGCGCCCGCCAGCGGTAGCTTCAGCCTCTCGCAGTAACTTCCGTGACGTGAGACCAGAGTATTTGGGGCTGGAACTCCAGCGACCGACCGTGCAACGAACGTCGTCCGACTGGAGGTGTCGCCATGACTGAGAACGCAATCGACGTGGACGGGCTCGCGCTGACCTACAGCGACGGGACGCGGGCCGTCGACGGCGTCGACCTGCAGGTTCCGAGCGGGGAGTTTTTCGGCTTCCTCGGGCCAAACGGGGCCGGCAAGACGACGACTATCAAGGTGCTCGCGACGCTGTTGCGCCCGTCCGGCGGTCGCGTTCGGGTGCTCGGCCACGACGTGACCGAGGAACCGCTGGCGGTGCGTCGATCGATCGGCTACATGGCCCAGGAGACGAGCGTCGATCTCGATTTGACCGCACGGGAGAACATCCGCTTTGCCTGTGAGGCCTACGGCGTCCCGCGGGCCGAGCGCGAGGAGCGAATCGACGAACTGCTGGAACTGGTCGAACTCGACGACGTGGGCGACAAGCAGGCCGAGGGATTCTCGGGCGGGATGAAAAAGCGACTGGACGCGGCCACCGCGCTGGTCCACCGCCCGCCGCTCGTGTTCCTCGACGAACCGACGACCGGCCTCGACCCCGCGGCGCGCAACCGCCTGTGGGACTACTTCGAGCGGATCAACGACGAGGGAACGACCATCTTCCTGACCACCCAGTACCTCGAGGAGGCCGACTACCTCTGTGACCGCCTGGGCGTGATCCGGGCGGGCGAGATCGTCGCGCGCGGATCGCCCGACGAACTCAAGCGCGAGGTCGGCGGCGAGGTGCTCGACGTCGACATCGAGGACGGCGAGGACCGGCGCGAGCGGGCCGCGTCGATCGTTCGGGAGTCCGGGCTCGTCGACGACGCGACGATCGAACTCACCGACGACGGCGTCAGCGTCACGACGCCGCGGGCCCGCGAAGTCGGAACCGACCTCCTCGTGGCGCTCCGCGACGCCGGGATCACCGTGACCGGGTTCAACGTCCGCTCGCCCACGCTCGACGACGTGTTCCTGGCTCTGACCGGCGAGCACATCGAGGCCGACGAGGCGGCCGCCGTCGACGCACAGGTGGAGGTGTCCCGATGAGCACCGAGAGGGTGGGCGAGACGGCTGACGGGACCGATACCGGCGCCGGCAACTCCTATCTCGGCGACCTCTGGGTGAACTACAAGCGCTGGAACCTCAAGGCGATCCGGAACCCGTTCATCATCACCGGGACGCTCCTCCAGCCCGTGATCTTCTTCGTGCTGTTCACGCAGGTGTTCGGCGGGATCGCGACCAACGCCATCGGGGGCGGGGCCGGCGGCGGCATCTCCTACGAGACCTACCTGGTGCCCGCCATCGCCGTCCAGGTGTCGCTCGCGGCAGCGGCCTCCTCGGGCATCGGCCTGGTCAACGACATCGAGAACGGGATGTTCAACAAAGTGCTGGTGACGCCGATGAGCCGGTCGGCGGTGTTTCTCGGCAAGAGCCTCGCCGAGATCACCCGGATCGTCGTCCAGATCGGGATCATCCTCGTGCTGGGGTGGCTGCTGGGCGCCAGCTACCAGACCGGTATCTTCGGGCTGCTGGGCATCATCGTCGTCGGCATCGTGTTCTCGCTGTGGTTCACGGCGTTCTCGAACGTCGTGGCCCTGATCACCCGCGATCAGGAGTCGACGATCATCGGCGCCAACATCCTCCAGTTCCCGATGCTGTTCGTCTCGAGCGCGTTCCTCCCGCTGGAGCGACTCCCAGGCTGGATCCAGACCGTCGCCACGTTCAACCCGGTCACCTACGGCGTCGACGCCGCGCGGTCGTTCACGCTCGGACGTGACACGATGACGGTCATAGACGTACACGCGTTCGGCGGCATCTGGAACGCCGTCGTCCCCGCGGTGGTGATTCTGCTCGTGCTGGATCTCGTCCTCGGCGGCGTCGCGGTGTACATGCTCAACCGCGCCGCGAGCGCCGCGGTCGAGTGACCCGACCGCTCCGGTAGCCTCTTGTCCGGCGGCCGCCACCCCCGCCACATGGACGTGCGCATCTCGCAGTCGATGGTGTCGGGTACTGCGCGGGCCCCGCCGTCGAAGAGTTACACCCATCGGGCGATCCTCGCGGCGGGATACGCCGACGGGGCGACTGTCAGGGAGCCGCTGGTGAGCGCCGATACGCGCGCGACGATGCGGGCCGTCGAGGCCTACGGCGGAGCCGTCGAACAGCAGGACGACGACTTGACCGTGGACGGATTCGCGGGGACGCCCGGGATTCCGGACGACGTGATCGACTGCGCCAACAGCGGGACGACGACGCGACTGGTCACGGCGACGGCCGCCCTGCAGGACGGGCTGGCCGTGCTCACCGGAGACGAGTCGCTCCGTTCGCGGCCCCAGGGTCCATTGCTCGACGCCATCCAGCAACTCGACGGCCGCGCCGAGAGTACCCGGCGGAACGGCCAGGCGCCGCTGGTCGTCGGTGGCCCCGTGACGGGCGGGCGCGTCTCGATCCCCGGCGACGTCTCCTCGCAGTACGTCACCGCGCTGTTGATGGCTGGCGCCGTCACCGACGACGGCGTCCGGATCGACCTGACGACGGCGCTGAAGTCCTCGCCCTACGTCGACGTCACGCTCGAGGTGCTCGCTGACTTCGGCGTGACGGCGGAGCGGATGGAGGAAGGCTTCGCGGTGCCAGGGGCCCAGACGTACTCACCCGCCGGCGGCGAGTACGCGGTCCCCGGGGACTTCTCCTCGATCTCGTACCTCGCGGCAGCGGGTGCGCTGGCCGCGGACGGAACGGTGACGGTGACCGGCGCGCGGCCGAGCGCGCAGGGCGACACCGCCATCGTCGACGTGCTCGAGCGGATGGGCGCGGCGATCGACTGGCGCCGGGAAGACGGCGAACTCGTCGTCGAGCAGTCGGCGCTCACCGGCGTCGAGGTCAGCGTGGCGGACACGCCCGACCTCCTGCCGACCATCGCGACGCTTGGCGCGGCCGCCGACGGGACGACCCGCATCGTCGACGCCGAGCACGTCCGCTACAAGGAGACCGACCGCGTCAGCGCGATGGCCGAGGAACTGTCGAAACTGGGCGCGAGCGTCGAGGAGGAGCGCGACGCGCTGATCGTCCACGGCGGCGACGCCGAACTGCGGGGCGCGACCGTCGACGGGCGGGCCGACCACCGCATCGTGATGTCGCTTGCGGTCGCCGCGCTCGTCGCCGAGGGGACCACGACGATCCGCGGCGCGGAACACGTCGACGTCTCCTTCCCGGGCTTTTTCGACGTGCTCGAGGGACTCGGGGCCGCCGTCGAGCGGTGACGGAACCAGGCTGGCAAAGGGCGAACAGGTGACACTCGCGACCCGCGCGCCGCCGTGTCACACTCCCGCGGCACGGCGCGCGGCGGTTCTCAGCGCATACCGGCGTCTCCCTCGTCCTCCCTTTTGAACGGTCGGCCGGGGCGCGGGGCGGACTGTAAGGTTCAAAAGGCCGCGCGCCGGAGGGACGTGTAATGAACGGCAACAGCTTCGGTCGCCTCTTTCAGGTGACGACCTTCGGGGAGTCACACGGAGAGGCGATGGGGTGTACGGTGTCGGGGTGTCCCGCCGGGGTCGAACTCTCCAGGGAGGCCATCCAGCGGGACCTCGACCGCCGCAAGCCCGGCCAGTCGATGATCACCACCTCGCGGGGCGAGCCGGACGAGGTGTCTATCAAGTCGGGACTGCAGGACGGCTACACGACGGGGACGCCGATCGGGATGGTCATCCAGAACAAGGACGCCCGGTCGGGCAAGTACGAGCCGTTCATCACGGCGCCCCGCCCCTCGCACGGCGATTTCACCTACTCCGCGAAGTTCGGGACGCGCAACTGGGGCGGCGGCGGGCGCTCCTCGGCCCGCGAGACGGTCAACTGGGTGGCCGCCGGCGCCGTGGCCAAGCAGGCCCTCGAACAGAGCGAGTACGACGTGCGGATCAAGGCCCACGTCAACCAGATCGGCGACGTGGAGGCGCCGGACGTGAGCTTCGAGGAGATGCTCGAACACAGCGAGGACAACGAGGTCCGGTGTGCCGACCCGGAGACGGCCGAGGAGATGCGCGAACTGGCGGACGAGTACCAGCGGCGCGGCGACTCCATCGGCGGGTCGGTGTACTTCGAGTGTCGCGGCGTCCCGCGAGGGCTGGGCGCCCCCCGGTTCGATTCGGTGCCCTCGCGGCTCGGCGGACTGCTGTATTCGATCCCCGCCGTCAACGACTTCGAGTACGGCATCGGACGCGAAGCCCGGACGACGGCTGGATCCGAGTACACCGAGAACTGGGAGTTCGACGAGGAGGGCGACCCCACGCCGGTGGGCAACGATCACGGCGGCATCCAGGGCGGCATCACGACGGGCGACCCCATCTACGGCGAGGTGTCCTGGCACCCGCCGGTGTCGATCCCCAAGACCCAGGAGACGGTCGACTGGGAGACCGGCGAGCGCAAGGAGATCACCGTCACGGGCCGCCACGACCCCGTGTTGCCGCCGCGGGCCGTCCCCGTCGTCGAGGCGCTGCTGTACTGCACGGTACTCGATTTCATGCTGCTCGGCGGGCGGATCAACCCCGACCGTCTCGACGACCGCCCCGGCGAGTACGACACCGACTACCACCCGTCCAGCCCGCAGAACGACCCCGAAGACGCGGACACGCACGCACGAACAGTCGACGAGGACTGAAGGAACGAGGCCAACGATGGACGCGAATCAGGAGACGCTGTCGAACCCGTTCGGGATGGACGAAACGTGCCAGAACTGCCCGGCGCTGTGCGAGACGCGCGAGCGGGTCGTCCACGGCTACGGCGACGTCGGCGCGGAGTTCCTGGTGCTCGGCGAGGCGCCGGACGCCGCCGCCGACGCCAGCGGCGTCCCGTTCACCGGCGAACGGGAACGGGCACTGCTCGACGTGCTCGCCGCCGTCGACATGTGCGAGGACCCCGACGCCGACCGGCCCGTCCTCTCGAACGCCTACCTGACCTACCTGGCGCGGTGTCACAGCCCGGAGCGGCGGCCCAGCGACGACGAGGTCGGGAACTGCGAGCCGTTCCTCAACAGCGAGATCAGGATGATCAACCCCGAAATCATCCTCCCGGTCGGCCAGCGCGCGCTCGAGGAACTGGCCTTCGAGTACACGACCTCCTCGCGCGAGGACCTCGACGTGGCCGAGCAACACGCCACGACCATCCGGGGCCGGGGCTTCGAACTCATCCCGATGCTCCCGCCGGCCGACCAGACCGACGACCAGCGGACCGCGCTCCTGGAACACCTCAGCGAGACATTGGGTCGGGACTACCGCCAGACGAAGGGCCGGCGAGGCCGCTGACTGCGACACGGACCGCCAGCGACTACTGCGACACGGGCGGCCAGAGCTGAGGTGGGCGGGGACGACGTTCGACACCCGCAGGTGTGAGTGGAAACCCAAAAGGCACTCCCCCGCACAGAGGAGACCATGACTACCGTCGCCGTCCTCGCGGAACCGCCACGTCCGGGTCGGGCGTTCCCCGCACTGACACCGTCGCCGCTGACCGAATCCGAGGCCGCAGCCCTCTACGCCGCCGCGATGGGGGACGTGTGTGCGGCAGTCGAGGCGAGCGGCGCCGAACTGCTCGTCAACTATCGCGAGACCGACGCGGGCGACGACGAGAGCGCGGTCAGGGACGCGCTCGAGGGGGCGCTGTCAGACCCGTCGGCGGCCCGTTACGAGGTACAGGTCGGGTCGACGCCGTCGGCGCGGGTGGGCAACACGGTGACCCACCTCCTGGAACGGGAGGAGGTCCGCACCGCGGCGGCGGTGACGCCGGCCACGGCGTTGCTCGCGCGCAGCGATATCGACAGCGCGGCGATGAAACTCCGCTCGTCGGACGTGGTGCTGGGCCCGACGACCGACGGCCGGGTGTACTACGCGGGGTTCGCCGCGCCGATCGATTTCGCGGACGCCCTGGCGACCCCGGCGGTCGAGACGCTGGTCGATCGGGCGCTCGCGGCAGACCTGTCGGTCGATTTCCTGCCGACGCTGCCGGTGATCGAGACGCCGGCGGACCTCCGGACGGTGGTGCCACAGATGCGCGCCCGCCGGGCCGCTGGTCGACGCGTCCCCGAGCGGACGGCCGACGCGCTCGCGGACCTCGGGCTGGCTGTCGAGGACCGGGACGGCGAGGTCGTACTGAGACGTGAGTGACGGACAGCTGATAGAAGGGCTTTGCGACGTGTTCCGGTAGCGGTGCTGTCAGTCGATTCGATCCCCGTGACACACACTCACATAAGTACCTGCCGGCCGGCGGCTTGGCCGCCGGTAGCATAAAACATATCTCCGGCCGTCACTCACTGTTGTACATCCCCCGTCTACCATGAACGAGGTTCAACTGGAGGTGGCGAAGGCCTACCCCAACGACTCGGGGCGCGGCATCGCCCGTCTCGACCCGGACACGCTGTTGCATCTCAAGCTCTCGCCCGGAGACATCATCGAAATCGAGGGCGCGGACACCACCGCGGCGAAGGTCTGGCGCGCGGACCGCCAGGACTGGAACACCGACACGGTGCGCATCGACGGCTTCACGCGGCAGAACGCCGACGTCGGGATCGGCGAGCGCGTCGAGATCCGCAAGGCCGAGGCCGAGAAGGCCGACAAACTCGTGCTCGCGCCGCCCGAGGAGGCGTCGGTTCAGTTCGGCTCCGACGCCGCGGGCATGGTCAAGCGACAGATCCTCAAGCGCCCGGTCGTCGAGCGCGACATCGTGCCGGTGATGTCATCGACGAACCACCCGTTCATGCGCTCGCCGGGCCAGGCCATCCCGCTCATCGCCGTCGAGACCGAGCCCGACGGCGTCTGTCTCATCACCGAGGACACGGACGTCGAACTCCGCGAGGAGCCCATCAGCGGCTTCGAGAAGACCGGCAGCGGCATCACCTACGAGGACATCGGCGGCCTCCAGAGCGAGATCCAGCGGGTCCGCGAGATGGTCGAACTGCCGATGAAACACCCCCAGATCTTCAAGAAACTGGGCATCGAGCCGCCCCAGGGGGTCCTGCTGCACGGCCCGCCGGGCACCGGGAAGACCCTGCTCGCGAAGGCCGTCGCCAACGAGACCTCCGCGAGTTTCTTCTCCATCGCCGGCCCGGAGATCATCTCGAAGTACTACGGGGAGTCGGAACAGCAACTCCGCGAGATCTTCGAGGACGCCACCGAAGAGTCGCCCTCCATCATCTTCATCGACGAACTCGACTCCATCGCCCCCAAGCGCGAGGACGTCACCGGCGAGGTCGAGCGCCGCGTCGTCGCCCAACTGCTCACGATGATGGACGGTCTCGAGTCGCGGGGCCAGGTCATCGTCATCGCCGCGACCAACCGCGTCGACTCGGTCGACCCCGCGCTGCGCCGCCCGGGCCGGTTCGACCGCGAGATCGAGATCGGCGTCCCCGACGAGACCGGTCGCGAGGAGATCCTCCAGATCCACACCCGCGGGATGCCCCTCTCGGACGACGTGAAACTCGGGCGCCTCGCCGAGGAGACCCACGGGTTCGTCGGCGCCGACATCGAGAGCCTCACCAAGGAGGCCGCGATGAAGGCCCTGCGGCGCTACCTCCCGGAGATCGACCTCGACGAGGAGGACATCCCGCCCAGTCTCATCGACCGGATGATCATCAAGCGCGAGGACTTCCGCGGCGCGCTCAACGAGGTGAGCCCAAGCGCCATGCGGGAGGTCCTCGTCGAGTTGCCCAAGGTCACTTGGGACGACGTGGGCGGACTCGAACCGGCCAAGGAGGAAGTCCAGGAGTCCGTCGAGTGGCCGATGAACAGCCCCGAGAAGTTCGACCGCATGGGCATCCAGCCCCCCTCCGGCGTGTTGCTCTACGGCCCGCCCGGGACGGGCAAGACGCTGATGGCGAAGGCCGTCGCCAACGAGACGGACGCCAACTTCATCTCGGTGCGGGGCCCGCAACTCCTCTCGAAGTGGGTCGGCGAGTCGGAGAAGGCCATCCGGCAGACGTTCCGCAAGGCCCGACAGGTCGCGCCGACGGTGGTGTTCTTCGACGAACTCGACTCGCTTGCCCCCGGCCGGGGCGGCGACGTCGGCTCGAACGTCTCCGAGCGGGTGGTCAATCAGTTGCTCACGGAGATGGACGGCCTCGAGGAGATGGAGGACGTGATGGTGATCGGCGCGACCAACCGGCCGGACATGATCGATCCGGCGCTCATCCGCTCGGGGCGGTTCGACCGCCTTGTGTTGATCGGCGAACCCGACACCGAGGGCCGCGAGCAGATCCTCAAGATCCACACCGGCGACACGCCGCTGTCGGCCGACGTGAGCCTGCGCGAACTCGCGGAGATCACCGAGGGGTACGTCGGGTCGGACCTGGAGTCCATCGCCCGCGAGGCCGCTATCGAGGCCCTTCGCGAGGACGACGAGGCCGAGATCGTCGAGATGCGCCACTTCCGGCAGGCCATGGAGAACGTCCGGCCCACCATCACCGACGACATCCGGGACTACTACGAGCGCATGGAGGAGGACTTCAAGGGCGGGGGTCCCGAACCCCAGCAGCGCCGCGGCGGCGGCCGCATCGGGTTCCAGTAACGACACGTTTAGCGCTCGAGGGGGTTCACACGTCGAGACACAGGGTTCGTACGAGTCACTCGGTATTCACACCCGGCGTGTGTCGAACGTTTATACCCGTTCACGCACAATCATTCGTTATGAGCACCGGTCGTGAGATTCGCCTCGTGGAAGAGGAGGACGGGTGGTGGTCCGCAATCGACGAGGAGAGAGACGTCGCCAGTCAGGGCGCGACCCGAACGGAGGCACTCGAAAATCTGGACGAGGCCGTCGCGGCGACGAGAGCGGCGGCGGAAAGCGGTGCGGAGTCACCGGAACCCGACGCCCCCTGGTTCAAGCCGTAGTCGTGCCGTCGCGTGACTTTTCGGGCGAAGAGATCGTCCGTGTTCTCCAGTCGTTCGGCTATCGGCACGATCGCACCCGGGGAGACCACGCCATTCTGGGATACTCGCACCCGGAAACCGGGGAGAAGCGGACGGTCACCGTGCCGTTACACGACCGGGTTCGTCTCGGGACACTCCAGAGTATTGCCCGACAGTGTGGTGCCGACGACTTCCACGCGTGGTGTGAGTGGATCGACAACCACTGCTGACCCTCAGAACGTCACCATCCCCTTGACCGTCCCGGGCTCTTTCGCGCGCTCGAAGGCGTCGTGTACGTCCTCGAGGCCGGCCTCGAAGTCGACGAGTCCCTCGGCGTCGACGCGGCCGTCGGCCAGCAGTTCGAGGGCCGTCGGGTAGGTGTTGGCGTAGCGGAAGGACCCGCGGAAGTCGATCTCGTTGTCCACGATGTCCAGCACGTCCAGGGGCACCTCCGCCTCCGGCGCGAGGCCGACCTGGACGACGGTGCCGCCCCGGCGCGCTACCTCGACGGTCGACTGGATAGCCGGCGTCGCGCCGGAGGCCTCGATCACCACGTCGGCGCCGTCGCCGCGGTGTTCGCGGACGGCCGCTGCGACGGATTCCTCGGTCGGGTCGACCACGCGGTCGGCCCCGCGCTCGCGGGCCAGGTCGCGCTTGCGCTCGACGGGATCGGCCACGGTCACGTCGGTCGCGCCGGCGGCGCGGGCGGCGTCCATCGCGAGCAGGCCGATCGGGCCGGCACCGCTGATGGCGACGGCGTCCCCGGACTCCACTTCGCCGCGCCGGCAGACGTGGATCCCCACCGACAGCGGTTCGCACAGCGCGCCCTCGGCCAGCGAGACCGCGTCGGGCAGGCGGTAGGCGAAGTCGGCGGGCCAGGCGACGTACTCGGCGAAGGCACCGTCGTCCGGCGGCGTTGCCATGAACGTCACGTCGGGACAGAGGTGGTACTCGCCGCGCTTGCAGTGGGCACAGCGCCGGCAGGGGACGCCCGGTTCGAGCGTCACGCGGTCACCCGACGCGAGGCCGGTCACGCCGTCGCCGACCGCCACGACGGTGCCGGCGCTCTCGTGGCCCAGCACCAGCGGCGACTCGACGACGTAGTCGCCGATGCGGCCGTGCTCGTAGTAGTGGACGTCCGAGCCACAGATGCCCACCTCGCCCATCTCGACCAGCACCTCGTCGTCATCCGGGACGGGCCTGTCGCGCTCCTCGATGGCGAACTCGCCGGGTTCGGTCAGGACAGCGACGCGCATGCCAGCGGTTAGCGCCGAGGGGTCAAAAAGTCGTGTGCGACAGAGGCTAGCGTCGTCGGCGAGATCTACAGTTCGCCCAGCTTCCGGAGTAGCTGACCGCGGTACTCCTCGTCGGCCCGGACGTTCTTCAGCTCGAGGACGTTGCGCTGGAGCTTGTCGCGGGCGACGCCGAAGGCCGTCTCGGCGCCGTACCCCTCTCCGGAGCCCGCGACCTGGCCCTTGTTGGTCCGCAGACGGATCTGACACTGGATCAGCGGGGTGCCCCGGAGCTTCTCCTTGTGCTCGTGAAAGCGCACGTGGGCGTGCTGGACCTGCATCTCCTGGTACTTTTCGGCGACCTCTTCGATGTCGCGGCGAATGTCGTCGCGGGAGATCGTATCGAGGAGGTTGATGTTGGTGATCTGGACGTCCATGCGGTCCTCCTCGGTGAAGGTCAGCGCCCGCAACACGTCGGTCTTCGTGAGGATGCCGGCCACGAGCGAGTCGTCGCGCTCGGGCGTGACAACGAGGCCCCCGTAGTCGTTCTCGAGCATCTGTTCGACGGCCGCGCGGACGGACTCGTCGGGCGTCGCGGTCGCGACCGGACTGTTCATCACGTCGTAGACGGGGATGTCAAGCACGCGCTCGACCTCGCCGGCCCGGTCGCCACGCGTCGCCTTGTCCATGTCTCGGACCACCACGTCGACGATGTCGTGGCGCGTGACCATCCCGGTGAGGCGGCCGTCGTCGACGACCGGGAGCCGCGAGATGCCGTGCTCGCGCAGGCGGTTGATCGCCTGGCCCACCGGCCCGTCGTCCGTGATGGTGACCACGTCCTCGGTGTGGATCTGTGCGACCGTCAGCGCGTCGAGGTTCTCGAGGACGGCCGTGAGGATGTCGTCGGCCGTGACGACCCCCCAGAGGTCCCCCGCCTCGAAGACGGGCGCGACCTTCATGCCGCTCTCGACGAGCATCCGGGCGACCTCGCGCACGTCGTCCGTGCGTTCGATCTTGGGCGCCGACCGCGTCATCGCCCCCGCCTTGGCGTCGTCCTCGACGTGTGACTGCACCAGCTCTCGCTCCGTGATCACCCCCACGTACTCCCCGTCCTCCAGGACGACGATCCCCTTTGGGTTCTCCCGCTCGAAGAGGGCACGGATCTTTCCGAGGCGCTCGTCAACGTCGACGTCGACAAAATCACTCGTGGCGATGTCGGCTATATCCATCGTTCTTCCCAACTCGGGAGTTCGACGGCTGGCGTAATCAATGTTGGTTTGTAGCCAACAGCGGGCGTCTCCGACGCCGGGACTAAGACGCTTCCACCCCTACCCCGGGCCGTGCTTCCCGATATCACGGTGCTCGGTGCGTACACCTATCTCGCCACCGAATTCATCTGGGGCGTGGTGGCGCTCGCGCTCCTCTGGTACGCTGGGGCCTGGCGGACGGCCGCGCGGACGGTCGCCGTCCTCTACCCCTTCGCGTTCCTCTGGGACTGGTATACGCTCTCGGTCGGCGTGTTCGCGATCCCGAAACGGACCGGGATCAACGTGCTCGGGATTCCGATCGAGGAACACGTCTTCATGATCCTCGTGCCGGCGATGGTCGTCGGCGCTCACGAGGCGCTCCGGCGCCACTTCGGAGATATATAGATTCCAGATAGATACGTTTTAAACAGAGTGAATTATTAGTTTCGGTCGCGTCTACCCCCAGGCGACCACGATGGCAACCGTGTCTGACAGGAGGCCGACGGGAACGGGATCCCCGCGCGTGGAACTGTACGTCAGGGCACTCGCGGCGGCGGACGGGCGCGGTCCGCAGGACGCCATTCTGGACCGCGTCAGGGCACTCACGGCGGACGAGCGGATCGACGACTTCGAGGTGCGTGTCTGGGGTCACCGGATCGGCCTCTCGACGACGACCGCACGGACCGACGCGGGTCGGGCCGTCCTCGACCGACTCGCGGCATTTCGGTCCTGGGCCGACACCGCCGGCGTCTCTCTGGCAGACGCCTTCCGGGTCCGTGAGACGACTACCCCGGTGACCGGCGAGTGCCACGCAGTCGTCGACCTGCCGCCGTTCCTCCTGGCGGAGTACCGCGAGGGGGAACTCACCCACGTTACCCCCCACGTCGACGACGGGACGGTACGGACCGTCGCCGATCGCCTGGCGACGCTCGCAGATCGCCCAGCGAACGAGATGGGCCGCCCCGATCACGCAATCGTCCCGGAAAGATAAGGGAAGTTAGGGGTGTAGTTATCGATGGTAAGAGTGAGGCTGGAAGGGCGAACAGTTACAATATGAGAGGTACGCTGCAAGCGTTCAGTCTTGCGATTCACGCTAGATTTTGAGGGGCATTCGCACGGCGAAATTCAGCCGGTAATTATTAGTATCACGCCGGAGTTGTGACAAGCAGGTGAACAACGAGCATGACAGACATGCCGACCCCCCAGATCGAACTCTACGTTCGATCGCTGCTTCCCGACGGCGCCCACGAGCGACAGGAGGACGTCGTCGATCGCCTCCAGCGACTCGACCGCGAGGGCCGCATCGAGAACTTCTCGGTCATCGTGTGGGGCAAGCAGGTGTCCCGCGAGTCGGCGGCCGCCCACACCGAGGAGGGCCAGTACATCCTCAATCGCGTCGCCGAGTTCAAGCAGTGGGCCCTCTCGAACAACGTCTCGCTCGAGTCCTTCTACCAGACCGTCGACGTGGCGTCGGAGGTCACCGACGAGTCCTACACCGCCATCACCCTCCCGGTCATGGGCCTCGCCGAGTACCGCGACGGCGAACTCACCCACGTCGCCCCCTGCACGAAGGGCGAGACGGTCCACTCGATCATCGACCGCCTGGAGCGCCTGGAGAACGGCGAGCCCTCCGCCATCGAGGAGGAGGCCTCGGCCGCCAGGGTCGTCTGATCGGGACCGCTGTCCTCGCCTGTCCGCCGCGTCGACGCATACGAACCTTCTTTTGCGTGTGTCACCACTGACGGAGACATGGAGGGGCGGCGCGCGCAGTCCGAGGTCATCGGCACGCTGCTCGTCCTCGGAGTCGTCGTCCTCTCGGTCGTCCTCGTCGGCACGTTCCTCCTGGGCCGGCAGGCCAGCCAGATCAACAACTACGACCCCCCGGCCGATTTCCGCATCGAACTCGACGGGTCCTCGCTCACCGTCACCCACGCCGGGGGCGCCGACCTCCCGCTGGATTCGCTCGTACTCGTCGTCCGACGGGGGACGACCGAGCGTCGTTACGATCTGGGCGATCCCGCTGACCGCGCGAGCGCGGATATGAACGCCAACGGCGTCTTCGAGGGCGGCGAGTCGGTGACGGTCACACAGCCCTTCACCGGCGAGGTCCGCGTCCTCGTCGTCGACACGGCCTACGACGGCGCCGTTCTGTACGATCAGGACGTGTCACCCGAACCGACCCCGACGCCGACCGGGACTGTGACGGCGACCCCGACGCCGACGGCCACTGGTACCCCGACGGCGACGCCGACGCCAACACCGACCGGGACACCGACGGCCACTGGTACCCCGACGGCGACGCCGACGCCAACACCGACCGGGACACCGACGGCGACTGGGACGCCCACCGCGACGCCGACCGGAACGCCGACCGCCACTCCGACAGCTACCGCGACCCCCACCCCCACCCCCACGCCCACCGCGACGCCGACACCGTCGAACCAGCCGCCGACGGCCTCCTTCACGGCGAGTCGGTCGGGGAACTCCGCGAACGTTGACCTCGACGGGACGGGTTCGGCCGATCCGGACGGGTCGATCGTCAGCTACGAATGGGACGTCGGCAACGACGGGACGATCGACTACACCGGCGCAACGGTGTCGAAGGCGAACGTGCCGCAGGGTTCGCAGGTTAGACTCGTCGTCACCGACGACGATGGCGCGACCGACAGCACGACCCAGACCGTCCAGTAGGAGGGACCTCAGATGAGCATCCCGGATTGGCCTACGACGGCACGTCGAGGAAGTACGTCCCCGTCGCGCCGTTCTCGAAGCGCAGCGTCAGGACGACGAACCCGCCGTTGTTGAAGTCGCTCCCGGCGTTGTCGAAGCTGATCTGAAAGTTCGTCTGCGTGTCGTTTCCCGGGAGCTGGATGGCTGGATCGACGATCCGCAGTTCGTCGCCGATCTCGTAGTTCGAGGCCCGGACGGTCCCGCCCGCCGAGATGTCGTACGGGTCGAGTGAGCTCCCCTGGACGTTCTGCTTCTCGACGTTGACGAACGGCATCCGGGCCCCGGTGATGTTCGTGTCGCGGTCGGCGGTGTTGTTGAACGTGACCGTCAGGGTTCCGCCGCTTCGGGTAGTGCTCTCGAGAGCGACGTCGTTTGGCCCGGCAGGGTTGATGCTGAGGTCCTGACTCTGTCGTCGCCCGCCGGCGGGGACGTCGTTGAGACCGAGCGGCGAGCAGGCGACGCTCACGTCGCCGCTGACGTGCAGCGTGAGTTCGCCGTTCGTGACGGAGACGTCGCTGGCCGGGAGTTGGCCCGAGAGCAGTTCCTCCCAGGTGCTCTCGCTGAGGTTCGTCGGCAGGGTGATGTCGGCGTTCGTAAGCTCGTTGTCCCGGACGTTCCCCGGGATCGGCTCGACGCTGATCCTCCGTGTCCCCTGCTCGTAGAGGCTCGTGTTCAGCGGGACCAGGTCGATGGTGTCCCCCCCGTCGTGGACCAGTTGCTGGTCGGTCAGCGGGATCTGACGGTCGCCGAAATCCAGGTAGAGCACCGTGTTCTCGTACACGATGGCGGGCGCGTTGTCGTAGGCGTTGTAGTGGGGCTCGAACCGCAGGCTCCGGGTCTGGATCGTGCCGCCACTCGGACACAGGTCCGGGACCGCGCCGCTGGCAGAGACGCTGATCTGTCTCGGATCGGTCGTCCGCAGCGTCCCCGACGGCGGCGGCGGATTGACCGCCAGCACTCGGTTCGGATAGCTCGTCCCCAGTTGCACCTCCGCGAACGTCGTCCGGCCCTCCGCCTTGGCGGTGAGGATGGCGTTGCGCAGCGACACCATCTGGTTCTGGACCTCGTTGCTGTGGTCGAACTCCGCCTGCCTGTTCTGGAGCGGGACGACCTGGGCCTGATAGACCGACAGGAGAATGACGAGAAACCCGAGGAGAAACACCACGCCGACGACGGTCGAGACCCCCCTATCGTCCATGGTGGGTGGGTTGAACGCCGGGGGTCATGACTGCTGTGGCCGGCATCTTCCGATACTCTATCAGGTTTCACAGTGTTTTCCGCCACGACCGCCGGTGCGGGCGTCCGAGCAGTGCCGCCGCACGGGCACCGGTATCCAGTCGCGAGACCCCGTATCAGCGTGCGGGTGGCTGTTCGACGCGCGCCTCCCAGAAGGCGTCCTCGGCGTACTCGGGGTAGCTCGCGCGGTAGCCCGCGAGCCGACCGACGGGACCGAAGACGGCGGCCATCAGCCGCTGGACGGCGGGCGGTGGGCTCGTAAAGACGGTGTCGTCGCCCATCTCGTCGGCCATCACCATCGCCTGCAGGAAGCCGGGACGCCCCGACGCGGCGATCTTTCCGTCGTGACCGAGGCCGAACAGCAACCGGACGACGTCCTCGAGGCGGCCCGCGGGCCGGGACTCGACGACGCAGGTCGCGTACGCGTCCGACTCGTTGCGGAACGTGTGTCGCGTCCCGGGGTCGACGGTGAGGGACTCGCCGGCGCCGAGCGTCCGAGGGTCGCCCTCGATCTCGACGACGAACTCGCCCTCGATCACCTCGAAGCTCTCCGCGTAGCCGGGGTGGTAGTGCTCGGCCGGCCCGCGGGCGCCCGGCGGCGTGATCGCGAGCGCCCGCGCGTACTCGCCGTCGGTCTCCGCGGCCGTCACCAGTCCCGCGCCGTACTCGCCCAGTCGTGGGTTCGAGATCAGCGGCGACGTCGCCGCCGCCAGCGCGTCGAGCGTGGGGCTGTCGGCCGGGAACGTCAGGCCGTCGTCGACGGGGTCGCCGTCGACGAGCGTCCGGCCAAACGTCACCGTCTCGTCGTCCGCCCATGCACCCGTCTCGTCGTGTTCACGACCGGCTTGATTCGTTGCCATGCGTCCGGAGACGCTGTTCCGAACCATAACTGATCGGAGAAGTATTTTTCTCCGCTCGCTTATGCCGTCTGCTGTCGTCTCCTCGGTGGATATGGCAACCACGACCCAACTATCCGAACACGAACAGACACGCACGACGCGACTCGCGGCGGCCGCGTTCGTGATCGCCCCCGTGATCGTCCTCGCCTTCTGGCTGAGCGGCGAACCGGGCTACGAGAACCCGCTGTTCACCTGGCAACACGCCAGCGTCGTCGTCTCGGGCGTCGTGCTCGCGCTCGGGGTGACGGCCCTGCTCTACGCCGGCGGTCGCCGGTTGGGCGTCGCCGGGCTCGCGGGGGCCGCGTTCGCCTACGTCGGCGTCGCCACGAGCGCGCTCTGGGTACCCATCGCGTGGCAGGCGACCGTCTTCGCACGGGCCGACTCGAGTTCCCTCGGCGTCTTCACGGCGCTGTTCTCCCCGATGGGGAGCGCGTACTTCGTCTCCGTGATGGGCGTCTACGCCCTGGCCGTCGCCGGGCTCTCGCTCGGCCTGTATCGGGCGGGGCTCGCCCACCGCGTCCCCGCCGGTCTCGGCGCCCTCGTGGGCGTCGTCTCGGCGGTCTGGATGGGCTACACGCTCGTCGCGATCTTCCCGGAACCGATCACCGGCGTCACTATCGCGCTCACCGTCCTCCAGTGGGCGGTCGTCATCCCGCTCGGCGTCTCACTGTACCGGCGGAGCGGGCGGCCCGCGGACGCGACTGACGCCCAGCCCCAGGCGGCCCACGGGGCCGATGACTGACGGGGACGAACTCTCTCGACGCGGGTTCCTCGCTGGCGTCGGACTCGGTGTGGCAGCACTCGCCGGCTGTGCGGGCACGCACGCCGCGTCGAACGACACCACGGAGGACTTCGACGGCTGGCTGTCGGACACGGCGAGCTACGACGGCGTCCACGACCACACCGGCCAGTCCACGGTCACGGTCGCCGTCGGCGGCGCTGACGGGAGGTCGTTCGAACCCGCGGCCGTCCGCGTGGACGCGGGGACGACCGTCCGCTGGGAGTGGACGGGCGGCGGGTCGGCACACGACGTGACCGCCGAAGACGGGGGCTTCCAGAGCGACTATCACACCGAGGCGGGCGCGACCTTCGAGCACACGTTCGACGCGTCGGGGACGACGAGATACTTCTGTGTCCCCCACGAGTACGCCGGCATGAAGGGCGTCGTCGTCGTCGAGTGAGCCGTACTACTCGCCCGACTCGATACTGTTCTCCGCCGAGCGCGGGCTCTGGTCGGCATCGACGGCCGTCACGGCGAGGTCGCTCTCGACGCGCACGCGAAACGCGTCACCGTCGACGACGAACTCGTACTCGACCGCCGGTGGCTCGTCCGAGACGACGTCCTCGCTGAGGTCGCGGCTCAGGGCGAGGTCGTCGACGCTCGGCCGAAGCGCGTTGACGCCGTGGTTGTAGAGGAACCCGAAGACCGGTTCCACGTAGGTGAGTCGGCCCCAGAGCGTGCCCCACTCGACGGTGCCACACACGCGACACTCGTAGCGCACGCGGCTGGCGAAGCGCTCGCCACAGGCCTCACAGAGACCGTCCGAAGCGTCGTGGTCGTCACAGACCGCGAGCGCCTCGTCGATCGCACCCGCACAGACCGGACAGAAGCCGTGCAGCAGCGTCATGTACACGTGGTTCCCCCAGAGGATGGCGTCGTCGTAGAGTTCTGCGGGGTCGCGGTCGACGAGCGCACTCGCGGGGATGGTGCCGGCCTGGATCGCGCCCGGCGGCGACATCGGGCTCTCGGGTGCCAGCCCCTCACAGTTCGTGCACGAAAAGAGCACGACGCCGCCGCGGTAGCTCATGACGATTCCGTCGTCGCCACAGAACGGACAGGACCGTCCCTCGACGGGGACGCTCTCTACTTCGGGGTTGTCGGTGACGCTGCCGGCCCGTACTGCGCGCGCGACGTTCTCCCCGGCGTAGGTCAGCGTGTACCCGTCATCGCCCCTGGCGAGGAAGGGACCGACGAGTTTCCCGAGGTGGTAGTTGAACTGCCCCTTGTCCTCGAGGTCGGACGCCTCGAAGAGCGTGGAGAACGAGACGGGCGACGCCGGACCGTGGGGGCCCGTCGAGCGGCCGTCCCACAGCGTCTCGATGATCCGCATGCGGTGTTCGTTCGCGAGCGCCGCGAACGCCTCCCCGGCCCGTCCGCCCTCCTCGTTGCCCTCCATAGTTGCTCACGGCACGGTTCACAGTCACGCTAGTCAGTCGTTTCGGATCTCGCGAGGGGACTCGCCGCAAAATATGGGTTCGGGCGGATTTGAACCTGAATCAGACGTGCTCACTCGCTGCGCTCGTTGCGCGCGACTGATAGGGTTCAACTCCTTCGTGCCCAGTTCGATTCCACGGACTCCTCGCCGACGCTCGTCGTTGCGAGAAATCAGAAGTGGGTTCGGGCGGATTTGAACCGCCGGCCTCCTCCATGTCAAGGAGGTGTCATAACCAGCCTAGACCACGAACCCGACTGGCGCGTCCACCTCGTCGTTGTCCGGGGGTGTAATTGAAGGTTTCGGAATCGGCACCCCCACTGCGTCCGTCGGTTGTGGACACGTCCCACCCCGAACACGAACGCACCCGACAGCCTTAAGTCGATGTACGAAGTTGTGCATTACAACACGAAACAGTCCATTGGTGGTCACCATGAAGGAGTACATCGAGCGCGTCACGGACGGATCGGATCTGACACAGGACGAGGCCCGCGAGGTCGCTTCGCTGGTCTTCGAGGAGGCGACGGAGGCACAGATCGGGGCCCTGCTGTCGGCCCTGCGGGCGAAGGGCGAGACCGAGGCGGAGATCGCCGGCTTCGCCGAGGGGATGCGCGAGGCCGCGCGCACGATCGCGCCCGACAGGGAACCGCTGGTCGACACCTGCGGGACCGGCGGCGACGACTACAACACGATCAACGTCTCGACGACCAGCGCCGTCGTCGCGTCGGGCGCGGGCGTCCCGGTCGCCAAGCACGGCAACTACTCGGTGTCCTCCTCGTCGGGCAGCGCCGACGTGCTCGAGGAGGTCGGCGTCGAGGTCGAGGCCGAACCGCCGTCGGTCGAGGCGGCCATCGAGCGCGACGGGATCGGGTTCATGCTCGCGCCGGTGTTCCACCCCGCGATGAAGGCCGTCATCGGGCCGCGCAAGGAACTCGGAATGCGGACCATCTTCAACGTCCTCGGGCCGCTGACGAACCCCGCCGGCGCGGACGCGCAGGTGCTCGGCGTCTACGATCCCGACCTGGTGTCGCTGATCGCGAACGCCCTCGCGCGGATGGACGTCGAGCGCGCGATGGTAGTCCACGGTGCCGGCCTCGACGAGGTCGCCATCCACGACGAGACGACCGTGGCCGAGGTCGACGGCGACGACATCGAGGAGTACACGCTCTCGCCCGCCGACATCGGCCTCTCGCAGTACGACATCGGCGCGGTCGCCGGCGGGCCGCCCGCGGCCAACGCCGCCGACATGCGCGCCATCCTCGAGGGCGAGGCCGACGGCGCCAAGCGCGACATCGTGCTCGCCAACGCGGGCGCGGCCATCTACGTCGCCGGCGAGGCCGACTCCCACGCTGAGGGCGTCGAGATCGCGCGGCAGGCCATCGCGTCCGGCGCGGCGGCGGGCAAACTGGAGGACCTCTGCGGAGTCGGTGCATGACGCGGGTCAAGATCTGTGGGGTCACCCGCCCGACCGACCGCGAGGCCGTCCTCGACGCCGGCGCGGACGCCGTCGGCGTCGTCAGCGGCGTCACCGTCGAGACGCCACGCGAGGTCGACCCCGACCGGGCCGCCGACCTGCTCGCCGGCGTCCCGCCGTTCGTGACGGGCGTGCTGGTGACGATGCCCCCGTCCGTGCAGGCGGCCGTCGTCCGGACCGAGCGCGTCGACCCCGACGCCGTACAGGTCCACGGCGGCCTCGCCCCCTCTGCGGTCGGGGCGCTCCGCCGGCGCGTCGCGGCCGACGTGATCATCGCCGTCGACCCCGAGACCGAGGACGCCGCCGCCTACGCCGACGCGGCCGACGCCCTGCTGGTCGACTCGGTGGACGAGGACGGCGGCGGCGGCACCGGCCGTACTCACGACTGGGAGCGGACCCGCGACCTCGTGGCCGGCCTCGACGTGCCGGTGATCCTCGCTGGCGGGCTCACGCCCGACAACGTCGCCGCGGCCGTCGAGACGGTCGACCCGTTCGCCGTCGACGTGGCGACGGGCGTCGAGCGCGCGGGCGGGATCAAGGATCGGGACGCCGTTCGATCGTTCGTCGCCGCAGTCCGGCGGGCGGACGGGGCCGGCGCGGCTGCCGGTCCGGAGGTGACCCGATGACCCTCTCGCTGGACCGCGAGACGTTCGTCGACCTGGCGGGGGGCGACCGGCCGGTCGTCCTCCACGCGACCGCCGACCTCGACGTGGACGTGTCGCCGCTGGCGGCCTACGCCGCGCTCTCGGGTCGCACGACCGACTTCGACGGCGGCGCGTACACCTACCTCCTCGAGAGCGCGGAGAAGGTCGCCTCGAGCGACCCCGACGGCGCGTTCGCGCCGACCACCGACGACCGTCACGCCCGCTTCTCGTTTGTCGGCTGGGACCCCGCGGCCGTCGTGACCGTTGGCGGCGAGGACACTACCATCGACGCCGAGCAGGCCGTGGCGGATCTGATCGACCCCGACGGCGGCGACGTGCTGGACGAACTCCGGGCCGCGCTCCCGACCGCCGAGCGCCGCGGGTTCCCGGACGGGGAGCGCCAGCGCCTCGACGGCGGCCTCGTGGGCTTTCTCGCCTACGACGCGGTGTACGACCTCTGGCTGGACGACGTGGGCCTCGAGCGCCCCGACTCGCGGTTCCCGGACGCGCAGTTCGTCCTCAGCACGACCACGCTCCGGTTCGATCACGCCGAGGGAACGGTGACGCTCGTGTTCACGCCGCTGCTCGACGGGGCGGCGGACGCCGGCCGGCGCTACGACGACCTGGTCGCGACGGCCAAGCGAGTCGAGAGCACGCTCGCGGACGCGGCCGCACCCGATCCCGGCGGCTTCGTCCGGGAGCGCGAGGCGGCCGGGCCGCGCGACGAGTACGAGGCGGCCGTCGAGCGGGCCAAGGAGGACGTCCTCGCGGGCGACATCTACCAGGGCGTCGTCTCCCGGAAGCGGGAACTGTACGGCGAGATGGACCCCCTGGGACTGTACGACGCGCTCCGGGCGGTCAACCCCTCGCCGTACATGTACCTGCTCGACTACGACGACCGCTCCATCGTGGGCGCGAGCCCCGAGACGCTGGTGTCGGTCGCCGGCGACCGCGTCGTCTCGAACCCCATCGCGGGCACCTGCTCGCGCGGGAACTCTCCCGTCGAAGACCGCCGCCTCGCCGGCGAGATGCTCGCCGACGGGAAGGAACGCGCCGAGCACACGATGCTGGTCGACCTGGCGCGCAACGACGTCCGCCGCGTCTCGGCGCCGGGGTCGGTCCGCGTCGAGGAGTTCATGAACGTCCTCAAGTACAGCCACGTCCAGCACATCGAGTCCACCGTCACGGGGACGCTCGCGGCGGACGCCGACGCGTTCGACGCCGTGCGGGCCACCTTCCCGGCGGGGACGCTCTCGGGCGCGCCCAAGATCCGGGCCATGGAGATCATCGACGAACTCGAACGATCGCCCCGGGGGCCCTACGGCGGCGGCGTCGGCTACGTCTCCTGGACCGGCGACGCCGACTTCGCCATCGTCATCCGCTCGGCGACCGTCGAGCGCGGGGCCGAGGACGGGCTGGACCGCACGACCGTCCAGGCCGGCGCCGGCGTCGTCGCCGACTCCGTCCCCGAGCGCGAGTTCGAGGAGACCGAGAAGAAGATGGGCGGCGTGCTGGACGCCGTCGAGCGCATCGAGGCGGGCGCCGGCGCGACGGCCGTCGACGCCGGGGAGGCGTCCCGATGAGCGCCCGTGCGGTCCCGGCGGACGCCCGCGTGCTGTTCGTCGACAACTTCGATTCCTTCACGTACAACCTCGTCGAGTACGTCTCCGAGCACGCCGACACCGAGGTCGTGCGCAACGACGCCGACCTCGCGGCGGTCCGCGAGTACGACCCGGACGCCGTCGTCGTCTCGCCGGGGCCGGGCCACCCGGAGAACGACCGCGACGTGGGCGTCTCGACGGACGTCCTCCGGGAGATCAGCCCCGCGGTGCCGACGCTGGGCGTCTGTCTCGGCCTCGAGGCCGCGGTGTACGCCTACGGCGGGAGCGTCGGGCGCGCGCCCGAACCGGTCCACGGCAAGGCCGTTCCCATCGACCACGACGGCGAGGGCGTGTTCGAGGGCCTCGAACAGGGGTTCCAGGGCGGCCGCTATCACTCCCTGGTCGCCACCGACGTGCCCGACTGTTTCCGCGTCACCGCGACCACGACGGTCGACACCGCGGACGGCGCGACGGACCTCGTGATGGGCGTGCGCCACCGCGAGTACCCCATCGAGGCCGTCCAGTTCCACCCGGAGTCGGTCCTGACCGCCGTCGGCCACGACGTGATCCGGAACTTCCTCGCCACTCTGTAGCCCGCCCACCGGCGGTGGCTATTTGTCCCGGCCAACCCATCCCCGGGCATGGACTCGCTCGTCGAACGGGCACGCGACGCCCTCGAAGCGTCTTACGCTCCCTACTCGGAGTACCGCGTCGGGGCGGCGCTCGAGACGGCCGACGGGACCGTCTTCACCGGCTGTAACGTCGAGAACGCCAACTACAGCAACAGCCTCCACGCCGAGGAGGTCGCGTTCGGATCGGCCGTCGCCGCCGGGCACCGTGAGTTCGCCCGCATCGCGGTGAGTTCGAGCGAACGCGACGGTATCACCCCCTGCGGGATGTGCCGACAGACTCTCGCTGAGTTCTGTGGCGCGGCCTTTCCCGTCGTCTGTGACGAGGGCGACGGGACAACCGAGTACCGCCTCGGGGATCTCCTGCCGAACACTATCAGTCGCGAGGATCTGGACCGATGAGCGATTCGCCGGACGGGGACGACGCCGATCTGTCGGGGGGTGAGGATCCCGACCTTCCCGAGGAGAATCCCGACCTCCCCGAGGGCGAGGACACCGACCTCCCCGAGGGCGAGGACACCGACCTCCCCGACAGCGAGGACCCCAACGACGGGGAGCAGTACCATCTGGCGGTCGGTCCGGGCGACGTGGCCGACGCCGTCCTCCTGCCGGGCGACCCCGAGCGCGTCGAGAAGATCGTCGAGGCCTGGGACGACCACGAACTCGTCGCCGAGCACCGCGAGTTCCGCACCGCCACCGGCACCTACGACGGGACGCCGCTGTCGGTGACCTCGACCGGCATCGGGTCGCCGTCGGCGGCCATCGCCGTCGAGGAACTGGCCCGCGTCGGCGCGGACACGCTCCTCCGGGTGGGCTCGTGTGGCGCCATCCGCGAGGAGGCCAGCGTCGGCGACCTCGTCATCACGACCGGCGCGGTCCGCCAGGAGGGTACCAGCAAGGAGTACGTCCGCGAGGACTACCCCGCCGTCGCGGACTACCGCGTCGTCTCGGCGCTCGTCGCCGCGGCCGAGCGTCTGGGCCACGACTACCACCTCGGCGTGACCTGCAGCACCGACTCGTTTTACACGGGCCAGTCCCGTCCGGGGTTCGGCGGGTTCGAGGCCCGGGACAGCGACGAGCGCCTGCGCGAACTCCGCGAGGCGGGCGTCCTGAACTTCGAGATGGAGGCAGCGAGCGTCCTGACGCTGGCGAACGTGTACGGCCTGCGCGCCGGCGCGGTCTGTACGGTGTACGCCAATCGCGTCACCGGCGAGTTCCGCACCGAGGGCGAGCGCAAGGCCGCCGAGACGGCCAGCCTCGCGGTGACACTGCTCGACGAAATGGACCGGGCGACCGACGCGGCCGGCGCGGACGCCTGGCACCCCGGCCTGTCTCTCGAGTGATCGACCTGCCCGGTCGGCCGCCACGTCGCCGAATCAGCCGACAGGAGTGAGTGCGACGGGTGAACCAGACCGCGTGCCTGGAGAGCAGGCCCCGGGTTCACATGTCGGGCCAGGCCCTGACGGCCCGGCCGACGCCGGTGATGGAGGTAATCCAGCGGGCGGCGATGCCCTTCTTCAGCGTCCGGGCGAGAAAGCCCCCGAAGGTGCGCCCCGGGAGGAAGAACACGTCGTGGGCGACCGCGTCGTGGCCGATGGAGACGGCGGTGCCCTTCGACTCGTAGGACCACTCCTCGAGTGGCTGGTCCCGGACGGCCCGAGCGAGGTTCTTGCCGGCCACCTCGGCGGCCTCCCAGGCGGCCTCGGCGGTCGGCGGCGCGGGGTCGTCGTTCTGGTCGATCAGCGCGCAGTCGCCGATGGCGAACACGCGCTCGTCGCTGGTCCGGAAGTCCTGTCCCGAATCGATGCGGTGGGACCGCTCGTCTTTGTCCACGGCCACGTCCTCGATCGCCTCGTGGCCGGTGATGCCGCCGGTCCAGACGAGCACGTCGTAGTCGAGTTCGCCGTCCTCGCCGACGTAGACGGTGTCCGCGTCGACCTCGCTGACGAACTCGCCGGTCAGGATCCCGACCCCGGCGGCCTCGAGTCGCTGGCGGATCGCCCGCTGGAGCGGCGCGTCGCCGTTGGGCAGGACCTGATCGAGCCCTTCGACGACGGTGATCTCGAGGGGGAGCGACCGGTCGTCGCGGAGGCCGGCGATCTCGCCGGCGACCTGGACCCCGGAGAGGCCGGCCCCGCCGACGATGACCTGTGCCGGATCGTCGGGCGAGCCTTCCCCGGTGGCCTCGAGGACGGCGTCGTGGATCCCGAGCGCGTCGTCGAGGCTCTTGAGCGTGTGGGCGTGCTCGCGGAGCCCCTCGATCCCGAAGAAGGCCGTCCTGGAGCCGATCGCCACCAGCAAATAGTCGTAGTCGATCGCGTCGCCGTCCTCGAGGTCGATCAGCCGATCGTCGGTGTCGATGTCGACGACCCGGCCCTGGACGAACGTCGTCCCGGCGGACTTGATCGCCTCGACGGGGATCGTCACCTTCTCGGCGACCGACGGGTCCCGGATACAGCGGTGTGACTCGTGTAACACGAGGTGGTGGTCGTTCTCGGACACCCAGATGAGGTCGGCGTCACTGCCGAGCCTGGATTCGAGGCTCTTGATCGCGCCCGCCCCGGCGTACCCGGCACCGAGGACGACGACGTTGTCCGTCATGTACCCGCCCCTCAGGATTCAGGTGATACAAATGCTACGAAATCGGGTGAGAGCGGCCGCTTCCCTGGCGATTTATCATCCGGTACGGGGAGAAGAAAGCCACGATCGAACTAGTGTTGTGGTTCCTCGGCCGGCGCGCGCATGTCGTCGACCGTCAGGATGAGTCGGTTGTTCGTGTCGTCTTTCCCTTCGATGGTGCCGATGATCTGGAGCTTCGAGAGCGGCGTCGGCCCGACCGTGATCGAGTCCCCCTCGTGGAAGTTCGAGAGAGTGCCCTGGAGTTTGACCTCCGCCCGGCATTCCTCGGGGTGGTGGACACTCGTCAGGTCGATCTCCTCGACGTTGGCCTCCTCGACGACCTCGCCGTTGTGCCGCAGGGGGACGTCGGCGGCCTGATCCATCTCCTGGATCTGGAGCGCGTCGTAGGCGTTGGCCGTCGGCTTGTACCCGCCCTTCGGTCCCGGGACCCCCTCGACGAGCTGGAGGGCTTTCAGGCTCTGCATCTGGTTGCGGATCGTGCCCGGATTGCGGTCGACGCGGTCGGCGATGTCCTCTCCCTTGACGGCGCTTTCTGACTCCCGGTAGAGGTTGACGAGTTCCTGCAGGATATTCTGCTGACTGGGCGTCAGTTCGATCGATGACATGAGGGAACCTTGGGTGTACCGTTCCTTAAAGCCGACGGTGGACCGGGTCGGTGCCGCGTCCGGGGGGCGCGAATTCGACAGGCCTATGGGAGTTGCTTCCGCCACTCCGCGCATGCAAGGACGACGCGTGCTGGTCACGGGCGGCGCCGGGTTCATCGGGTCGAACCTCGCGAACCACCTCGCGGCCGACAACGAGGTCGTCGCGCTCGACGACTGTTACCTGGGCACGCCCGAGAACCTCGCCGACGACGTGGAGTTCGTCGAGGCGAGCGTCCTCGATGCGGATCTCCCGACGGACGTGGACGTGGTCTTTCACCTGGCGGCGCTGTCCTCGCTCACGATGCACGAGGACGACCCCGCCCGCGGTGCCAGAGTCAACGTCGAGGGGTTCGTCAACACCGTCGAGCAAGCCCGCGAGGACGGCTGCGAGCATGTCGTCTACGCCTCCACGTCCTCCATCTACGGCGATCGCACGGAGCCCTCCCCGGAGGACATGCCCGTCGAGGCAAACACCGGCTACGAGGCCTCGAAACTCGCGCGCGAGCAGTACGCCGAGTACTTCCACAACTACTACGGCCTGACGACCGCCGGCATGCGCTTTTTCTCGGTGTACCAGGGGATGGCCGAGGGCGCCGAGGGCCACAAGGGCGAGTACGCCAACCTCATCGCGCAGTTCGCCGACGACATCGCGAACGGTCGCCGGCCCGTCATCTGGGGCGACGGCTCCCACAGCCGCGATTTCACCCACGTTGAGGACATCGTGCGCGGCCTCGAACTCGCTGCCGACCACGAGCTACAGGGCATCTACAACCTCGGCACCGGCGAGCAGTACACGATCGAGTATCTCGTCGAGCGCCTCAACGACCACCTCGGGACCGACGTCGAACCGGTGTACGAAGAGAATCCGATCCCGGCGGACGTGTTCGTCCACGACACCTGCGCGGACGCGACGAAGATGCAGGAGGCGACCGGCTGGGAGCCCGAGGTCGACTTCGAGACGGGCCTGGCCCGCGTCTGTGCGCAGTACCAGTGACCGCCGCCCGCTCGATCGCGAGTCAGAATCCAAAGAATAAACGGGAACCCGAACGGAGTGACGCCAATGAGTTGGAGCCGCAAGAAGCGCGACGCGCGGATGTTCCTGCTCGGCCGACGCTGGTGGATCCCCGTCGCCGGTGCCCTCGTCACCGTGGTATACAACATGGCGATGATCCTGCTGGGCAGCCAGGGCGTCGACTTCGGATCGTTCGGATACCTCGGTGGACTCCTGGGCGGGCTAGCGGCGGGGGGGCTCCGGGGGACCAACTGGATGGACGGCGCGACCGACGGACTGCGGGCCGCGGCCTACGGGACGGTAACGACGGGCGTGATCGCGGCACTCGGCGGCTTCGCCATCTGGTATCTCACCTCCGGCGTCCCGTTCGTCTTCACGTCGTTCATGTACGCGATGATCGGACTGATCTTCTTCACGCCCGTGTTCGGGTTCCTGGGCGCGATCGCGGGTGCGGTCGCCGTCCTCGTGCGGCGCGCGGTTGTGCCCCGGGAGTACAACCCCCCGACGCAGTGACGGCCGCCACCCCACTGTTTTAGGCAGTGCCGGGCCAACGTGTAGCGATGACCGACACGGCACGCGTGATCGGGGTGCCGATGGACCTGGGCGCGGACCGGCGGGGCGTCGACATGGGCCCGTCGGCGATCAGGTACGCGGGTCTCGCCGAGCACGTCGACGCGACGGGGTTCACCTCCCTGGACGGCGGCGACGTGCCGGTGCCTCGACCGGAGGAGAGCGACCCGGAGTCGGCCGCCCCCGCCGAGGGACACGCGAAGTTCCTCGGGGCGACCGAGACAGTGTGTCGCCGGGTGGCCGAGCGCGTCGAGGCCACCCTCGACGCGTGCGAACTCCCGCTCGTCCTCGGCGGCGATCACAGCATCGCCATGGGGACCATCGCCGGGTCGGCCGACCGCGGCGACCTCGGGGTCGTCTGGTTCGACGCCCACGGGGACTTCAACACGCCGCTCACGACGCCGAGCGGCAACGTCCACGGCATGTCGCTGGCGGCCGTCCTCGGTATCGGCGACTTCGCCCCCTGGGCGCGCGCGCCCCACGTCGCCCCCGAGAACGTGGCGCTGGTGGGCCTGCGGGACCTCGACGACGGGGAGCGGCGCCTGCTGGGCGAGAGCGACGTGCACGCGTTCACGATGTCGGACATCGACGCCCGCGGCGCGCCGGCGGTCGTCGAGGAGGCCCTGGCAACGGCCACCGAGGGCACCGACGGCCTCCACGTGAGCCTCGACCTCGACTGGCTCGACCCCGGCGAGGCGCCCGGCGTCGGCACGCCCGTCCGCGGCGGCGTCTCCTACCGCGAGGCCCACTCGGCCATGGAGCGCGTGGCCGGCCACCTCGACCAGTTGCGCTCGCTGGAGGCCGTCGAGGTCAACCCCATCCTCGACGAGCACAACCGCACGGCCGAACTGGCCTGTGAACTCATCGCCAGCGCGCTCGGCCAGCGCGTCCTGTGACCGGGCGAAAGCGGGAAGGCGGCGGGCACACGATGTCGACCATGCTCGAGACGACGGACGCGACGTTCAGGGATCCGCGCTGGCTCCGCCGGCACGCGCTCGGCCTGCTCGAATTCTACCACCAGCGGTCGTTCGACACGACCCACGGCGGCTTCGTCGCCCAGGTCAGCGACCGCGACGGCACCGTCTACGACGGCCGGGCCAAACTCCTGCCGGCGACGGCCCGCTTCGTGTTCAACTACAGCGTCGGTGCGCTCCTCGACGGCCCCGACTACTGCGATCAGGGCGCGCTCCACGGCATCCGTCACCTCGAGCGACACCACCGCGACCCCGAACACGGCGGGTACGTGTGGCTGCTCGACGGGCGCGACGTCGCCGACGGCGGCAAGCGCTGCTACGGCCACGCGTTCGCCCTGCTCGCCTACGCGACGGCGTCGCGGGCGGGTATCGAGGCCGCCGACCCCCTGATCGAACCTGCCTTCGACCTGCTCGACGAGCACTTCTGGGAGGACGACCACGGCCTGTTCCGGGTGGAACTCGAACGGGACTGGACCGGGACCTCCGAGTACCGGGGCCAGAACGCCAACATGCACGCCTGCGAGGCGCTGCTGGCCGCCCACGAGGCCACCGGCGAGGACCGGTACCTCGATCGGGCCTACGCCGTCGCCGACGGCCTCGCCCGGCGCCTGACCGACGCGGGCGAGGGCCTCCTCTGGGAGCACTACGACGCCGACTGGAACCACGACTGGGAGTACAACCGCGACGAGCCCGAGGACCTCTTCCGGCCGTGGGGGTACCAGCCCGGCCACCTGCTCGAGTGGAGCAAGCTCCTCTGCCTCCTGGCTCGCGAGCGCGACGAGGCCTGGCTCATCGAGCGCGCCGAGCACTTCTTCGACGCCGCCGTCGAGTCCGGGTGGGCCGCGGACGGGGGGTTCGTCTACAACTTCGACCGCGAAGGCGAGCCCATCGCCCGCGACCACTACTACTGGCCGCTCTGTGAGGGAGTCGCCGCCGCCGCGCGTCTCCACGAAGCGACCGGCGACGAGCGCTACGCCGAGTGGTACGACCGCATCTGGGGGTACGCCGACGAGCACGCGATCAACCCGAAGTACGGCAACTGGTACTTCCGGCTGACGCCCGACCACGAGGTCTCCGAGCGCATCGACGAGTCCCCCGAGGTGAAGGTCGGCTATCACCCGATCAACGCCGTCTACGAGGTACTCAGGGCGGGCGGCCACGCCGAGTAGGGTGCCCGCCGACCTGCCAACCCGCGTCGGCGACCGTGCCGGGTGGTCCGGGACTGCGCAGGGAGGCCATCGACCCCGCCGACCGAACCGGGCTATACCGGGGCGCCGTCGACCCCGCCGACCGGCCCGCCTACCCGAACCCCTCGAACTGCATCTGGTCGTCGGGAATCCCGACCGCCCGGGCGGCCCGCACGAGCGTCTCCACCATCGCGGTGATCCCGCAGGCATAGAGGTCGGTGTTCGCGGGGTCGATACGCGCCGCCACGTCCGTCTTCGGTTCGCTGTCCCGGTACCGGCGCAGTTCCCGCGGGAGGGACACGCCTTCGAGGGCGTCGTCGGCAAGGTACGTGACCAGCAACTGCTGGACGTAGTTCGTCTCCCCCTCCCAGTCGGTCAGCAGGGACTCGCGGGACAGCGTCGGGACGAAGTGGAAGTTCTCCCGCTCGGCGTCCAGTTCGCGGAACCGCTCCCGGTATGGGAGATCGTCCTCCCAGCCACAGCCAAGCAGCAGCCACACGTCGCGTTTCTCGCCGGCGTGCTCGTCCCACCCCGCCTCGAAGAGGTAGTCGATCATGCTCTTGAAGGGGGCCACCCCGGTCCCCGTCGCCAGGAAGACCACGTCGTTGCCCGCGGGGTCCTCGAGGACCATGTCGCCGTTGGGGCCCCGGACGACGACCTCGTCGCCCACGTCGACGTTGACGAACAGGTCGCTCGTGAGGCGCCCGCCGGGGACCCGACGGATGGCGAACTCGAGGTCGTCCTTGCTGGGGGAACTGGCGATCGAGTAGGCCCGCGGCGTGCCGCGTGCGCGCAGCGTCACGTACTGGCCCGGGGAGAATTCGAGGACCGTATCGGGATCGACGCCCAGGCGCAACAGCGACGGATAGGGGCGCTCGAACCGATCGGCCAGCGTCTCGATCGCGTCGACGGTCCCGCGGGACGCGTCGGCGTCCTCCAGGCGGTCGGACAGCGCATCCCAGTCGTAGTCGGCGCCCTCCTTGACCGCGTCGAGCCAGGCCGGGTCGCCGTCGTGTTCGAGGTGCTCCCGGATCGCCGCGAGCACGTCGCGGTTCCGGCTCCGGTCCATCGCCTCGTGGAGCGTCACCGTCGCCTCGTCTGTGACCAGCGGCATCCGCTCGGCCCGTTCGTGGGCGTCCATGTGCCGGGGCACGCTGTCCCCGTCACCGTCCCTGACCATAGAGGGGATGGCGGGCCCAGGAAGGTGTGCTTTCCGCTCCGGCCATGGCGGCCCGGCGCTGGCAGACGAACTGCTGGGAGACGGACCCGCAGCGATGCGTGTCGTGCGGAGTAGTGCGAGTCGCCCCCACCCCGACCGCACGGCGCCGTGTGGTCGGACCGGTAAACAGTTACAATAATCCGTATCAGTCCACGTCGGGGACGACGGTGACGCTCGCCACGCTGTCGCCCGCTTCGAGGTCCATCACCGTCACGCCCAACGTGTTGCGCCCCACGCGGCTCACGTCGCCCGCGCGGATGCGCATGATCTGTCCGGCCTCGCTCATGATGATGAGGTGGTCGTCGGGCGTGACCGCCTTGGCCGTCGCGACGGGACCGTTGCGCTCGTCGGTCTTGATGTCGATGAGGCCCTTCCCGTAGCGCGACTGGGTGCGGTACTCCGAGAGGGGCGTCCGCTTGCCGTACCCCCGGCGTGTGACCGTCAGGAGGTCCCGGTCGTCGGCCGCGGTGGTCGCGACCATCGCCGCGACGTGGTCGCCCTCCCGGAGGTCGATGCCCCGGACGCCCCGGGCCGAGCGGCCCATCTGTCGGACCTCGGTCTCGTCGAAGCGGATCGTCATCCCCTGCTCGGTGGCGACGACCAGGTCCGTCGTCCCGTCGGTGACCTCCACGTCGACCAGCGCGTCGCCGTCCTCGAGTTTGGCCGCGCGGATGCCCGTCGAGAGGATGTTCTCGAACGCGGCCGCGCTGGTGCGTTTCACGTAGCCGTTCCGGGTGACCATCGTGATCGACTCGGCCTCCTCGAAGTCGTCGGTCGAGACCACGGCCGTCAGTTCCTCGTCGTCGTCCAGGTCGAGCAGGTTCACCGCCGACTTCCCGCGGGCCGTGCGGGACATCTCGGGCACCTCGTAGGTCTTCAGCCGGTAGACCTGCCCGTGGTTGGTGAAACAGAGGAGATAGTCGTGGCTGTTGGCCCGGAACACCTTCGAGACCCGGTCGCCCTCCTTGGGGTCGGCGCCGATGATTCCCTTGCCGCCGCGGTTCTGCGGGTCGAACTGGTCGACCGGCATCCGCTTGATGTAGTCGTCCTCGGTGATGACGACCACGCAGTCCTCCTCCGGGATCAGGTCCTCGTGGGTGACCTGGCCCTCGTCCTCGAGGATCGAGGTCCGGCGCTCGTCGCCGTACTCGTCTTTGACCTCGCGGAGTTCCGATTTGATGACCCCGAGCAGTTCGGACTCCGAGCCGAGGATCGTCTCCAGGCGCTCGATCCTGGCCTGTACGTCCGCGTACTCGTCCTCGATCTCGGCCTCCTCCATCGAGGTCAACGAGCCCAGTTGCATCCGCACGATGTGTTCGGCCTGTGCCTCCGAGAAGTCGAAGCTCTCCTGCAGTCCCGCGCGGGCCGCGTCGCGGTCCTCGCTGTCCCTGATGAGATCGACGACGTCGTCGACGTTCTCGAGGGCCCGCAGGCGCCCCTCGAGGATGTGCGCGCGGTCCTCGGCCTCGGCGAGGTCGTGCTCGGAGCGCCGGCGGACGACTTCCTTCCGGTGTTCGAGGTACTCCTCGAGGGTCTGCTTGAGCGTCAACACCCGGGGCTGGCCGTCGACCAGCGCGAGGTTGATCACGCCGAACGTCCGCTCGAGGTGGCTCTCGAGCAACTGGTTTTCGACCACGTCCACGTTGGCGCCGCGCTTCAGTTCGACGACGATCCGGACCCCGTCCCGGTCGGACTCGTCGCGCAGGTCCGAGACGCCCTCGATGTCGCCCTCGTTGACGTCCTCCGCGATGCGCTCGACGATGCGGGCCTTGTTGGCCTGGAAGGGCAGTTCCGTCACGACGATGCGCCCCTCCTCGCGGACGACCTCGTACTCGGCGCGGACCCGCAGGCGGCCCCGCCCGGTCGCGTACGCCGAGTAGATGGCGTCCTTGCCGACGATGTTCGCGCCGGTCGGGAAGTCCGGCCCCTTGACGTGTTCCATCAGGTCCTCGATCGTGCAGTCCGGGTGCTCGATCAGGTGGATCGTCGCGTCGACGAGTTCGCCCAGGTTGTGCGGGGGGACGTTCGTGCTCATCCCGACGGCGATGCCCGAGGAGCCGTTCAACAGGAGGTTCGGGACCTTCGCCGGCAGCGCCTCAGGCTCCTGGAGGCGGTCGTCGTAGTTGGCCTGGAAGTCGACGGTGTCCTTCTCGATGTCGGCAAGCAGTTCCTCCGCGATGGGGGCCATCCGGGCCTCCGTGTAGCGCATTGCGGCCGGCGGGTCGCCGTCCATCGACCCGAAGTTGCCCTGGCCGTCGACGAGCGGATAGCGCATCGAGAAGTCCTGTGCCATCCGCACGAGCGCGTCGTAGATGGCCGAGTCGCCGTGGGGGTGAAAGTCCCCCATCACCTCTCCCACGACCGACGAGGACTTGCGGTGGCCGGCCGAACTCGTCACGCCCATCTCGTGCATCGCATACAGGATGCGCCGGTGGACGGGCTTGAGGCCGTCCCGGACGTCGGGCAGGGCGCGGCCAGCGATGACGCTCATCGCGTAGTCGATGTAGCTCTGCTCCATCTCGTCCTCGATGCGGACGCGGTCGACGTTCGCCGCCGGCGCGTCCACGTCCTCGGGGTCGGGCACGTCCGAACTCATATGTCCACCCACTCGGCCTCGGGCGCGTGATCCTTGATGAACTCCTTGCGCGGTTCGACGGCGTCGCCCATCAGCACCGAGAACATCTTGTCCGCCGCGGCGGCGTCCTCGATGGTGATCTGCTTGAGGATGCGGGACTCGGGGTCCATCGTCGTGTCCCAGAGTTGCTGGGGGTTCATCTCGCCCAGGCCCTTGAACCGCTGGACCTGGTCCGGGCTCCCGTTACACTCCTCCCCGACGATGCGGTCGCGCTCGGCCTCGGTCATCGCGTCGTAGGTCTCCCCGCGGTACCGGATGCGGTACAGCGGCGGCTGGGCCGCGTACACGTGACCGTTCTCCAGCAGCGGCCGCATGTGCCGGTACAGCAGCGTCAGCAGGAGCGTCCGGATGTGGGCGCCGTCGACGTCGGCGTCCGTCATGAAGATCACCTTCTCGTAGCGCAACTCCTCGAGGTCGAACTCCTCGCCGACGCTCGTCCCCAGCGCCGTGATGATGTTGCGGACCTGCTCGTTCTCGAGGATGCGGTCCAGCCGGTGTTTCTCCACGTTGAGAATCTTCCCCCGGATGGGGAGGATCGCCTGGAACTCCGGGTCGCGGCCCTGTTTGGCGCTATTGTGGACGAACACCCCGGCTTCGAGAGCGAAGTTGTGCGTCCCGGGAACTTCGATGTCGTACACGTCGGCCGTTTCCTCGAGTCGTTCGACCGATTCGACGGTGTGGTTGTGACTCTCGACTGCTTCGACGAGGTCCGCTTCACTCTCGAAGAATTTCTCGATCGTCGTGTCCTTGCGGAGGACGTTCGGATCGCCGTTGGCCTGCCGTTTCTCCGTGTAGTCTTCTAGGTCACCGTCCTCTTCGAGGACCTGACTCATGAACGGAATCGTGTGATCGTAGTACGTCTGGTTGTACGACTCCATCCGCTGTTCCCGGAACCGATCCGTCCACTGTTCTTTCGTTTTCTCACTCCGCCACTCGCGGAGTTCTTCGTCGTCCCATTGCTCTTTGGCCTCTTCCCGCCTCCGTTTGACCGCTTCGGGGTTGTTCTCGTAGTACTGCTCGATGCGACTGGATTGTGCCGCGCGGTGTGTCTCGTCTGCCCAGTATTCCCGTGACGCTTCGGCGAGGCGTTCCTGTACTTTCGCTCTGTACTCCGGGTTGTTCTCGTAGAAGTTCTGCCAGGCCTCGCGCATGAACTCCCGGTACTCGTCGTCCTCCCACTGCGCTTTGGCTTGCGCACGGAGTAATTCGACCGTTTCCTCTTCCTGCATCCGCTCGCTCATCATCTCCCGGAACTCCGCAGACTGTTTGAGTTCTCGGAGTTCCTGTCTGACTTCCTCATCGTGAAGTGTTTCGGTGGCGTGTTCACGGTGCAGTTCGAGATGGTCCGCTTTCGGGAGGCGCTCGATGTTGTCCGGGCGATTGTTGCGCTTGTCGAAGTCGACGTGGTGTTTGTGATCCCCGTCACGTTCCGAGTAGTTCCCGTTCCGCAGGTTGTGCCTGTCGGCCAACAGGTGCGTGAACTCCCAGAAGTCGTTCCTGACGGGCTGTTTGACCATCTCGTACCCGTCGATCGTGATTCCTTCCTCGTCGGTGTCCGACGTCTTTCGATAGAGGGGCATCAGCGACGTCCCGCTGTCGAGATACTGTGCCTCGCAGTAGGACCCGTCCCTGAGCATGAACTCGTGATCGGGGGTGCACCTGATCGTCTCCCCGTTGTCGAGGGTCACTGCGACGAGGTCGGCATCCTCTTTCGTGATTCGGGGGGCCCGAACTCGCTCGATTTCGACCGTACCGTCGTCGCTGACGGTGTAGCAGTAATGGGACTCTCCCGCCTCGTGTTCTTCGAGAAGTGTCTCGAACGTGATCGTCCGACCCGAGGCGAGCGCGATTTCGGTATCGCCAGTAAAGCACCCCCCGGCCGAATCGCCCTCGACGATGAACAGTTCGGCCTCCGAGGGGTCGCGGGTCTGACAGTCCGCGAGTTTCCCGGGAAGTGCGGTGGTCTCGAGCGCCGACTTCCGGCGGGTGAGCTCCTCGGCCTGCTCGGCCGCCTTGCGGGCCTTCGCCGCCTCGACGGCCTTCCGGACGATCACCTGTGCGGTGTCGGGGTTCTCCTCGAAGTAGGTCCCGAGGTGGTCGTGCATCGCCGACTCGACGATGCCCCGAACCTCGCTGTTGCCCAGTTTCGTCTTGGTCTGACCCTCGAACTGGGGATCGGGGTGCTTGATCGAGACGACGGCCGTCAGCCCCTCGCGGATGTCCTCGCCTTTCAGGTTCTCCTCGAGGTCGCCCAGCAGGTCGTGATCGGCGGCGTAGTCGTTGACGACGCGGGTCAGCGCCGTCTTGAAGCCGGTCATGTGGCTGCCGCCCTCGCGGGTGTTGATGTTGTTGGCGAACGCGTGGATCGACCCCTGGAGTTCCGCGGTGGCCTGCATCGCCACCGCCACCTGGACGACGCCCTCGTCGATGGCCTCGTCGGCCTCGAAGTAGATGACCTCCGAGTGCAACGGTTCCTTCGTCTCGTTGAGGTAGGCGACGAACTCGCGGATGCCGCCCTCGTAGCAGAAATGATCCTCCGCTCCGTCGCGCTCGTCGCGCAGGGTGATCTCGACGCCGGAGTTGAGGAAGGCCAGTTCCCGCAGGCGCGAGACCAGCGTCGAGTAGGTGAAGTCGGTGGTCTCGAATATCTCCGTGTCGGGCCAGAACCGGATCTCCGTCCCGGTCGACTCGTCGGGCTCGAGTTCGCGGACGCGCTCGATCCCCTCGGGTTCGCCGCGCTCGAAGGCCTCGCGCCAGACGGCCCCGTCACGCTTCACCTCGACGGCCAGTCGCTCCGAGAGGCCGTTCACCACGGAGACGCCGACGCCGTGCAGGCCGCCGGAGACCTGGTAGGACTTGTTGTCGAACTTCCCGCCGGCGTGCAGGACGGTCATGATGACCTCCAGCGCCGGGCGGTCGTACTCGGCGTGCGTGTCCACAGGGATGCCCCGCCCGTCGTCACGGACCGAGACTGAGCCGTCCTCGTGGATCACGACGGTGATCTCGTCGCAGTACCCCGCCAGTGCCTCGTCGATCGAATTGTCCACCACCTCGTAGACCAGGTGATGCAGCCCGCGGTCGTCGGTCGACCCGATGTACATCGCCGGCCGCTTTCGCACGGCCTGTAACCCTTCTAATACCTGTATCTGTCCGGCACCGTACTCACTCTCGTCGCTCATGAAAACCTTGCTCTCGGGTAACAGGGGAGGTTTCTTAAAGGTCACGCACGCGCTCGCGCGTGAGCGAAACCGGCGTCGGTATCGCGTCTCGGTCGCTCACGACACTGCGTTCCCCGCCCCGGAGTCGGACTACCGGGACGGGAACACTTTCACCGCGGTGGCGCACCGCTTATACCCCCCGGCCCGCAAGAGAGCAGCAGAAATGTCGTTCCAGTCGACCCTCGGGGACGAGGAGGGGATCGCCGAGGAGCTGGCAGAGAGCCAGCGGGCCATCTCCATCGCCGAGTTCTTCGAGAAGAACAAGCACATGCTCGGGTTCGACTCGGAGGCCCGGGCGCTCGTGACGGCCGTGAAAGAGGCCGTCGACAACGCGCTCGACGCCGCCGAGGAGGCAAACATCCCGCCGGACATCTACGTCGAGATCGAGGAGGCGGGCGACTACTATCGGCTCACCGTCGAGGACAACGGTCCGGGGATCACCAGAGAGCAGATCCCCAAGATCTTCGGCAAACTGCTGTACGGTTCCCGGTTCCACAAGCGCGAGCAGAACCGCGGCCAGCAGGGCATCGGCATCTCCGCGGCCGTCCTGTACTCGCAACTGACCTCCGGCAAGCCCGCCCAGATAACGTCGCGCACGAAGGGAGGCGCCGACGCCCAGTACTTCGAGCTGATCATCGACACCGACGAGAACGAGCCCGAGATCAGCGCCGAGGACACCACCGCTTGGGACCGCCCGCACGGCACGCGCATCGAACTGGAGATGGAGGGCAACATGCGCGCCCGCCAGCAGCTCCACGACTACGTGAAACACACGGCGGTCGTCAACCCCCACGCCCGGATCGAACTCCGGGAGCCCGACGCCCACTTCAAGTACGAGCGGGCGACCGATCAGCTCCCGGCCGAGACCGAGGAGATCCGCCCCCACCCCCACGGGGTCGAACTCGGGACGCTCCTGAAGATGCTCGAGGCGACCGACTCCTACTCCGTCTCGGGGTTCCTCCAGGGCGAGTTCACCCGCGTCGGCGGCAAGACGGCCGACTCCGTCATCGCGAACTTCAAGGACCGCACGTACGGCCGCGAACTGGCCTGGGGGCCGCCCCAGGCCCACGAGGACGCGGCCGTCGAGGCGGCCGTGGAGGAAGCCGTCGCCAACAAGGGCGCCGAGGCGACCGCGGACTTCGCGGCCGACGTGGCGGCGGCCATCGACGAGCGCGACCGCCTGGCCCACCACCAGGTGCGCGCGGTCGTCGACGAGGCCGCCGACGCCGCCGAGGGGGCCCACGACGTGACCTTCGGGGCGACGGTGCGGGAGAACGCCGTCGAGGCTGCCTGGGGGGCGATCACCACAGAGCGGACGGCCGACCTCTACGCGCTCGTCGACGAGGCGACGACTGATCGCAAGGACGACGCCGCCGTCCAGGGGCTGGCCGAGCGCGTCGCCGCGAAGATCGAGCGCCACGAGGACGCCCGCGACAGGGTGACTCGCGACGAGGTGGCCGACTTCGTCGCCAAGTCCGCCGACGACACCGAGGAGTACGACGGCGAGACGTTCGGGGAGACGGCCCGCGAGAACGTGACCGACGCCATCTGGTCGACCGCCGCGCGGGTGCCCGACGACCCGCCGAAGGTGGGCGCCGTCGCCGGCGACCGCAACGTCGCCAGCGACCTGCTCGAGGCGATGCGCGAGACGGACATCATCGCGCCGCCGACGGACTGTCTCGCCCCGATCACGGCCGAACTGGTGGAGGCGGGGCTGAAAAAGGAGTTCGACGCCGACTTCTACGCCGCGGCGACCCGGGACGCCTCGGTCCACGGCGGCGACCCGTTCATCGTCGAGGCGGGCATCGCCTACGGCGGCGACGTACCCGACGAGGGTGCCGTCCAGGTGATGCGCTTTGCCAACCGCGTGCCGCTGGTCTACCAGCGGGGGGCGTGTGCGACGACCGACGTGGTGAAATCGATCAACTGGCGCAACTACGGCCTCGACCAGCCCGGGGGGTCGGGCATCCCCAACGGCCCGGGCGTCGTGATGGTCCACGTCGCCTCGACGAACGTCCCCTTTACCAGCGAGTCCAAGGACGCCGTCGCCAACGTCCCCGAGATCGAGTCGGAGATCGAACTCGCCATCCGGGAGGCCGCCCGGGACCTGAAGAGCTACCTGAACAAGCGCCGCTCGATGCAACAGCGCCGCGAGAAGCAGGACAAACTCGCGACGATCCTCCCCGAGATGGCCCGCAAGCTGACCGAAGTGACGGGCAACGACGACCTCGACATCGACGACACGCTGGCCCGGATCATGAACGACGTGCTCGTCGAGCGCGAGGTGTCCGGCGGGACGGTCAGGCTGACCGTCGAGAACAACGACGACGCGAACGCCGACCTCGAGGTGACAGACATCGTGACGGTCGAACCGCTGGAGACCGACGGCGCGAACGTCGTCGAGATGGACGGCGAGTGGTTCCTGAAGTGGTCGCCGACGGTCGGGCCAGGCGAGACGGCGACCCTGGAGTACCGGATCGAGGGCGAGGCGGAGTTCGACGTGGCGGTCGACGGCATCGAGGACGAGAAACTCACGGTGGTAGCATGAGCACGGACAACCCCACAGACCAGGAGGCCCGCGAGCAGTTGATCGACCTCGCGGCGCAGTTCTACGACCAGTTCGCGAGCGGATCGGTCCCGACGATGCGGATCCCGACCCGGACGAAGTCCAACATCGAGTACGACGAGGAGAAAAACGTCTGGGTGTACGGCGACCGCACGAGCACCCGGAGCGCCAAGACCGTCTCGGGGGCCCAGAAGCTCCTGAAGGCGGCCTACACGATCGACTTCCTGGCCCAGCAACTCGAGGAGAACCGCTCGTCGACCCTGCGTGAACTGTACTACCTCTCTGAGTCCTGGGACCTCGACGAGGCGCAGTTCGACACCCAGGACGAGTCGAACAACCTCATCGAGGACCTCGAGATCGTCTCGGAGGTCAAGCGCGAGGACTTCCACATGCGCCCCGAGGAGTCCGGCGCGAAGGTGATGGGGCCGCTGTTGCTCCGCGAGCAGACCCGGCGGGGCGACCGCGAGATCCACTGCCAGGAGGACGTCGGCCAGGGCGGCTACCAGATCCCGAACAACCCCGACACCATCGAGTTCCTCGACAACGACGCCGAGTTCGTGCTGTGTGTCGAGACCGGCGGCATGCGCGACCGCCTCGTCGAGAACGGCTTCGACGCCGAGTACGACGCGCTCGTCGTCCACCTGGGCGGGCAGCCGGCCCGCGCCACCAGGCGACTGACCAAACGTCTCCACGACGAACTCGACCTGCCGGTCGTGGTGTTCACCGACGGTGACCCCTGGTCGTATCGCATCTACGGTTCGGTCGCCTTCGGGTCGATCAAGTCGGCCCACCTCTCGGAGTACCTGGCGACGCCCGAGGCCGAGTTCGTCGGCATCCGGCCGGAAGACATCGTGGAGTACGACCTGCCGACCGACCCCCTCTCGGACTCGGACGTGAACGCCCTGGAGTCGGAACTCGAGGACCCGCGCTTCCAGACGGGGTTCTGGGAGGAGCAGATCGAACTGCAGCTCGACATCGAGAAGAAGTCCGAACAGCAGGCTCTGGCCTCCCGGGGGCTGGACTTCGTGACCGACACGTACCTCCCGACGCGCCTCGAGAAGATGGGCGTCCTGTAGGTTACCGATCCAGGACGACGGGGACGGACCGACTCGCCACGTCGGCCGCGAACGCCTCGTCGTCGGCCTCCAGCGCGTCGAACGTGTTGTAGTGGATCGGGAGCACCAGGTCGGGCTTCATCGCCGCCGCGAGGTCGGCCGCGGAGTGGCGGTCCATCGTGAACGACTGCGAGATGGATGGACAGAACAGCGAGACGTCCAGTTCCTCGTGGCCCTCCAGCGCGTCCGAGTCGCCCGGCCAGAAGACGGTCGTGCCGTCGACCGAGACGACGAACCCGCAGCCGTACCCCTTCGGGTGGACCGGCGTGCCGTCCGCGTCGACGTTCGGGCCGTCCGGTTCGTTGTAGGCCGGCACCGTCCACACCGGGAGGTCGGCGACGAGCAGGTCCTCCTCCATGCCCACCTCCACGAGGTCGTACTCGAGGTCGGCCGGGCGCTCGTCGGTGCGGTCGGTGTCGTGGACGTCGAGGCCCTCGAAGACGACCAGCGTGGCGTCCTCGCTCGCGACGCGCCGGATGCCGTCGGGGTCGTAGTGATCGACGTGGGTGACGAACACGACGTCGCCGTCGCGGGGTCGGTAGTCCTGCGGTTCGGGGTGGCCGCCGGCCTGGCGATCCGATCCGGGCGTCCACGTCCCGTCGAGGACGCCGTAGCGGCCGGGGTCGAAGTAGACGGTCGCGTCCTCGCCGGCGACACGCAGCGTCGCGTAGCCGAGCCAGTCGACTGTCAGGCCGTCGTGGTGAACGGTCATGGCCCACGGTTTTGCCCGGCGGGGCTTAAGCGCCGCGTCAGCGCGCTCACAGGACCGGGACGGCGTGTCACGCGAGAAACCGGAATCCCAGGAGCGCCGCGCCGAGGACCAGGAGGAGGAGGCCGGCGACGACGCTCCCGAGGTTGACGAACCCGCGGATGCGCTCGTCGTCGGTGTCGATGCTGCGCAGCCCCAGCCACGTCGTCGTCCCGCGGAGATACCACCCCTCGACGGCGACGCGCTCGCCGATCAGGCCCGGCACCCGCCGGACGGCAAAGAGGAGGTCCCCCAGCAGGGGGAGCCAGCTGTCGTACTTCAGGTACATGAGGCCGGTGTCGTCGCGGAACAGCAGGTCCTCGGAGAAGCGATACCCCGCCTGCCCGCGGCCGATCAGCTCCCCCTCGAGGCGGGCCCGACGGCCCCTGACGGGGGAGGCGTACACGTCGCCGAGCAGTTCGACGACGGTGGTCGCCTCGGCCTCGCCGGGCGGGTAGCGGTACAGCGCGCGGGCGAGCATCGCCAGTCCGACCACTGCCGGCCAGCCGCCGACGAGCAGGACGAGGTCCAGTTCGACCGTCCCCGTGACGGCGAGGCCGAGGTAGCCGAGCGGGTAGCCCACCGCCAGAAGCGTCGGGAGCGCGACGACCGCGAGGTCGCGCAGGAACTCGACGTAGAGGCGCCAGCGGTCCACCTCGAAGCGTCGCTCTATCTCCTCGAAGTCGAACGCGGTGGCGCCCTCCTCGCGGGAGAGCGCGCGGACGCGCTTGCCCGTCAGCGGGTGCGTGGAGCCGAGTTCGAGCAGCGTCGCCCAGGGGCTGTGCAGGTCGAACAGGAACGCCTGCAACAGAGGCGCCCGGTCGCCGAACTCGCGGGCGGTGTAGTAGAGGACGCCCTTCTCCTTGCTCTCGGCGACGCTCATGATGCCGATGTTGCGCGTCGCCCGCGCGAGTTCGGGGCTGTCCTCGGTGGTGACGATGCCGAGCGCGATCTTCACGAGCGCGTTCGAGAGGTCGTCGGGGTGGGTGTAGGCCGCCGAGAAGCCGTCGGCGGCGTACTCCCGGACGCGGCTGAGAAAGAGGACGGCGTACTCGCCGACGTACCAGAGGAGATACGAGAGGGCGGCGACGGCGAACAGGGGCGCGGCGGCGTTGCCCCGCCGGTTGGAACTGGACTGGCCGGCGGCGGCGATCCGTCGGGAGTAGATCGCCAGCAGGTACAGCACCTGGACGATGGTGTTGGCGACGGTCATCACGACGAAGTCCCTGCTCGTGACGTGGCCGAGTTCGTGGGCGACGACGCTCGCGAGTTCGTCGTCGTCGAGGAACTCCTCGCAGCCCTCGGTGAACACGACGCGGGCGTTGTAGCGGGCCGACCCGTAGGTGAACGCCGTCGGGTTCCGGTCGGGGATGACGCCGACGCGCGGCGCGTCGTAGCCGTACTCCGCGGTCACTTCCTCGATGACTTCGACCGAGCGGGGACTGCGCCGGCGCAGCTCCTCGAGCGTGATCCACTCGAGGTCGTACAGCCACCCGTAGATGAAGTCGTTGAGCCGCGGGCGGAAAAGCAGGACGGCGAGGTTGACGAGGACGACCAGCGCGACTGCGACCACGGCGTTCACCGTCCCGGTGGCGACCATGACGCCCAGGATCACCGCCAGCAGGAAGGTGCCGAGCAGGCCGAGCGTGGCGACCGACGCCAGGGCACGTCGCATAGTCCGGGTTCGCGGGACCCCCGGATAAGTAGTCGTGGCCCTACGCCGCCAGTCGCTCGATCCGCTCCAGGGTGTCGGCGTCCTCCGGGGGCTTGTCCTCACGGACGCCCAGGAAGCGCGGGAAGCGCAGGGCGTACCCCGAGGCGTAGGTGTCGGAGGTCTGTATCTCCTCGTAGCCGACCTCGAAGACGACGCGGGGCGCGATGTCCACGTCGGTGCCGTCCTCGGCGCGGACGTGGGGCTTCAGGCGCTCGGTTAGCGCCGCCAGTTCCTCGTCGGTGACGCCCGTGGCGACGTTGCCCACCGGTTCGTACCCTTCGGGGGTGCGCGCCGCAATCTGGAACGAGCCCAAAAGCTCCGCCCGCCGGCCCTGGCCCCACTCGGCGCCCGTCACCACGAGGTCGAGCGTCTCCACGTCGGGCTTCCGCTTGAGCCACTGCTTGCCCCGGCGGCCGGGGGTGTAGGCCGACTCGGGGTCCTTGAGCATGATCCCCTCGTGGCCCGCCTCGAGCGCCGCCGCCGCCACGTCGGCGACGGCGTCGGGGTCGTCGGTGACGCTGAACGGCGAGAGGGCGTCAGAGCCCTCGCCCAGCAGATCCACCAGCCGCGACCGACGGGTCGCCAGCGGCGCGTCGAGCAGGTCCTCTCCGTCGGCGTGCAGGCAGTCGAACGCGTGCAGGCGCACCGCAACGTCCTCGCGGGCCTGCGCGACGTCGTGTTTCCGGCGGAAGCGCCGCAGCACCTCCTGGAAGGGGAGCGGATCGCCGTCCTCGACGGCCACCACCTCGCCGTCGAGGATGGCCGGCCGGTCGAGCGTCGCCTCGACGAACTCGACGATCTCCGGGAGCGGGTCGGTCACGTCCTCCATGTTCCGCGAGAAGAGCCACGTTCGCTCGCCGTCGTGGTGGATCTGGACGCGCGCGCCGTCGAACTTCCACTCGACGGCGGCCGCCGGCCACTCGTCCAGCGCCTCGGTGACGGTGCCGGCCTGCGCGAGCATCGCGGCGACCGGCCGCCCGAGCGTGAGGTCCATCGCGTCCAGGCCGTCCCGTCCCTCGTCGCGGGCCACCTCGGCGACGCGGCCGTAGTCGTTTGCGACCTGGAGCGCGCGCTCGACGGCCGCGACGGGCACGTCGAACGCCGCCGCGATGGCGTCCCTGACCGTCCCTTCGCCGACGCCGATCCGCATCTCCGAGAGGACGATCCGGGCGAGATAGCGCGCCTCCGCCGGGCCGGCGCGGTTGAACAGGCCGAAGAGCACGTCGAGTTTCGTGTCCTCGCTGCCCGCGCCGGACGCGCCGGCCACCCGCTCCAGTTTCCGCTCCAGTTCGGCCACCGTCAGCGCGTCGCCCCCGCCCGCGCCGAAGGCCGCGAGCCCTCGCTGGCCGCCCAGATCGAGGGTCGCGGCCACCTCGCCCACGTCGCCCACCTCGGCCACCCGTGCCTCCACGTCGTCGGCGTCGACGTTCGGGCCGGCCGCCCGCGCGATGGCCGCGTAGCACAGCGACGGCCCCACGTCGAGCGTCGTCGAGTCGTGGGCGGGGAACACCCGACCCTGGATCAGTCGCGCGACCGTCGCCAGGTCCTCGTCGGCCGCCGCGAACAGGTCCGTCACGGCCTCGCGGATGGCCGTGTCGGCGCTCTCGGCCTCGATGGCGGCGGCGCGGTCGGCGAACGCGGCGAACTCCATCGCCCCCGGCTACTCCGTGGGGCCACCTAAACCGGTCGGTCGGCACGGAGGTCCGGTGACAGCGCCGGGCTAGGGGCCGTCCAGCAGGTCGGCGAGGCGACGATAGGCCGCCTTCGGCCGGCGGTACTCGTCGACGACGCCCTTGTTGTTCTTGGTCTTGGGCCGGCGCTCCCAGTTGCGCGGGTCCGTCCGGGTGTCGCAGTACTGCCAGACGGTGAAGCCCGCGACGTACTCCGCCCCGCGGAACGTCTCCACGGCGTCGGCGAGAAAGTCGGCCTGAAAGCCCTCGCTCCACTTCTGGTCCTCGCGGGTGCGTTCCCCGGCGACGGCGCCGGCGCCGAACTCCGAGACGACGACGGGCTTGTCGGGATGGTCCTCGCGCACCCCCCGCAGGACGTCGGCGTACTCGCCGTCGCTGTACCACCCCGGATAGGCGTTGGCACAGACGAAATCCACCAGGTCGAGACAGGGATCTGCGCCCTCGCCGTCCGGGTGGTAGTTGTTGCTCGCCAGCGTCACCGGCCGGTCGTCCAGGGTCCGGGCCACCGAGACCAGTTCCTCGGTCGCCTCGAGGACACCGGGCTCCTCGTTGGCACACTCGTTCGTGACGCTCCAGGCGAGAATCGAGGGATGGTTTCGGTCCCGCTCGATCATCTCCTCGAGCATCGTCGCCCCCCGGTCGAGGACGTCGCCCCGACGGAACCGCTCGGCGTCGAACTGCCAGTACGGGATCTCCTCGATCACGAGGACGCCCCGCTCGTCACACAGGTCCAGGAAGCGCGGGTGATTCGGGTAGTGGGAGGTCCGGACGGCGTTGAGCCCGGCGTCCTCGATCACGTCGAGGTCGAGTTCCTGTACCCGGAGGGGCTGGGCGTGGCCCCACTCCGGGTGGTCCTCGTGGCGGTTGACGCCCCGCACGTCCACCTGTTCGCCGTTGACGAGGAGGGCCGTGTCGGTCACCTCGACCGTCCGGAAGCCGACCCGCTCGCGGCGCTCGTCCTCGCCGACGGTCGCGCGCACCTCGTAGAGCTGTGGGTCCTCGGGCGACCACCGGTCGATATCGAGCGACAGTTCGAACGCCGCGGTCGTCGTTCCCGGCACGAGTTCGAGTGTCCGCTCCGCGGTCGCGTCGCCGACGTTCGCAGTCGCCGCGCGCTCGGTCGCCTGCCCGTCGTTGTGAACGGTCACCTCGACGCGTACGTCCGCCCGGTCGTCGTCCAGTTCGTACGCGACGGCCACGTCGGACACGGAGACGGGCGGGAGCGACTCGACGACGGCCTCGCGGGTGATTCCGCCGTAGGGGAACCAGTCCGTGCCGGGCCGGGGAATCGACTCCTCGTCGCGCGTATTGTCGGCCCGGACCACGACGTCGTGCTGGCCCGCGTCGAGGCGTTCGCTGACCTCGAAGGGCGTGTACCCGCCGTAGTGGTCGGCGACCCGGTCGCCGTCGATCCATACGGTCGCGTCGTGACAGACGCCCTGGAACGAGAGCCGGGTCGGTCCCCCCTCCGGCAGGTCGAACGTCCGGCGGTACCAGGCCGGCCCCTCGTAGTCGTGATAGCGGGCCACCGTGTTCCAGGTGCCCGGCACGTCGATGCGGTCGGCGTCCGCGGGGAAGTCGTCGAAATACCCCATGTCGACGCCCTCGTCGTCCGGGTCCGTGACGAACGACCAGCGGCCGTCGAGTTCCCGCCGCCACCGCCGCGGCGTCGGGTCGAAGAGCCTGTGCATGCCGGCGAGTGCGAAGGGGGGCGGAAAACAGTTGTGTCGGGCCCGATGGACGTTCCCCTGTCAGGTCGGCGGAGGCTTATGTGACTGGCAGCGCGGCACGGCACATGGAGATTCGACGCGTCGCTGGACACGCGATGTCCTCGCCGATCGACCCCCCACAGGAGCGGTCGTTCCACGGCGGCACGCGCCGCCTGCTGAAACGCGACGTGGTGCTGGTGGTCGTCGAGACGGCCGACGGACTCCGCGGGTTCGCGCCCGCCGGCGCCAGCAGTTCCGCCATGCGGGAGTACTTCGAGGGGGACTCGCAGGGCACGTTCGCCGACGTGGTGAACGGCCCCGTCGCCGCGGCCCTCGAGGGGGCCACCGTCGACCGGCCCGGCGAGGCCCACGACCTGCTCCGCGGGACGGACCTCCCGGAGCGCGTCCTGACGGAAGCCGTCTCGGCGGTCGACGTGGCGCTGTACGACCTGCTCGGGAAGGAGCGCGGCGCCCCCGTCTACGAACTGCTGGCCGAGGAGTACGGCACAGACCCGACGACGGACCTGCCGCTGTACGCCAGCGCCGGGATGTACATGGACCCCGAGGGATACGTCGAGCAGGCCCGGGCCATCGAGGACCTGGGCTTTTTCGGCTACAAGTACCGCCCCGGCATCGGTCCCGAGGGCGACCGCCGCACCGTCGAACTGCTCGCCGACGAACTCGGAGCGTGTGAGCTGATGCTCGACGTCCACACCTGGTGGAAGCTCAGGGAGGGGTACGACCGAGCGGTGGTCCGGGACCTGGTCGAGCACGCCGACCGGCACGGCGCCTACTGGGTCGAGGAACCGGTCGCGCCCGACGACCGCGAGGGGTACGTCGACCTCGCGCGGACGGGCGCGCCGCTGGCCGGCGGCGAGAGCGAGACGACGCCGACGGGTCTCGTGGAACTGGGCGAGACGGGCGCGGTCGAGTTCCTGCAGGGCGACGTCCGCCACCACGAGGGGTACACGGGCTGTCGCGCCGCCGTCGAGTTCTGCGAGGGCCGGGACGTGACGTTCGTCCCGCACAACTTCGGGACGTGGCTGGGGCTGATCGCCAACGCCCACCTCGTCGCCGCCGCGCCCGAGGTGGAACTCCTCGAGTACCCCGTCTTCGAGGGCGACCCCGCGCTCGACGCCGACCCCGACCCCGGGATGTACCCCTTCGATCTGGCCTTCGACCTGCTGGCCGGCGAACCCGCCGTCGAGGACGGGCGTCTGTCGGTCCCCGACGGCCCGGGCCTCGGCGTCGAGGTCGACCTCGGGGTCGTCGACGAGTACCCCTTCCGCGAGGGGCCCTGGACGGAGTTCCACTACGACTGATACGGATTATTGGGACTGTGTACCGGTCCGACCGCACGACGTGGTCGGTCGAAATCGGAGTGACTCGCAATAATCCGTACGACACCCGACCGAGGCCTTTTGGGGCCGGCACCCCTCGCCCGGAGTCATGCACACGCTCGACGGGGCCGGAGACCCCCGGACCGAGGTCCGGATCGCCGTCGTCGGCGGCGGGAGCCGTAACTGGGCGCCGACGCTGATCTGTGACCTGGCGACGACCACGGACTTTGGCGGCACGGTGGCGCTGTACGACCGCGACGAGGAGAGCGCGGCGCGCAACCGGCGCCTGGGCGAGCACGTCCAGTCGCTCCCGGACGCCGACGGGGAGTGGACTTACGAGGCGGTGTCGTCGCTCGAGGCGGCGCTCGACGGGGCGGACGTCGTGGTCTGCTCGACGCAGGACCCGCCCGACGCGACGATGTACCACGACCTCGAGATCCCGAAGGAGTACGGCGTCTACCAGTCGGTCGGCGACACGGTCGGCCCCGGCGGCGTGATGCGCGCCCTGCGGTCGATCCCCCAGTACCGCGAGGTCGCCGCCGCGGTCCGGGAGCAGTGCCCCGACGCGTGGGTGCTCAACTACACCAACCCGATGAGCGTCGTGACGCGGACGCTGTACGAGGAGTACCCCGACATCAACGCCCTGGGACTCTGCCACGAGGTGGCGGGCACCCAGCGCGCCCTCGCCGAACTGGTCGAGCGACACCTCGACGCGGAGGCGGCGGCCGACGAGATCGCGCTCGACGTCTGGGGGATTAACCACTTCACCTGGGTCGACGAGGCCCACTGGCGCGGTCGGGACCTGTTCGACGTCCTCGAGGCGGAACTCGCGGACCGCGAACCGCTCCCCCGGTTCGAGGCCGGGTCGCTCGCCGACGCCGACTTCTTCGTCGGCCACGGCGACGTGGCGCTCGACCTCTATCGCCGGTACGGCGCGTACCCGGTCGCGGGCGACCGCCACCTCGCCGAGTTCGTCCCCTGGTATCTCCGGATCGAGGACCCCGAAGCGGTCCACCGGTGGGGCTTTCGGCTGACGCCGGGGTCCTACCGCGCTGACCTGTGGCCGTCCGGCGAGCGCCGCCGCGAGGCCGTCCTCGCGGGCGACCGATCGATCTCGCTCGAGCGGTCCGACGAGGAGATGGTCGACGTGATCGCGGCGCTGCTCGGCCACGGCGCTCTCGAGACGAACGTGAACGTTCCGAACCGCGGGCAGTGTCCGGATCTCCCGGCGGGGGCCGTCGTCGAGACGAACGCACTGCTCGGCCGCGACCGGTGCCGGCCGCTGGTCGCCGGGCCCATGCCCCGCGAGGTGGTCGCGCTCGTCGAGACGCACGTCCGCAACCAGGAGACGCTTGTCGAGGCGGGATTCGAGGGCGACCTCGATCCCGCGTTTCGCGCCTTCCGGAGCGACCCCCTCGTCGGGTCGCTCACCCCCGAGGCGACCCAGGCGCTGTTCCGGGATCTGGTCGAGGCGCAGGCGTCCTCCCTCGAGGCCTACGACCTGGCGGGCGCCGACGTGCTCGAGGCGTAACACTCGTCGTGTGACTGGCGTTATCAGAATTGTAACTCGGACACAGGCCTTTTCACCGGTTCGCGACGCACACCCGAAAACGTGACAGCGACACCGTCGAGGAAAGCGTCCGACCGGGCCCAGGTTGGCATCGGGACCCTCATCGTGTTCATCGCGATGGTGCTGGTGGCCGCAATCGCCGCTGGGGTCCTGATCAGCACGGCCGGGTTCCTCCAGAGCAGCGCCGAGCGGACGGGCCAGCAGAGCAGCGAACAGGTGACGGACCGTCTCCAGGTCGTTTACACGTACGGTCACGACATCTACACACGGGCGGACACGATCAAGTACGCCGAGTTGACCGTGAAACTCGCGCCCGGGTCGGGGAACGTCGACCTGGACAACACCACGGTGCAGATCGTGGGTGAGCGGGGGAGCGTTCACCTGACGTCGGGGGCGGTCTACGGCGGCACACTAGCGCCGAACTCGACGACGTTCTGGGTCTCAACCATTCAGGACGACGACGAGTCGATTTCGGACAGCGGCGTGTTGAACGACCCCGCGGACAGGGCCAGAATCAGAATCGACGTCGACGACGCGTTCGCCGGCGTGGACACGGTCGTGAACAACGGGCACGGACTCGGGGGAGGGCGAGTCGATTACCGTTCGGTTGAACACCCCATCCGGCGGGACGACGGTCGTCCGACTCACCGCTCCGGAGACGCTGTCGGGGAGTTCGGCCGTGACGCTGTGACCGAACTGGATACGTTATCCCCGGGCAAGCGCCGCCCCCGGCGAAGCGTGATGACCGCCGTCAGCGCGCCTCCACGGTGACGGTGACCCACCGCCCCTGCCCGGCGGCGGGATAGGGGCGGTCCAGTTCGCCGCCGTCGTACTCGAACGCCTGGTCGTCGTCGGTGTCCATGTGCACGACGACAGTCACGTCGTGGCCCGCTCCAACCGACCGCGAGAGGTCGATCCGCACGTCGTGGTGAGTCCCGGGGACCAGATACGCCGACCGACCCAGGACCGTCCCGTTGGCGTCGCTTGCGTGGACGACGAGATACCCCCCGTCCGAGAGGTCCGCCGACTGGACGGTGAGCGAGTCGCCGACGGTCGCGGGGTCGTTCACGGTCAGCGAGGCGACCGGGGCAGACACCAGCAGGAACACGCCGTACGCCACCGCGAGCATGATCGCGGCGTGCTTGGCACCGTCACGGAGCGACCCCTCGCCCAGTTGGCCGCCGACGAAGCCCGACAGCACCGACTGGATCAGCGCGATGTGGAAAAAGATCAGCGTGTAGGCGGCCTTGTTGACCTGCCCGAGGCGGGCGAACTGCGAAGCGTCGACGCCGAGCCGATTCGTCGAGGACGGCGTCGGGACGTTCGAGGGCAGACTGGGCACGAGGACGGACTCGACGGCGACGATGATGACCAGAAAGACCAGAAACGAGATGTAGATGACAACGAGGTAGGTGAGCATCTGCTGGCGGCGCTGGCGGCGCATCCGCAGGTCCGAGCGGATCTGCTGGGAGGCGATCCGCAGGACGGGACCGAGTTGCCCGCTCGAGCGCATCGCGTTGACCAGCAGCGTCACGATGCGCGAGATGGCCGTCGTCCGGACCCGGCGGCCGAACCGGACGAACGCGTCGTCGGCGTTGGCGCCCATCTGCACGTCGGCCCAGATGCGGTCGACCTCGTCGGTGAGCACGCCCAGGTCGCTCCCGCGGGTCCGCTCGAGGCTCTCGACGAGCGTCATGCCCGCCTCGTTGAGGCTGGCGAGCCGGTCGAACAGCTCGGGGGTCGCGGCCTCGATGCGGTCGATCCGGCGAGTGTAGTACGTCCGGACGACGGCGTAGGTCGCCAGCAGGAACAGCGCCGTCTGGACCAGCACGTCGTCGAGGATGCGGAGGTTGACGGCGCTGGTCTGGAACGCGGCGGGCGCCCGCCACAGGAGGTAGACGGCGGCCAGCGGAACAGTCACGTAGAAGATCCGCGTGGGTTGTCGCATGATCGTCCGGCCGGGCTGGCGGAGCAACCGCAGGACGCGCTGGGCGCGGTCGTAGAACTGCAACTGCCGCCGGCGCTCGTCGAGTGCCGCGCCGCCGTCGGCGCGGGGGCTCGACAGGTCGGGCCTGCCTAACGTGGCAGTCCGGTAGTCGGCCAGCGGGGCGTCGTTCCCGCACTGCTGGATGCCCAGTTCCTCGAGGCGCTGACCGAGATACACGATGAAACCGACGTTCGCGAGCGGCACCACCACGTAGCCGAGCAACTGGAGCAGCCACAGCGTGTCCGTGGTGGTCAGCCCGAACACAAGCAGGATCGTCACGAGAAAGAGCACGGCCGCCACGAAGACGGTGACGTAGGCCTCCGCGATGGTGGCGAGGCGTTCGAGCAGGTCCTCCTGGCGCTCCTGGGCCTCCTCCTGGTAGCGCTCGTACTGGTCGCTGAGAAACGTCGAGAGCGACCGGCCGCTCTGAAGGACGCTCGCGAGGTTCTCCGAGAACGTCTTGAACGTCTCGCTGGGCGTGCGACGGGACATCCGGCGCAGCGCGGTGATCATGTCGCGCCCGAACAGGTCCATCTCCCGGACCGCGACCCCGGCCTCGCGGGCGTTCTCGCCGTAGATGTCGTCGTTGTTCGCGAGCGTCCGCAGCGTCTGGGGGAAGGCGATTCCGCCACGGGAGAGCGCGTACATGAACGCGACCGTCCGCGCGAGGCCGGCGTCGATCGCCCGCCGGCGGACCTCCGCGCGGCTCTTCAGGAGTTCCCAGCGCAGCAGGTACGTGAGGCCGGCTCCGACCAGGCCGCCGATGAGACCGCCGGCGGTGACGACGATCAGGGTCCCCGTCTCGCTGAGGACGAGCTGGAACCCCCGCAGGCCGAACGCGCGCACCATCGTCTCGGGGAGCCCCATGAGCAGGTGAACGAGCCCCGGGATCGCCAGCAGGATCCCTCCGAAGAGATACGTCCCCAGGATCGCGCCACACACCGCGGCCAGCCCGGTGTACAGCAAGGTCCGGGCGGCGTACGCGCGGTAGGTGGTCCCGACGTAGGCCGACTCGATGAGGCGGCGGCGGTCCTCGTTCTCGGTGACGTACCGGCCGAACAGCCGGCGAGCGAACCGCGAGAGCGAGCGGTTCCAGCCCTCGTCGACCTGGCCGTAGAGGACGACGCCCAGGAGCACGACGACGACGCCGAGCGGTGCCAGTCCGAGCGGGTTCAGTGCCATCTCACGTCTCGACCTCGACGCCGGCCCGGTCGATCCGGTCTATCACGCGCTCGGCGTCAGCGTAGTATTTGTTGACCATCGCGGTGAACCGCCGGTAGTCGGTGACGCCCTCCGACTGGAGGTACTTGAGAAAGCGCTGGCGGTTCCGCAACTCGCTCAGCAGTTCCGACTGGCTCCAGCCACGCTCGCTCCGGATCTCCTCCATCAGGTCGCTTCCCGATTCGGTGAATTCGTCCCCTGTCGCCTCCCAGGAGAAGGCGTTCGAGTAATCCAGTTCGCCCGTCCGCTGGTCGATGCCTTCGATCTCGGCGACCGAACGGATCCGGCGCACCCGCTCGCCCGCGGAGCGGCCGAGCACCTGCACGCAGAGCACGTCCAGCGAGGAGACCATCGGCCGCGGGACGTTGATGGGTTCGTTCTCGAGGCGGTTGATGACCGTCTGGATCGAGTCGGCGTGAATCGTCGAGAACGTCGTGTGCCCGGTGTTCATCGCCTGGAACAGCGTGATCGCCTCCTCGCCGCGCACCTCGCCGACGACGATGTACTCGGGCCGGTGGCGCAGCGCCGAGCGCAGCAGGTCGTACATCGTGATGTCGGACTCGTCCAGTCGCTCGCGGGTGACCGAGGAGAGCCAGTTGTCGTGGTACAGCGACAGCTCCCGGGTGTCCTCGATGGTGAGCACCTTCGAGCGGGGCGGGATGAACATCGAGACGGCGTTCATCGAGGTGGTCTTGCCCGCCGCGGTGCCGCCGGCGAACAGCATCGACTTGTTGGACTCGATGGCGAGCCAGAGGTAGGCAAGCATCTCGAGGCTGAACGTGCCGACGTTCAGGAGGTCGATCGGGGTGAACGGCTCTTCGGCATACTTCCGGATGGTGAACGCGGAGCCCCGCGGCGTGACTTCCTCGCCCAGCGCGAGTTCGACCCGGGACCCGTCCGGGAGCGTCGTCGAGACGACCGGGTCCGAGACCGAGACGTGTTGGCCCGACCGCTGGGCGAGCTGGATGACGAAGTTGTCCAGGTCCTGCTCGTCGTAGACGACGTCCGTCTGTACGTCGGTGTACGCGTCGTGATAGACGAAGATGGGGAGGCCGGCCCCGTCACAGGAGATGTCCTCGATGTGGGGGTCGTGCATCAGGGGGTCGATCTTGCCGTACCCCTGGAACGCCCGGTGCAGGTAGTAGTACAGCCGGAAGTAGGTCTCGGGCTCGACGACGACGCCGAACTCCTCGATGCGCGCCCGGAGCGCCTCCTCGAGGGCTCTCTCGGGGTCGTCGTCAATCTCCTCGCGGTAGATAAGCGGATCCCTGATGTCCTCGAACAGGCGCTCGAGCAGTTCCGACTCGAAGTCGTCGAGGGCCGGCTCGACCACCTCGTAGCGGTGCTCGTCGGTGTCCGGATCGCGGTGGATCGCGGCGAAGGCGAAGGGCGCGTTGAGCCAGTAGCGCTCGACCTCCTCGAATCCCTCGACGCCCGCGGTCCCGACGACGCGGCCGTGTCGCGCGGGGTCGTAGTTCGCCACCGGGACGGCGGCCCCGCTCAGCATGCGCGCGGTCCGCCGGAACCAGGTCCGGACGCCCGCCAGCGGACCCGACGACTCGTCGCCTTCGGGGGACTCGTGATCTGACATCGCTTGGGTCGGCCGCGTAGCTGTCCGCGTGGTTTCTCGTCCTGCTACTTAAATCCCGTCGCGCGTCGCGGATCACTCCAGCGGGACCCGCAGGAGGGGGTAGGCGAGCGCTACCGTGATCGGGCCGCCGACGGGGAGGCCGACACCGGTGCGATAGCGGAGAAAGAGGAGGCCGGCGACCGTCACCAGGAGGCCGACGGCGAGCAGCGACGCGCCCAGGAATCGAACGGGATGGACCGGGAGACCCGTCAGGCGGTCCTCGGCGACGTAGAACGCGACGCTCGCTGCCAGGGCGACCAGGTACACCGCGAGGGCGGCGACGGCGAGCCACGCGCCCGCTCGCAGCCAGGCCGTGCCGGTACCGGACCCGTGCAGAAACCCGGGTACGTCCCAGGTCCACAGGAACGGCCGCTCGAGCGGCCCGAATCCGGCGCCGAAGATGTACTGCGCCCGGACGGGGAGAAAGCGGATGGCGACGACGGTGAACTGGCCGGTCCGGAGCAGCGACACCGACCACGGGAGCAGTCCCGCCACCCACGTCGCGAGGACGGCGAACTCGCCGGCGTACTCCGAGTCCACCAGGGCCATGGCTGACCGGGACCGCGGCGGAAGTTAAAGGTTACCGGTCGCGCCCTCCACTGGTCTCGTCCGCCGGCGGCGTTACGTTCATGGTAATTGGTCACGTACGTCGAAACGTCAGATGCGGCGTGACTACTTCGACGTGACCGTCCGGACAGCAGACAGCACCTCGACGGACGCCGCCCCCGAGATCGTGGTGGCGTTCGACGGACCGACGGAGACGATCGCGGAGCGTCTCGACGAACCCGACGCCGGTGGGCTCGAGGGCGACCAGATAGACGTGACCGTCCGATTGCAGACCCCGCTCGACGGGGCGGACGACCCCGAGGGGGTCCTCTCGGTGACGGACCGCGTGACAGGCCAGTTCATCATCGAGGCGAACCTCGACGCGGCGTCGGTCGAGGCGCTCGTCGAGACAGCGCGCGAACGGCCCGACGACCAGACGGACTACGCCGTCCGCATCACCGACGCGGCGGGGGCGTCCCGGGTCTACGAGAAGCGGACGCTGCTCGTCTACGACGTGGACGGGAGCCTCCGGCGCTCGTCGAGTCTGATCCCGGGTGGGGTCGAACTGTAGCTTCGCGGCGAACCTCGAGTTCCTGCGACAACGCATCGAAAGGGAATGGACCCGAGAGACGGACGGAAAGGCCATCCAGAGAGAGCAGTCACACCGGTCGTATCGGCCGGCACCCTGGCGGATGCCAGCAGTTCCCGGTTCGGAATCGTGGAATAAATCTTTTGTGGCAGTCGAACGTGCGGGATTCCCGACCTGGATGAAGGGATTTAAGCGCCGGCGTACCCGACTCCGTAGAGATGCGTCTACACGAGTACCAGGCCAAACAGGTCTTTGCCGAGGCCGGCATTCCGACGCCGGCGTCGGACCTCGCCGACACCGTCGACGAGGCGGTGGCGGCCGCGGAGGCGATCGGGTTCCCGGTCGCGATCAAGGCACAGGTCCACGTCGGCGGGCGGGGGAAGGCCGGCGGCATCGAACTCGCGGGCGACGCCGATGAGGCCCGGGAGGTCGCCGGGAACATCCTCGGGATGGATCTCAAGGGATACACCGTCGAGCGCGTCCTCGTCGAGGCGGCCGTCGACTTCGAGGACGAACTGTACGTCGGCGTGACGATGGATCGGGGCGAGGGCGAGCCCGTCGCCATGGTCTCGACGCGGGGCGGCGTCAACATCGAGGAGGTCGCCGCCGAGGACCCGGAGGCCATCGCGCGCGAGCACGTCGACCCCGCCTTCGGGATGCACCCCTACCAGTCCCGCAAGGCCGTCTACGACGCGGGCGTCGACCGCGAGGTCGCGGGCGACGTGGCCTCGATCCTGCGGACCCTCTACCAGCTCTGGGACGAACGCGACGGGTCGGACGCCGAGATCAACCCCCTCATGATCACTGGAGACGACGAGGTGATCGCCGCCGACGCCGTGTTCAACGTCGACGACGACGCCCTCTTTCGCCAGCCCGACCTCGCCGAGATGGAGGCGGGGGCCGGCGCCGAGGACGAACTCGAGCGCAAGGCCGACGAGTACGACTTCGACTACGTCCGCCTGTCGGGCAACGTCGGCATCATCGGCAACGGCGCGGGCCTCGTGATGACGACGCTCGACCTCGTGGACCACTACGGCGGGTCCCCCGCCAACTTCCTCGACGTGGGCGGGGGCGCCAAGGCCGACCGCATCGCGAACGCCCTGGACATGGTGTTTTCCGACGACAACGTCGATGCCGTCGTGTTCAACATCTTCGGCGGCATCACCCGCGGCGACGAGGTGGCGCGCGGCATCAACGAGGCGCTGGGCGCGTTCGACCAGATTCCCAAGCCCGTCGTCGTGCGCCTCGCCGGCACCAACGCGGAGGAAGGCATGGAGATTCTCAACACAGAACTGGTGACCGTCGAACAGACGCTTGAGGACGCGGTCCAACGTGCCGTCGAGTACGCCGACGAGGAGGTGGAAGAATGAGTTCCGTCAGACGATTCGCGACTCGCTTCGCTCGTCGCACTGCGACTGACGACCGCATTCGAACCACGGGGTGGTTCGAATGAGCGTGCTAGTCGACGAGGACACCCGCGTCGTCGTGCAGGGCATCACCGGCGGCGAGGGCCGGTTCCACACCGAGCAGATGATCGAGTACGGCACCAACGTCGTCGCCGGCGCGGTGCCGGGCAAGGGCGGTCAGGAGGTCGCCAGCGTCCCCGTCTACGACACCGTCGAACGGGCGGCGAAGGAGGAAGACGCCAACGCCGCCGTCGTGTTCGTCCCGCCGGCGTTCGCGGGCGACGCGCTGTTCGAGGCGCTCGACGCCCCGCTCGATCTGGTGGTCGCGATCACCGAGGGCATCCCCACCCAGGACATGAGCGAGGTGTACAGCGAACTCCGTCACACGGACACCCACCTCGTCGGGCCGAACTGCCCCGGCGTCATCACGCCCGGCGTCGCCAAACTGGGGATCCTGCCGGGCAACATCTTCGCGTCCGGGAACGTCGGCCTCGTCTCCCGGTCCGGGACGCTCACCTACCAGGTCGTCGACAACCTCACGGAGCGCGGACTGGGGCAGTCGACGGCCATCGGTATCGGCGGCGATCCGATCATCGGGACGGACTTCATCGACGCGCTGGAACTGTTCGAGGCCGACCCCGACACCCACGCCGTCGTGATGTGCGGCGAGATCGGTGGCGAGGACGAGGAGGAGGCCGCGGACTACATCGCGGAGTACATGGACACGCCCGTCGCGGGGTTCATCGCCGGGCGGACCGCGCCGCCGGGCAAGCGGATGGGCCACGCCGGCGCTATCGTCTCCGGGTCCGGCACCGGCACCGCCGAGTCCAAGATCACCGCGCTTGAGAACGCCGGCGTCCCCGTCGGCGACACCCCCGAGGAGGTCGCCGACCACGTCGAGGACATCCTCTAACGGCGCCGGGTTCGGGCGTGCGGTCCACCGTACGAACGCGGACCGACACCGCTGGACGTATGTCCACCGAATCGTGCGAACGGTTCACAATCCCGGGACCCATACCGCGGGACGTGAACGGTCCGGTGCAGATATAAGGAATGCGGGAGAAGCTCCGACTATGCCCCACATCTGCCGGGACTGCAAGCAGACGTTCAACACGGAACTCGAACTCGAACTCCACCGGGACACCTGTGACGCGGGCGAACTCTTCTGTGACGAGTGTGGCGAGCGATTCGCCGAGCGAGCGGCCACGGAGGACGGGTGGCACTATCGATGCCCCAACGAGGACTGTGACGGCGCCGGCATCGAGGAGGACATCCACCGCGTCGCAAACGTACGACAGGCGACACAGTAGCGAGCCAACGGCCGGATGCGAGCGACGATGCGACGGGAGCACGCCCCGCCGCGAGTAACGATCACCAGGTAGGCCCCGATTATCAAACGTCTCATTCCGGAGGCCAACCTATAGGTTGGTCCGGTCACAACCGCCGGCAGATGATCGAGGCCCGGGAGTTGCGAAAGGAGTACGGGGGCTTCGTCGCCGTCGAGGGGAGCACGTTCTCGGTCGGGGAGGGCGAGGTCTTCGGCATCATCGGCCCCAACGGGGCCGGGAAGACGACCACCCTGAAGATGCTCGCCGGCCTGCTCGAACCGACGGCCGGCGAGGCGACGGTCGCGGGCTACGACGCCGACGTGACGGAGATGCGCCGGCGACTGGGCTTTCTCCCGGAGGAGTCGCCCCTCTACGAGGAGATGACGCCCGTCTCGTACCTGCGCTTTTTCGCAGACCTCTACGACGTGCCCCGGGAGGTGGCCGACGAGCGAATGCACGAGACGCTGGACGAACTCGACCTCGAGCACCGCGAGCGAAAGCTCGGGGACATGTCCAAGGGGATGAAGCGGAAGGTCGCCATCGCGCGCTCGCTGATCAACGACCCCGACGTGCTGATCTACGACGAACCGGCCTCCGGGCTCGACCCGCTCACCACCAACTACGTCATCGAGTTCACCGAGCGACTGGCCGAGGAGGGCAAGACCATCGTCTTCTCCGCGCACAACCTCTTTCACGTCGAATCGATCTGTGACCGGGTCGCCATCATGAACGAGGGCGCGATCGTCGCTCGGGGCGACCTCGAGCAGCTCCGCGAGGAGCACGGCGACCGCCGCTATCACGTCTACACGACCGTCGAACTCCCGGAAGCGGACCGCGAGAACGGCCGGTGGCACCGCGTCGTCGCCAGCATGGACGAGGTCGAGGCGACGCGGGCGGCCGCCGACGAGCGCGGCGGCGAGGTAATCGACATCCGCACCGAGGAGTCCAGTCTCGAAGAGGTGTTTCTCACCGTCGCAGAGGGCGGTGGGTCCTGATGGACCCGCGGAAACTGGTCCGCATCGCCCGCTGGGAGGTGACGAAAAACGCCGGGGGCGTGGACCGCCGGACGCTGCTCGCGATGGCCGTCGCGGTCGTGGCGATGGCGGCTGTGGGAGGGCTCGCAGCGGCCGGTGGCGGCGGCGGAACGCAACTCGACGCCGGCCTCTATCGGATCGGCATCGACGAGTCGAGCCCGTACTACCCGGCCGCGTCCGCCGACCCGACCTTCGCGGTGCGTGACCCGGACGTGTCGGCGCTCGAAGCGGGCCACCAGGACCTCGTCGTCAGGGGGACGTCGGTGGTTGCGGTCGCCCACTCGCCGAAGGGACAGGCGGCGCTCGCGGAGTTCCGTAGCGCGGTCGAGGGGTACAACGAGCGACTGATGGCCCGGGAGGCCCGGTCCGGGAACCGGACGGCCGCCTACCCCGTCTCGGTGACGCTGCAGTACGAGCGACAGGGCGGCTCCACGTTCGGCGTGGGCGGCGGGACGAGCGGCAGTGGGACGGACGGCGGGACCAATGGCGGTGGGACGGGCGGGGGCAACACCGGCGGGACGAGCGGCGGGGGAACGGGCGGCGGGACCAGCGGCGGCGTGAACCCCGGCGACTTCGCGGGGGGCGTCGGCGGCGGGCTGACGGGCCGGAACATGCGCGGGACGCCGGCGGACATCGCTCCGCCGTTCCCCTTCGAGTCGCTGGTGCTCGCCTTTCTGTTCATCGTGCCGCTGAACTTCGTCATCCAGGCCTACGGGTCGACGATGCTGTCCGAGCGGCTGAACCGCCGGGGGGAACTGCTGCTCGTCTCGCCGGTGACCCGGGCCGACGTCATCGCCGGCAAGACGCTCCCGTACTTCCTCGCGGCGATGGGCGTCGTGACGACGATCACGCTCGGCCTGCGGTTCTCGGGGATCGCCCCGGGCGGCGGGGTCGTCGCGGTGCTCGCCGTGACGCCGCTGGCGCTGTTGTTCCTGGCCGCGACGTTCTGTGGCGCGATGTTCGCCCGGTCGTTCAAGGAACTCACCTTCGTGACGGTGACGGTGACGGTGTCGCTGACGAGTTACGCGTTCGTCCCGGCCATCTTCACGCAGGTGACCCCCGTCGCGCTCATCTCGCCGCTGACGCTCGTGGTCAGGGACCTCCAGTCCCAGGCGGTCTCGCTGACGGACTTCCTGTTCTCGACGGCGCCGCCGACGCTGACCGCCCTCGTCCTCTTCGGTCTCGGGGCCGGCCTGTACCGCGAGGAGGACATGTTCACGCAGCGGTCGATCCCGCTGAAGGTGCTCGACGCGCTGGCCGGTCGCATCGCCCGGCCCGCGAGCGCGTTCAAACTGAGCGTCATCCTGCTCCCGTTCGTGTTCGTGGCCGAACTGGCCGCCATCGCCCTGCTGTTCGCGCTCGGCAGCGTGTCGATCGTCCTCGTGATCGCGGCCGTGGTCGTCGTCGAGGAACTCGCCAAGAGCCTCCATCTCTACGCCGGCTACGCCCACGCGCGCTACGAGCGGTCGCTGCGGTCGGCGCTCGTCGTCGGCGCGCTGAGCGGCGTCGGCTTCTTCGTCGCCGAGAAGTTCGTCCTCGTCGCCCGCCTCGTGGGCCTCGGCACCGTCCCGGCGGGACGGGCCGCGCTGGTGACGGGACTGGCCCCCTCGGGCGTCCCGGTCGTCCTCGTCGCGGCGCTGTTTCTCGTCGCGCCGCTGGCGTTGCACGTCCTGACGGCGTCGGTGTCGTCGCTGGGGGCGCGCCGGAATCGCCGCGCGTACGCGGTCGCACTCCTGGCGGCGATGGCGATCCATTTCGCCTACAACTACACGGTGGTGACCGTCCTTGTCGGGTAGCCGCGACCCGCGGCTGGTGATCGCCCGCCGCGATCTGGCCTCGCTGTCCCGCGAGAAGACCATCGTGCTGGCGATCCTCATCCAGCTGTTCGTGGCGGCGTTCTCCTCGTTCCTGGTGGTGGGGCTCACGTCGCTGTACCACCCCGGTTCGGTGAACGCACAGGGCGTCCAGATCGGCGTGACGGGCGACGCGAGCGACGAACTCGTGGCCGCGGTTCGAAGCCAGGACGGCGCGACGCCGGTCCCGCTGGCCGACCGCGAGGCGGCCAGCGCGGCCTTCGCCGACGGGCACGTCGACGCCGTCCTCGTCGGGAGCTACGTGCCCGCGACGGAGGGCGCCGGGCGGGTCCTCCAGGTGACGGCGACCGTCCCGGAGGGCAACATCCGCACGACGTTCGTCGTCGTGCAGGTCCGGGGCGTGCTGCAGTCGCTGGAGCGGACGGAACGCGAACGGCGGTCGGCCCACCTCGCGCGCGAGCCCCTGTCCCTGCCCCGCGAGGCGAACGCGAGCCCGTACTTCGGGTTCACCTACACGGTGCTGTTGCCGCTGTTGTTGTTCCTGCCGCCGTTCATCAGCGGCTCCGTCGCGGTCGACTCCGTCACCGAGGAGATCGAGCGGGAGACGCTCGAACTGCTCCGGGTCGCCCCCGTGTCCTCGCTCGACGTGATGGAGGGGAAGGCCCTGGCGATGGTGGCGCTGGCGCCCGCCCAGGCGGCGCTGTGGCTGGGCCTGCTCTCGCTCAACGGGATCACCGTCGCGAACCCGCTCGCGATGCTGGCGCTCGTAACCGCCGTCGCGGCGATCGTCGTCGTCTTCGGCGTCGTGCTGGGCCTGCGGTTCGGCCAGCGGCGGTCGGCGCAACTGTCCTACTCGGTCCTGACGCTCGCGGTGTTCGGCGCGGCTGTCCTGCTCCCCGAACACCCGGCGACGACGGCCGCGAAACTCGCCATCGACAGCGCGACCGGGCTGACGTTCGCCCACGTCGCGGGCTACGTCGTCGTCGCGGCGCTCCTGTACGCGCTGACGCGCCGCTACGTCGATCGCCTCTCGCTCGACGCCGTGTGATGTCGAGCGAACGACGCGACGGGGCAGCCTTTTGGTCGCGCCGCCCGCCCACCCCCTATGGAGTACACCACCCTCGGCGCGACGGGCATGGAGGTCAGTCGACTGTGTCTGGGCTGTATGAGCTTCGGCACCCCCGACTGGCGCGAGTGGGTCCTCGAGGAGGACGCGTCCCGCGAGATCATCGAGCGGGCGATCGACCTGGGCATCAACTTCTTCGACACCGCGAACATGTACTCGCGGGGCGAGTCCGAGCGGGTGCTGGGGAACGCCCTCTCCGAGTACGACCGCGACGAGCAGGTCGTCGCCACGAAGGGATTCTTCCGGATGCGCGAGGACGATCCGAACTCGGGCGGCCTCTCGCGGAAGGCCCTCGAGCAGGAACTGGCACACTCGCTGGATCGCCTGGGAATGGACACCATCGACCTCTACCAGATCCACCGGTGGGATTACGACACGCCCGTCGAGACGACGCTCGAAACCCTCGACGACGCCGTGCGCCGCGGGCAGATCCGCCACGCCGGGGCCTCCTCGATGTGGGCCCGCCAGTTTGCGCGCTCCCAGCGGGTCAGCGAGCGCGAGGGGATCGCCCGCTTCGAAACGATGCAGAACCACTACAACCTGGTCTACCGGGAGGAGGAACGCGAGATGCTCCCCCTCTGTCAGGAGGAGGACGTCGGCGTCGTCCCCTGGAGCCCGCTGGCCCGCGGGTACCTCACCCGACCCCACGAGGAGATCGACGCGACCACCCGCGGCGAGGCGGAGGAACACATGTACGAACACCCCTACCGGCAGAACCGCGCAGTCAACGAGCGCGTCGAGGAACTGGCCGACGAGTACGACGCCTCGATGGCACAGATCGCGCTGGCGTGGGTCCTCGACAAGGAGTGGGTCGACGCACCCATCGTCGGCACGACGAGCGTCGAACACCTCGAACAGGCCGTCGAGGCCCTCGACATCGACCTCTCGGCCAGCGACGTGGAGTGGCTGGAAGCCCCCTACGAACCCGTGCCCGTCTCGGGCCACGAGTGACGGGACGGACTCGCAAGAGTTCGTCTGTAACAGGCTTATACGAGATACAGGAGAAAACCCACGGCTAAGCCGTGGGATGAATCTGTCACTGCTGAATCAAACCACGCTACAGTGGCAGTCTGACTCCCCCAATTTTTAACAACCGATCGTCCTACATATAAGATGTGGACGTGCGGCGGTCGGTTCCTCGCTCATGCTTCGTCACAGACGACCGCTCGTAGTTCTTCGAGGAATCGGGGTGGTCCTCTTCGAGAATATGACTGTCTTTGGTCACTCCCTCGTTGATCATTCCCCTGATGCTCGAAACTTCCTGATAGTAGCGATCCGATTTCCCGTCGGTATCTCAGTGTCAGTGAGTTTCGACCGACGTCTTACAGCATTCCCGCATTTGCGAAACTCCCACGTCGAGTAGAGCGCACCGAATACCGGAAGTGGCGGGCCCACCTCTCGCCGTGGTTCGTCAGGGAGGGCGATCGTCGGCATCCCGAGGTCGACATCGACTGGATGGGGTTCCAAGGCGCGGTCTGGGACATTCTCGAGCGCGGCGGCGTCGATATGGGTGACGATGCCGTCCTCGACGCCATCGGCGGGAGCGAGGTGGACTGTCGCGCTCTCCGGGATGAGGTCGGTTGGCTCCGACCGTGGGGGGAGGTACTGGAGACGTTGACTGCTCACCTCGGCGCGTGTGCCGACCGCGGATTGCTCGGCGAGGAACCGCTTCGCGTCCGGCTAGGCGAGCCGCCGCCAGAGGCCGACCTGGAGCAGACCGCACTCCCCGATCGACGCTCTCCACGACTTCAGTGACGAGGGGCGAGGCTCAGTCAAATTGCCAGCTCCCGGCTCCTCACGGGTTTGCTGAGAAGGATACGGTTAACTCCCATCCGCAGCTGACGGGTCGAGGTAGGAGATGAGGGCGGTGGCGACGCGCTCAGCGAACCCGACCGTGACCGTTCCCTGCACACCGACGACGTGGATGTCGTCCTTCAGTGTCGCCACCGACCACGGGAGGACGTGGCTCTGCGTGTCGGGTTCGCCCCGCACCCACGCATCGCTCGGCACCGCGAAACTACTGGGGTGGTGCGACTGGGTGGTGAACGCGACCGCAATCGACTCCTCGTCCGGGTAGGGAGCCGGTCGGCCGACACGACCAACCACGGCCGGGGGTTCCCGTCGCCCGACTTGAACGGGTCGGGCGCCCACACGACCTCGCCCTGGGCCGCCATCTATGCGTCCTCGCTCTCGTCGTTCCCTTCGATGGGGTCGACGGCGGTCTTCATCCACGCCTCGACATCCTCGTCGGAAAACCCGCCGTCTCTCGCGTCGGCCGCGGCGGCCCCGAGGTGGGCCGCCGAGGCGGCCGCGTGTTCGGCATCGGCGATCTTCCAGTATCGGTCGCGGTGGTTGACCAGCCCGTGTTGCTCGAGGCGCTTGAGCGTCGGTCCGACGCTCCCCTGCGGAACGTCGACGGCGTCAACGATTTCGCGCTGACGGAACGCCTTGTCGGCGTTCTCGAGCAAGAACTGGTGGACCTTCCCCTGCGTCGTGTCGGGTGCGAGGTCGAGCATCGGCCCGTCCTCGTCGATCGTCTGGAACTCGTCCTGTGAGATAGGCATTGTGTGTATCAGTTTGTATTCGATCCTATTAGGTTTTATCGGAAGGGAATCCAACTCTCCTCGCGAGAGAGAACTTTCTCAAAAAGATCGGCATCACTCGTCGTAGATCACGGTGCCATCAACTGATACCGCGGACAGTCGTACGGGGAGTGCGAGTCACTCCCGTCTCGACCGCACACCGTCGTGCGATCGAACTGGTAGACAGTCGCAACAATCCGTATGACTTGCGAGACTCCGTTTCAATCGCCAGTCCCGAGCGTGAACGAGAGACTGTCGTCGGCGCGATACGGCCCGCCGTCCCCCGAGAGTGAGACCTCGTAGTCGACGGCGACGGGCACCGCGGCCCGGTCACCGGCCTCGGCGAGCAGTGAGAGGGTGATGCTGCCCTCGCCCTGCAGGTCGAGGTTCGACAGTTCGAGCACCGTCTCGTTGATCTCCGCGCCGCGCTCGAAGGTCGTGTCGGGCCACGGACTGCCGCTCGGCCGTTCGAGGTACAGCGGCACCTGACCGTTCGGGTCGCCCGCCGGGCAGCGAATCGTGTACGAGAGGTCGTCGACGTGGGTGTCCTCGGCGTGCCAGACGTGCAGGCGGAAGGGCAGGCGTGCGGCGCCGGCCGCCGGCGGCGTCTGGTAGAGCGCTCCCACGACGAGCAGGCGGTCGCCGTCGACGCGGTAGACGTGGTAGGTCTCGTCGTCTTCGGCCTGTCGTTCGGGCCCGGAGAGGTCCGTCGGCCCACCGAGCGGGAGCGCGTCGGCGGAACACCCCGCGAGCGCGGCCGCGGCGAGCGTGCCCGAGGCGAGGTAGGTCCGTCTGTCCATGCCCGACCGGACGGACAGGGCGGCCTTAACGCCCCCGGACGCTCAATCGGGGTTTGAGTCACGGACGGCGGCGGCCACCTCGCTGATGGTCTCGTGCTCCGCGTCGCTGTAGGCGATGAGCCGAACGTCCGCGAGGCTGTCGGCCTCGTAGTCCAGGATCGCCTCGCAGATGATGCGGGCGCCCGCCCGGAGGTCGAAGCCGGCGACGCCACAGCCCAGCGCCGGCAGGACGAGCGACTCGGCGCCGAGTTCGTCGGCCCGCGCGAGCGCGTTGCGGGTCGCGTCGCGGACGCTCTCGGCGGTCGCCTTCCCGTCGCCGTAGTGTGGCATGGCCGCGGCGTGGATCACGTACTCGGCGTCGAGGTCGTAGGCGTCCGTGACCGCGACCGCGCCGAGGTCGATAGAACCCTGCGCGACGGCCGCCTCGTTGATCGCCTCGCCGGCGCCCCGGCGGAGTGCCCCGGCGACGCCCGACCCCATCTGGAGGCTCGTCCCCGCCGCGTTGACCAGCACGTCGGCGGACTGTGCCGCGATGTCGCCCTGGATGACGGTGAACTCCATGGCCGGGCGTACGGGTGCGGAGCACAAATGTCCGACTCTGGGCTCTATCAATCCGGGAACGCGTCCGGTTCCCGGGACTGCATCCGGGTTCCGGGAGCGGCGCCCCTAGTTTGAGGTGGCGAGTGTCCCAGTTAGATCGCATGGACACGGAGCGGGCCGGTCTGTGGCTGGGAATCGCCGCCGCGGTGTGGACGCTGCTCGCTATCGTCGCCGCGACCCTCGTCTCGCCGTCGTTCGACTGGTCGGTCAACGCGCTCTCGAACCTGGGCGCTCACACGGCGGTCGCCACGCCGACGACGCGACTGCTGTTCGACGGCGGACTGGTCACGGGCGGCCTGGCGGGCGCGGCGTTCGCTGCCACGCTGGTCCGCCTGCGGGCGAACGCCCTCGAGGGGACCGGCGCGATCATCGCGGGGTTCGCGCTGCTGTCGATGGCGGGCGTCGGCGTGTTCCCTCAGTCGACGGCGCTGCACTTCCCCGCGGCCGCCGGATTCTACCTGCTCTTTTCCGTTGCGGCGTGGGCGTACGGCGCCGGCAACGTGCAGGCGGGGGCGAGGGCCCGTGGTGTGGCCACGCTGCTCCTGGGGACGGCCCACCTCGGCATGTGGCTCGCCTGGAGCGCGACCGGCGCGTTCGCCCGCGGTGGGGTGGCAGTCCCGGAGTTCGCGGGGGCGCTCGCGGCCGCGGCCTGGGTCGTCTGGACCGCCCGCTGGCACCTCGTCGACCGCCGGGCCGGACCGTAACTGTCCGGTCGCTGGGCAGCCAAAACGCTTTGTTCCAGCACGGAAATGGTGAGAAACGACTGGAATGGCCGCAATCGAGACAGACGGA
>JBDGUH010000002.1:0-16573 GCA_042216055.1 Haloarculaceae archaeon
ACCGGCGTCTCGGCGACGTGGTCGCCGAACCGGACACCCGAGAGAGGGTCGGCCAGCACCGGAAAGCCCGTCGCTTCGGCCAGCGCCGCGAGCGCGTCCCGGGCCGGCGTGGGCGCGTTCGCGGGCCCGACGACCAGCAGCCCCCGGTCGGCGGCCGACAGCGCCGCCGCGAGGTCCGCGACGGCGTCGTCGTCGAGCGTCGGTCGACCGACCGTGGTCCGCACGAACGGGCCGTCCCGTCCCGCGGCGCCCAGCGGCGCCCGCTCCGGGAGGTCGGCGGGCACGTCGCCGGACACCTCGGTCGGTTCCAGGGGCTTGGCGAAGGGGGCGTTCAGGTGGACTGGGCCGGCTGGCGTGCCGGTGGCAGTCGCCATCGCCCGCGCGACGGTCGTCCGGAGCGAGCGGAGCCGGCGCGGTTCGGGCGCGGGTTCGGGCAGCGTCCGGTAGGTCCGCACCGCGTCGCCGTACAGTTTCTCCTGGTCGACGGTCTGGTTGGCGCCGCTGTCCTGCAGTTCGGGCGGCCTGTCGGCGGTCAGCAGCACCATCGGCACGCGGGACTGGCTGGCCTCGACGACAGCGGGGTGGAAGTTCGCCGCGGCGGTGCCGGACGTGCAGATCAGCGGCACCGGCCGCCCCGTCCGGCGGGCCCGGCCGAGCGCGAAGTAGGCCGCGGAGCGCTCGTCGAGGTGGGAGTACACCCGCAGGTCCGACCGCGCCGCGGCGACGGTCAGCGGCGTCGACCGACTGCCCGGCGCGACGACCACGGCGTCGACGCCGGCGGCCGCCAGTTCCTCGAGGATCACCTCGCCCCACAGTGTGTTGCGGTTCGGTGCCATCGTCACTCCAGGGCGTCCAGGATCGGCCGGTACTTGAGTTGCACCTCGTCCCACTCGCTGTCCGGGTCGCTGTCGGCGACGATGCCCGCGCCGGCAAACAGCGTGGCGGTCCGGTCGCGGGCCAGCGCCGACCGGATGGCGACGGCGAAGGTGCCGTCGCCGGCGCCGTCGATCCAGCCCACGGGCGCCGCGTACCACCCGCGATCGAACGCCTCGCTCTCGCGGATGGTCCGCAGTGCGCGGTCGGGCGGCAGGCCCCCCACGGCGGGCGTCGGATGCAGCGCCTCGACGAGCGAGAGGACGTGCTCGTCGGCCGCGAGGTCCGCGGTGATCGGGGTTCGGAGGTGCTGGACGGTCGCCAGCCGCCGCACGCTCGTCTCGCTCGTCCGCACCGTCGACGCGGAGGGGGCGAGTTGATCGCGGATGGCCTCGACCACGAGTTCGTGCTCGTGGCGGTCCTTGGCGCTGTCGAGCAGGTCCGAGCGCAGCCACTCGTCCTCGGCCGGGGTGTCCCCCCGCCCGGTCGACCCCGCCAGCGCCGCCGTGCGGACGGTCCGTCCCCGAACTGACACCAGGCGCTCGGGGGTCGCCCCGAAGAAGGTCCCGGCGCCCGGCGGTTCGATCACGAAGCGATAGCAGTCGGGGTAGGCCTCGCTCACCCGCGCCAGCGCGTCCGGCACCGACAGGTCGCCCGCGAGCGTGGTGCGAAGCGCCTGCGCGAGCACCACCTTCTCGAGCGAGCCGTCGGCCACCCGCTCGAGGGCGGCCTCAACCTGATCGCGCCAGCCCGCTCTCGATGGGGTCCGCTCGCGGCTCGCCACGCCCGGCGGCGACGCCGACGGTGTCTCCTGCAGGCCGGCCAGCCGGTCCGCCCACTCGGCGAGGCGGCGGTCGGCCGCCTGGGCGGCCTCGGGGCCGGCCGCGGTCGTCGTCAGCCACCACTCGCCGTCGACGCCCGTCACCTGGACGGCCGGCAACACGAACAGCGCGTCCGGGAAGCCGGCCCAGGGCGAGTCGCCGTCGCCGTCGCCCTCGTGGAAGGCGAAGCCGCCGAACAGCCGTGGTCGGGCCGCCCGGCTCGCGCTTTCGGGGCTGTCGGCCCCCTCGAACAGGTCGCGGGCCCGTGCCCGCACCGTCTCGAATCGCCCCTCGCCGGCCGCGGTGATCGTCGCCGCGGCGCCGCCGGCGACCACCGTCTCCTCGCCCGTCTCCCAGGCGATCCGCGGCGCCTCGACGGTCGACAGGAGGGTCCGGACGGGGGGAGCCTCGACGCGACGGCCGCGGGTGACGAACGACACGTTGCTCGCTCGAACCGGCGTCTCGTCACCGCGAGGCAGGTCCATTACACGGCCGTAGGGACGCGCCACCTTTGAGCCTAACTATATACGTGGTCGGTCCCGGCCCGCATGCGTCGCCTTCGAGGGCGGATTTGGGTATTTGGACAACAATCGACGACGTAACGATGCTTTTTCTTCGTCTTACAGAAACGAATGTTCTTCGAATCGCCAACGACCCCCGTCAGATTTAACTACGGGTCTGTCGAAGCCACCAACGATCCGATGCCAAAGGTAGAGATTACGATCCCGGAGCACCTCGAGATGCAGATCGCCCAGCTCGTCGACCAGGGCGAGTTTCTCAACCGCGAGGAGGCGATCGAGGACCTCCTCTCGACCGGGCTGAAAGCGTACAAGACCAGCGGCCCCATCGAGGAGGACGAGGAGCCGGGCCTGGAGGACGACGGAATGATGGGACACGACGACGAGTACGTCTTCTGAGCCTCTGCTAGCCGTTCTCGGACAACCCTTTTACTGGTTGGATCGCATAGTGGAGGCAACGATGCACAAAGACGAGCTCCTCGAACTCCACGAGCAGATGGTGACGATCATGGAGTTCTTCCGCGACGAGATGGACGGCGTCGACCCCGAACTGTTCGACCCCTACGAGGAACTGGACGTGACTCCCTCGGACGTGCACAAGTCCAAGAGCGAGCACAAGCACGCCGTCTTCGTGCTGGGCAACGCGCTCGCGACGGCCATGAGCGAGGACGAGTTCTCCGACGCCGGCCGGGTCTCCAAGCGGATGCAGGAACTCGCCGAGGACGCCGAGTCGAAGCTGTAGTCGCTGGTCGATTCTTTTCGTCGCCGGTCTGTTGGACCCGTTGCCGGTCGGTTCTCTCCGTCGCCCGTTTTTGCACGCGTCGGCGGACGGTTCTCTCTGTCGCCGGTCGTCCCGGGGCGTCGGTGGCTCCGATCACCGCCCGTTCTGTAGCTCCGTGAAGATGTCCGGATCGGTCCGGAACTTCATGACGTTGTGGACCACCGAGTTGCGCACGTTCTGGATGACTGCGCCGTGTTCCTTGTAGAAGTCGTGGATCCAGCGCGACTCGGCCTGCCGGCTGGGAAACATCATCACCGACTTCCACTGGTACTCGCCGTCGGAGAGGAAATAAAAGAGCGTGTGCCGGTCCTCGCGGATGGCCGTCATGGCGTCGCGCCACCCGTCCTCGAAGTGCTCGGGGTTGAACTTGAACTCGAACAGCGCGAAGTTGAAGTACTCCTCGTTGGGGATAATCGCCTCCCGGAACACCCCCTCCTCGCGCATCCGGCGGATGGACTCGCTGACGGTGACGTGCGAGACGTCGATGCCGTGCTCGCTCTCGAGAATCTCCGTCAGGTCACGCGAGGACAGCTGCGGGTCGTCGGCCAGTTCCCGCAGGATGATCAGGTCGCGCTCCTTGAACTCCCAGGAGGGCGGATCGTTCGTCATGGCGGTGAGTTGACAGTCGGGGGTAGTGACTGTTTCGTCATCGTGCTGGCGGGTCGGGCCGTTCCCCTGTCGTCCCGTCGGGGAACCACCGGTGCCGACTCATACGGATTCTTGCGACTGTGTACCGGTCCGACCGCACGACGTCGTGCGGTCAAGACGGGAATGACTCGCAAGAATCCGTATCACTCGCCGGCGAAATCGGGCTCTCGTCCCTCCACGAAGGCCCGCGCGCCCTCCTCGTGGTCGCGCGTGCTGAACGCGACGCCCTGCGCGGTCGCCTCGCTGGCCGTCGTCGCCTCGAAAGAGTCGTGGCTCCCGTCGAGGAGGCGCTTGGCCGCCGTCAGCGCCACCGTCGGGCCCCCGGCGATGGTCTCCACGATGTTCGCGACGCCGGCCTCGAACTCGCCGTCCTCGAACACCCGGGTGAACAGCCCCAGTTCGCGGGCGCGGTCGGCCCCGACCAGTTCGCCGGTGAACACGAGTTCCTTCGCGGTGTTCAGGCCGACGTAGCGCGGCAGGAGAAAGGAGACGCCCGAGTCGGGCGCGAGTCCGACGCGCCGGAACCCGAACGAGACCTTCGCCGCGGGGCTCGCCAGTTGCACGTCACACGACAGCAGGAGGCCGGCCCCGGCGCCGAACGCCGGCCCGTCGACCTTCGCGACGGTCGGCAGCGGGCACTCGTAGACGCGCCTGATCGCCCGGTTGACCGCCCGCACGACCACCTCGACCCGCTCGGCCGGCGGCGTGTCCGTCTCGATGGCCTCGAGCATCGCCGCCACGTCGCCGCCGGCGCAGAACGCCGGCCCGGACCCGGCGAGCACGACACAGCGGGCGTCGCTGTTCTCGACCGCGTCGACGGCGTCGATCAGGGCCGCCGCCGCGTCCGCCGAGAGCGCGTTGCGCGCCTCCGGCCGGTCGAGCGTGATCCGTGCCACGTCGCCGTCGATCTCGCAGGTGACGGGTTCCTCGGACATGCCCGTGCCCACGGCGACCGGCGGGAAAGCCGTTCCGGCGGCCTCCCGATCGCTACCCGTTCGCGGGTCCGTTGGCACGGCCTTCAAGGCCGTCTCGACCCACGCCAAACGTATGCAGATTCACTGGCACCGCCGGGACCTGCGGGCGCGGGACAACGCCGCCCTGGCCGCCGCCGACGGCCCGATCCTGCCGGTGTTCGTCTTCGACGACGCCGTCCTCGCACACGCCGCGCCCCCGCGCGTGGCGTTCCTGCTCGACGCGCTCGCCGCCCTGCGGGCGTGGTACCGCGAGCGCGAGAGCGACCTGCTGGTCGCGCGCGGCGACCCGCGCGAGCGCCTGCCCGCACTGGCCGACGAGCACGACGCCGACGCGGTCACCTGGGCAGAGGACTACTCCGGGCTTGCCGCCGACCGCGACGAGGCCGTCCGGCGGGCGCTGACCGACGCCGGCGTCGAGTCCCGAGCGGTCACGGACGCCGTCCTCCACGCGCCCGGTTCGATCACGACGAACGAGGGCGAGCCCTACGCGGTGTTTTCCTACTACGGCCGCAAGTGGCTCGACCGCCCGGCGGACGATCCCCACGCCGCGCCGGCCGCGGACGCCCTTGCCCCCGCCGAGGACGACCCGCTCCCGGGGCTCGCCGATCTGGGGTTCGACGACCCCGAGGCGACCGTGCCCCCGGCCGGCCAGGATGTCGCCCGTGATCGCCTCGAGTCGTTCTGTGCGGGACCGATCTACCGCTACGCCGAGCGCCGGGACTATCCCGCCGAGAACGGCACCTCGCGGCTCTCTCCCCACCTGAAGTTCGGCACCGTCGGCGTCCGGGCGGTGTACGCGGCGACCGAGCGGGCGATGGGCGACGCCGACGGCGAGGACGAACGCGAGTCCGTGACCGAGTTCCGCCGGCAACTGGCCTGGCGGGAGTTCTACGCGCAGGTGCTCGCTGACGATCCGTCGGTGGTCACCGAGAACTATCGGGAGTACGCGAATCCGATCGAGTGGCGCGAGGACCCTGCAGCGTTGCGGGCCTGGCAAGACGGCGAGACGGGCTATCCCCTCGTCGACGCCGGGATGCGCCAGCTCCGCGAGGAGGCCTGGATGCACAACCGCTTGCGGATGGTCGTCGCGTCCTTCCTGACGAAGGACCTCCTGATCGACTGGCGGCGGGGCTACGAGTGGTTCCGCGAGAAACTGGTCGACCACGACCCCGCGAACGACAGCGGCGGGTGGCAGTGGGCGGCCTCCACCGGCACGGACGCCCAGCCGTACTTCCGGATCTTCAACCCCGCCTCGCAGTGTGCACAGTACGATCCCGACGGCGGGTACGTCCGCGAGTACGTCCCCGAACTCCGGGGGGTCGACGCGGAACTGATCCACGAGTGGCCGGACCTGTCGGCAGAACGACGTTCGGAGCTGGCGCCCGACTATCCCGACCCGATCGTCGATCACGCCGAGCGCCGCGAGCAGGCCATCGCGATGTTCGAGGCCGCCCGCGGGGAGTCGTGACCGCGCGTGGGACCTCGCGTAGCCGCCCTGCCCGGGCGGGTTTCGCCGTGACCGGTGGCTTTATGTGTCAAGCATTCGACACTCACTCCCGGACGCTACCGGGACTCACATGCCTCCGTTGCTCGTCACCGCCCTCCTCTGGGGGGCCGTCGTCGGCCTCGCGGTACTGACGGTGCTCGTCTGGCGACAGCGGCCGCGACCCGGCGCGACCGCCCTTGCGCTGACGCTGCTCGCGGCCACGTGGTGGGTGGCGGCCGAGACCGGCACCATGTTCGTCGCGACCGGTTCGCTCGGCGTGGTTCTGTTGAAAATTCAGTGGGCCGGCGTCGCGTTCGCGCCCGTCGGATGGTTCGTGTTCGCGCTCCGGTACACCGGCCGGGACGAGTATGTCACCCCGCGGACCGTGCTGTCGCTCTCGGCGTTTCCCGTGGCAACGGTCCTGTTCGCGATGACCAACAGCGCCCACCACCTGCTGTATGCCAGCCTCGATCCGGTGGCCTACGCGGACCTGACCGTGTTCGCGAAGACCTACGGGCCCGTCGCGCTGGCGTTTTTCGCCTACGCCTACCTCCTGCTGGCCGCCGGCGCGGGGCTGATCCTCCGTCTCGCCGCCGGGCGGGTCCGCTACCGCGAGCAGGTCGCCGTCCTCCTGGCGATGGTGCTGGCGCCCGCCGGCGGCGGCCTCGCGGACCTCCTGGGACTCGGCCCGACGCGACTGGTCGACCCGACGCCGTTCACGTTCCTGTTCACGGGCCTGGCCGGGCTGGCCGCGCTCACCCGGTTCGAGGTGTTCGAGGCCGTCCCGGTGAGCCCCAGGGCCGCCCGGTCGTCGCTCATCGAGGCGATGGAGACCGGCGCGGTGGTCGTCGACGGGGCCGGCCGCGTCGTCGAACTCAACGGCCGCGCCGCGACGATTCTGGGCGTCGAGCGCGAAGCCGTCCTGGGGGCGGACGCCGCGTCGCTCCTCCCGGAGTACGAGCGGGTCGCCGCCGACTGCGACGAGCGCGAGACGCTCGAGTTCCCCGTCGACGGCGAGTCTCGCGTCTTCGAGGTCGGCGTCGCCGAATCCGAGACGGAACATCTCGGCGACGGTCGGGTGCTCACCTTCCACGACGTGACCGAGCGCCAGCGCCGACTCCAGCGACTCGACGTGCTCAACCGCGTGCTGCGGCACAACCTCCGCAACGAGATGAACGTCGTCTACGGCTACGCCGACCACATCGAGAGCGAGGGCGACCCCCGGGACGCCGACGCCATCGCCGGCCGGATCAAGGACAAGGCCATGGAGATGGTCGAACTGGGCAACCGGGCCCGCGCTATTGACGAGGTGTTGCGCGCCGACCGATCGGATCCCACCGTCGTCCCCGTGACGACGGTCCTCGACTGGGAGCGCGACCGGCTGACCGACCGCGATCTCGCGGTCGCCGTCGACGCGGACGGCGTCGAAGCGGCCTGTGACGCGACGCTCGGAACCGTCCTCAAGATCGCCGTCGAGACGGTCCTCGAACACACCACTGCGGATCGGCCGGCGGTCCGGTTCGCGGCGACCGTCGACGGCGAGACCGCCCGGATCGAGGTGACGGCCGACGGCACGTCCATCCCCGAGCGCGAGCGCCGGGTCATCGCCGCCGGCGAGGAGACGAAGCTCAAACACGGGAGCGGGCTCGGCCTGTGGCTCTCGAACTGGGGCGTCCAGGCGCTCGGCGGGACCCTCGAGGTGTCAGACGACGCGCTCGTCGTGTCTGTCCCCTGTGATACGTCGCCGGCGGCGCCGTCCGACACAGCCGGTTCGTCGATGGCGGCCGCTTCGGACGACGAGGACGGTTCAGGCGACAGTGTGTGACACGATAGCATCGGACCCCTAAACGTTTAACAGGCGTCCGACCGTGTCACCCGTTGGAGGCGTTATCTATGCCTGAACACTCAGACCCCGAACTGCCACCGCTTCCCTACGACTACGACGCGCTGGAGCCGCACATCTCGGAGCAGGTGCTCAACTGGCACCACGACACCCACCACCAGGGGTACGTGAACGGCCTGGCCGCGGCCGAGGAGACGCTGGCCGAGAACCGCGAGAGCGGCGACCACTCCACGACCGGGGGTGCGCTGGGCAACGTGACTCACAACGGCTGTGGGCACTATCTCCACACCCTGTTCTGGGAGAACATGTCCCCCAACGGGGGCGGCGAGGCCGAGGGCGACCTCCGCGACCGGATCGAGGAGGACTTCGGCTCGTACGACGCCTGGGAGGACGAGTTCCGGGCCGCCGCGTCCGCGGCCGGTGGCTGGGCGCTCCTGGTGTACGATCCCGTCGCCAAGCAGCTCCGCAACGTCGCCGTGGACAAGCACGACCAGGGCGCGCTGTGGGGCGCACACCCCATCCTGGCGATCGACGTCTGGGAGCACTCGTACTACTACGACTACGGTCCGGACCGCGGGAGCTTCGTCGACGCCTTCTTCGAGGTCGTCAACTGGGAGAAGGCCGCCGAGGAGTACGAGAAGTGCCTGGACCACTTCGAGTGACGCGCTGACCGGTCGAACCCTCGCCGTTCTTTCGACGCCGCCCGGCCAGCGGCAGCGCCGGTCGCGGGTCGACGACCCTCGCGTTCCGTTCGCGGATGGACTGCCCTCGCGTTCCGGTCGCGGGTCGCCGGCCCCGGACGTTCCGGTCGTGGATCGACGCTCCGGTGTGGCGGTCGCGTTTCGAGGGGTTTAGGCGCGGAGCCGAGAAACCCCGGGTATGCCGAGGGCGAAATCCGAATTCGACGACCTGCGGCCGCTGGCCTTCCGCGAGCCCGCCGAGGTCCTGTCGGCCGATCGGATGTACACGATCTACGAGGTGGGGCGACTGCTCCAGGGGCTTGACCCGGCGGCCGACCTCGACGTGGAGACCGAGAACGTCCTGCTCGACTGGGCGATCCCCTGGATGATCGACAACAGCGAGTCGTTCGTCTTCGCCGAGCCCGAGAGCGACGACGAACCGGGTTACTACGGGCTGGCAGCGGGGGTCGGCGACGACGGATGAACGTCCTCGTGGTGGGCACCCGCGAACTGCGCGCGGGCAAGACGACGTTCTCGCGGGGGCTCGTGGTCGACATGGACGCCGTGGGGTACAAACCCCGTGCGGGGAGTGACGTCTGGAACCATCGCGACCAGTACGAGCGCGCGACGAGCCGGGGGCGCCTCTACGGGAGCGACGCGCGGAAACTCGCCGCGGCCGGTCGCGGCGACCGGGCCCCGGAGGACGTGAACGCGATCCACCGCCTCTGGAAGCCCGATCCCGGGTCCGGGACGGGCCTGCTCGGCCGCGAGGACTTCGCGTTCGTCCTCGACCGGGTGGGCGAGTCCTTCGTCGCCAACGCCACCGTCGAACCGCCCGCCGAACTCCGGGAGCGCCTGCCCGTCGACGACGCCGTTCAGGTCCGGTCGGTCGAGCAACTCAACGCCGTCATCGAGCGTCGCCACGTCCCCGCGTTGCGGGCGCTGGGCCGGGAGATCGCCGCGACCGATCGCGCCGTCGTCGAGTCCTACGCCGACGTGGCCCGGCCGATTCCTGGGCTCGAACCCGACGCCGTCGCCGTCGTCGAACCCGCCCGCGTCCGGGTGTACGACGGGACGCGCTTCCTGCGGGCCTGCGAGGTCGCGACCGGCGGCCCCGGCGAGACGGCCCTCGAAGAGCGCGTCGGTAGCGTCGTCGGCCTGGCCGATCCCGAGCGGACGGTCGCGCTCCCCGCCCTGTTCGAGGACGAGCGTTCCGATCCGGACGCCGTCGCCCGCGCCTACGAGGACGCCTACGAGGCCGTCCGCGCGGTCGCGGCCGCCCGACAGCGCGCCTAGCGCTCCCGACTCTGCGACGGCACGGTCCTGCGACGGCACGGTCCTGCGACGGCACGGTCCTGTGACGGCACGGTCCTGTGACGGCACTGCTTGCGTTCCGGTCCCGCGCCTAGAACCGCGCCGCCTGGAGCGCGAGTTCCACCTCGGTCCGGGCGTCGTTCGTGACGCTCGGGCCGTGACCGGCGTGGAACGCGGCGATGTCGCCGGTCGTCTCGAGGACGCGCTCGATGCTCTCGATCAGGGCGGCCCGGTCGCCCTCCTCGAGGTCGGTGCGACCGAAGCCGCCGTTGGCAAACACCAGGTCGCCCGCGAACAGTACGTCGGCCGCCGCGCTGTACAGGCAGAGGTGATCGTCCTTGTGACCGGGGGTGTGGATCGCCCGGTAGTCGTCGTCGCCCAGCGCGATTTCGTCGCCGTCGGCCAGTTCGCGGTCGACGCCCGGATAGTCGGGATCGAACCCGTACACCGGCGCGTCGAACGCCGCACGGACGGCCTCGAGGTTGCCGACGTGGTCGGGGTGGGTGTGGGTCAACACCACCGCCGAGAGGTCCGTGACGCGCTCCCGGACCGCGCTCACCACGTCGAAGTCGTTGCCCGCGTCGACCAGCACCGGCCGCTCGCCGGTCACCAGGAAGACGTTGCTGGTGAACCCCTGCTGGCCGCGCGCGAGATTGTGGATCATACCGGAGTATGGCCCGTCGCGGGCCCTAAGGGTGTCGGCGTACACGGGCGTCGCGGGCCCCCGGGGGGTATCGGCGTCGGGGGCTGTCCACCCAGCGAGCGACCCACAGGGCTATGTGTGATGCTGAATAACTCGGGACCAGAGAACAGAATGTCAGACTCGGACCAACCCGTCGTACTCATCGTCGAGGACGAACCCGACGTCGCCGAGACCTACAAGCTGTGGCTCGAAGGTGACTACGAGGTCCGAATGGCACACGACGGCGACGAGGGACTCGAACTGCTGGACGAGACCGTCGACGTGGTCCTGCTGGACCGGATGATGCCCGGGCTGTCGGGCGACGAGGTGCTCGAGCGGATCCGCGAGCGCAACCTCGAGTGTCGCGTCTCGATGGTGACGGCCGTCGAACCGGACTTCGACATCCTCGAGATGGGTTTCGACGCCTACCTCTCGAAGCCCATCCGGAGCGAGGAGCTCCACGAGACAGTCGAGAACCTGCTCGAACGCTCCGAGTACGACGGCCTGCTCCAGCGGTACTACTCGCTGGTCGAGAAGCGCGCCACCCTCGAGGCGACCAAGAGCAACGCTGAACTCGCAGAGAGCGACGAATACGACGGGCTTAAATCGGAAATCGACGAACTCAGAAACGAACTCTCCGAGACGCTCGGCGGCATCGAGGACGACGCCGACTTCATCGCGACGCTTCGCGGACTCGACAGCGACGAGGGGTGACCGACGATGTACGATCTCACAGACGTACTCGACTTCGACGAACTCGCGTCCGTCCGCCCGGGAACGAGTCTGCTCGTCGCGGGTCCCGCGATGACCGGCAAGGAGCAACTCGCGTACGATATTCTGAAAGACGGATTGAGATCGGGCGACGGGGCGGTCGTCGTGACGACGAACGATCCGGCCGCCGGTGTCGCGGAGCAGTTCGTCTCCGACGTGCCCGACCTGGCCGAGGGGCAACTCGGCGTCGTCGACTGCCGGGGCGAGGGCGACGGCGAGAATCCCGAGGGCGTCTACGTCCATCACGTCTCCTCGCCGGGGGATCTCACCGGGATGGGGATCGCACTCACCGAGGCCCTCGACACGCTGCATCGCGGGGGCCGCCAGCATGGCCGCCTGGCGCTGTCGTCGCTGTCGACGATGCTCACCTACACGGACAAGAAGACGGTGTTCAAGTTCTGTCACGTCATGTCCTCGCGGCTCGACACCGCCGAGTACATGGGCGTGTTCACCATCGACTCGGGCGCTCACGACGACCAGACCCTGCAGGTCATCAAGCAGGCCTTCGACGGCATGATCGAGATCCGGGAGAGCGAAGGCGGCCGCGAGGCCCGCGTGCTCGGTCTCGGCGGCGGTCCCACCGAGTGGCGCGAACTGTAGGAGTCAGAGTTTTACCGTTCGGCGTCGCGCCCCCGGTATGGACGTCCGGCTACTCGAGGCCACGGAGAACCCGGAGCGACTCGTCTGTCGGGCCGCTCGCAACGACTACAGCGACGATTTCGTCGCCGACCAGTCCTTCGAGGAGACGATGGCGACCGTCGACGGCGACACTGTCGAGGCGAAGATGGAGCGTCTCATCTGCAACACGCTCCTGCGCCACGGCCACTACGGCCCCTTCGAGCACCCCCACGCCACCTTCGCCATCGAGGGGGTCAGCCGCTCGTGTATGGCACAGCTCACCCGCCACCGCCACGTCTCCTTCGACGTCCAGAGCATGCGCTACGTTTCTTTCGACGACGTGGACCCCGAAGACGTGCGCGAGGGCGAACTCGTCGTGATTCCCCCCTCGGCCACCGACCCCGACTGGGTGGGGCGCAACCAGCAGGCCGGCCAGGTCGACGAGGCGACCGTCGAGCGGCGGGCCGAGATCTTCCGCGACACGATCGAGGACGCCGTCGCGTCCTACCAGGAACTGCTCGACCTCGGCATGCCACCCGAGGACGCCCGCTTCGTCCTCCCGATCGGGACGAAAGTCAACATCGTGATGTCGCTGAACGCCCGGATGTTGATGCACGTCGCGGACATGCGCGCGGCCGCCGACGCGCAGTGGGAGATCCGCGAACTCACCGAACGGGTACTGGACCTCGCGAAGGAGTGGTGTCCGATCACCTTCGAGTACTACGAGGAGCACATGAAAAACCGCAAGAACCGACTCGCGCCCTGAGACGGAGTAGTTCGACCCTGCCCCGTTCCGACCGCACGACGGCGCTCCTCGACCGCGGGTACCGGATCGCCGCGCTCGACATCGACGTCGCGGCCCTCCGCTCCCTCCGGGAAGAACGCCCAGCAGACCTGAGCGTCCACGAGTGTGACGTCTCCGTCGACGAGGCAGTCGAGACCGCTGTCGGGGCAGCGATCGCGCGGTGGAACGGGGTGGACATTCTCGTCAACAACGCCGCCATCTTCAACTTCGCGCCGTTCGAGGACGTATCCCTTGCGGCGGCTCGTCGGGAATTCGAGGTGAACTACTTCGGATACGTCAGGACGATCCGGGCGGTCCTGCCGCACATGCGGGCCAACGGCGGCATCATCCACAACGTGAGTTCGGGCGTCGGGCTGGTCGGGCATCCGGGGCTGTCCGGCTACGCCGCGACGAAGGGGGCGATCGAGGCGCTCACGCGCTCGCTCCGCCTCGAACTCCGCGACCAGCCCGTCTCCTGTACGGTGATGCACCCGCCGCTGACGGCGACCCCGTCGGCGGAGCGACTCGACTATCCCGCGCTCGTCCTCCGGGACCCCGCCGACGTGGGCCGGATGCTCGCCGAGCGGATCGAGTCGACCGACGCCGTCGTCACCGACTGGCAAACGCGCCTGGGCCTCGCGGTCGCTCGGCGAGTCCCCTGGCTCGTCCGTCGGGGAACGCGGCCGTTCGTCGCCCCTGGCGGAACCACCGCCGACTCGTAGTCGTCCCGCCGACACCGTTTTGCACGTGCTCGTCCCATGGGCGACCGTGACGCTCGAGGACCCCACGCCGCTCCCCGCGGACTGGACTGCGGGGACCGTCCACGCCAACGGCATCGACCAGCACTACGTCCGGACCGGCGGCGACGGCCCGCCGCTCGTGATCGCCCACGGCGTCTTCGACGACGGCCCCTGCCGGACGCCGCTCGCGCGCGACCTGGCCGACGACTACGACGTGTTCCTCCCCGACGCGCGGGGCCACGGCCGCTCGGCCGCCCCCGAGTCCGGCTACGGCGCGGCCGACCGCGCCGCGGACCTGCTCGCCCTGCTCGACGCCCTCGAGATCGAGGACCCGATCCTCTTCGGGCACTCGATGGGGGGAGACACCGTCGCCGCCGCGGCGGCCCGCCGGCCCGACGTCCCGCGCGCGGTCGTCCTGGAGGACCCCGGCGCGATGCTCGAACCGGAGGGCGATCGGGACGACGCGGTCGCGTCCGCGCGCGAACAGATCGAGTGGTGGCACGACCACACGAAGGCCGAACTCCTCGAGGCGGACGAGGAACTCGCCGGCCACGTCGCCGCGGGCGAGGAGGAACTGGCCGCGCGACTGGCCGACGCGCGCCTGCGGGTCAGCCCCCGCGTCGCCGGGGTGTTCGAGCACGACCTGCTCGATCCCGGGGACGTCTACCCGGACGTGACGGCGCCGACGCTCGTGCTGAAAGCCGACGCCGACGCTGAGGGGCGCGAGCGCGACCGCGAGCGGGCCGCCCACTTCCCCGACGGTCGCCTCGTCCACGTCGACGACACCGGCCACTGCGTCCTTCGGGACGACCGCGCGACGGCGACCCGGGAACTGCGAACCTTCCTCGAGGACCGGTAGGCTCGCGTCGAGTTGGTCCGGGGTTTTTGTCGCTGGCGTCCCTTCGTATCCGATCATGGGCGCGACGTTCGAACTCTACGAGGACCAGGCGGGCGAGTACCGCTGGCGACTGGTGCACGACAACGGGAACGTGATCGCGGACTCCGGCGAGGGGTACGCCTCGAAGCAGAAGGCCCGGCAGGGCCTCCAGAGCGTCAAGGAGAACGCCCCCGGGGCGCCCGTCGAGGATATCTGAGACGGATCCCTGTGGCGATACTCGGCCGGCCGAGCGAGGTCGTGCAGTCGCCACGGTACTGACTCGCGGGAAGCCGTCCGACGGGCGGCGTTCGAGACGTCTCCGTGACCACCGCGCTCGTTCGGCGAGCGAGCACTAACGGCTGCTCCGGAGCCGCCAACGCTTTTGTCGCTCGCCGCCCTCCTTTTCCCCGAATGTCGTTTCTGGCGAAGTTCGGCGAGACCATCCGGGTGTTCGCGAGCCGTCGGCCGTCGCTGCGGGAGCTGTGGGCCAGCAGGGACGGGTCGTTCGACCGTGCGCACGCCATCCTCCCCTCGGACGCCGTCGCCGGGGAGTCCGTCGGGATGACCGTCCAGGCGTGGGACGAGTACGAGCGACTCCACGACCACGCCGGCACGTTCGCGCTGGGGGCGACCGACGCCGACGCGACTCATCCCGAGTCCGTGACGTTCACACCGGCCGACGAGGGCCTCGTCCGCGTCGAGGGCGTCACCTTCGAGACGCCGGGGGTCCAGTACGTCACGCTCACCGACGAGCGGGGTCGGCGGTTCGTCTCAAACCCCGTGCGCGTCCACGAGAGCGCCCCCGACGAGCGGCTCTACTGGGGGGACATCCACCTCCACTCGATTCTCTCGGACGGGGTGGGCCGCCCGCGCAAGGGCTATCGCTTCGGCCGGGACGTGATGGACCTCGACGTGGTGGCCTACACCGACCACGACACGATGGGGTTTTTCATCCCGCCGGCCTGGCAGCAGCGCCGGATGCGCGACCGGTACGTCGACGACCTCCGCGACGCGGCCGAGGAGTTCAACGACCCCGGCGAGTACGTCACCCTGTTTGCCTACGAGTGGACCAAGCAACCCAACGAGGGCGGGCACATCAACGTCTACTTCGAGGACGCCGACGCGCCGCTGTTCACCTCGCGGGACCCCGACACCGACACCTACGAGAAACTGTGGGCGCGCCTCCACGAGTGGCGCGAGGACACCGGCAAGCGGGTGCTCGCCTTCCCGCATCACAGTTCCGAGGCCGCCTATCCCTTCGACTTCTCGTCGGTCGAGTACGACGACGACCTCGCGCCGGTGTACGAGATCTACTCCCAGTGGGGCTCGAGCGAGCGCTCCGGCGCCGACGGCAACGAGCGCCCCGTCCTGATGGGCGCCGGCGAGGTGGGCACGCCCGGTCACTACTACCAGGACCTCCTGAAGATGGGCGGGCGCGCCGGGATGATGGCCGGGTCGGACTACCACGGCCCGCACCCGGGCCACTCGCTGGTCCACGCCAAGCCCCACCTCCCCAGCCTCGCCGAGTGGCGCGAGGACGGCCTCGGCTGGGGGAACATCTGGCGGATCTGGAACGAGACGAGTTCGCCCGGCGGCCTGACGGCGTTTCGCGCGCCGGAACTCACGCGCTCGGCGATCTTCGACGCGCTCGCGACCCGGCGGGTGTACGGCACCACCCAGCCCGATCGCATCCTCGCCGAGTTCGCCATCGACGGCGTCGCGGTCGGCGAGCAGGACAGCACCGTCGCCGTCGACGCCCCCGACGCCGAGCGGACGCTCTCGATCGACGTGGCCGGCACCGCGCCCATCGACCGCGTGGAGGTCGTCAAGAACACCGAAACCTGGCGCCGGGTCGCCGGGACCGACGACCCCGACGCCGACCTCGACGCCTACCGCCTGACGACGGAACTCACCGACGACGCGCCCGTCGAGGGGATGTCCTGGGACGAGGAGCGGGGCACCGACGACGACGCCTACTACCTGCGGATCTACCAGACCGACGACGGGATGGCGTGGGTCGGTCCGCTGTGGGTGACCGTCGGGACGTGATCGTCGCGGCGGCCATCGAGATCCCTCGCGGCGTGATCGTCGCGGCGGCCATCGAGATCCCTCGCGAGTGGACCGGCGCTCGCGTGTCGAAATCCCTAAGAGCCGACTCGGAGT
>JBDGUH010000002.1:16673-63544 GCA_042216055.1 Haloarculaceae archaeon
CCTCGCGAGTGGACCGGCGCTCGCGTGTCGAAATCCCTAAGAGCCGACTCGGAGTGGCTCGTCCCGTGCGAGCAGCGATCCGGATCGGGCTGGCGCTCGTCGCCATCGTCGCCGTCGGGGCTGCCGGGGTCCACTACGCGGCCAGCGAGGGCGCCCACTGGCCGTACCCCACCAACCGAGACGTGGGCACCCACTACGCGAGTCACGTCGGCGAGCGAACCTTCCTCTGGGGGACGGTCACCGGCGTCGACGGCGACGCCGGCAGACTTACGATCCGCGTCGGGTACACGACCGAGACGTTCGAGGGCCGGACGACGACGCTTGCGGTCACGGGCTTCGACGGGCGCGTCCAGCCCGGTGGGACCGTCCAGGTGCTCGGACGTCTCCGGTCCGGCCACGTCCTCGCCGCCGAGTCGGTCAGGGTCGTCAACCCCGCCGCGTCCTCGAAACTGTACAAGTACGGGGTCTCGGCCGTCGGGGCGCTGCTGGTCCTCGCGTACTTCCTCCGGCACTGGCGCGTGAACGTCGCGAAACAGGCCTTCGAGCCGAGGTGATCCCGTGGCCGACCTGCTCACTCACGTCCTCGTCCCGTACGTCCTGCTCACCGTCGCGAGCTGGCGCGTCGGATGGATCACCGACCGCTGGATCGCCGTCGGGATGGGCGGGGCCGCCATCCCGGACCTGGTGAAGATCCACGTCCTGATCGACGACTCGACGGTCGCCTCGGCGCTGGGCGTGCCCTTCTCGTTCGACCCGATCAGTTCGATCGCCGGCCTCGTCCTGCTCGGGGGCGCCATCGCGTTGCTGTTCGGGGAGTATCGTCGCCGGGCCTTCGCCTTCCTCGCGTTCGGCGGCGCGACCGCGCTCGCCCTCGACGGCCTCCGGGTGTTCGCCGACGGCCGGTCTGACTTCTGGCTGTACCCGCTGTGGTGGCGCCCGCCGACGCCGAGCCTCTACGTCACGTCGAACCCGCTGGTGCTCGCGGTCGCGCTGGTGGTCGCGGGCGGGGTGTTCACCGTCGACCGGTACCGGCGGTGCGAGGCCGCCGCCTGAACGGTCAGGGGCCCTCGATGTCGACGACTGCGAGGTCCCCGTCCACGACCAGCGTCAGCGCGTCGCCGTCGGTGCTGTACGTGACGCCGGCCCGGACGGGGTCGCGCGACCGGAACGACGCGCGGTCGGTGTTGCGCGCGCTGAACGTCCAGAACGACTCCTCGCGGACATCGACGCCCCGTTCGTACAGGAACGAGACGACCGCCGGGTGATCGAGAAAGACGACGCCGAGGTCGACGACGACGCTCTCCCCGCACCGCCCGCAGTCGAAGCGCACGACCGGCAGGTTCGCGAGGTCGGGACCCGACGCCTCCGCGTCGTCGTCGGTCTCCCCGGCCGCCTGGATCGTCGGCTCGATGCGGCCATCACACACCCAGCAGAACCCGTCGTCGACCCGGCGGACGATGGTGCGGAAGTATCGCCCCGCGACGTCGGGGAACGCCTCGCGGTCGTAGCCGACGAACACGCCGGGGGCGATGCCCGCCTGATCGGAGAACCCACAGTCCCCGCAGGTGATCTCCACCCGTTCGTCTTCGTAGTGGAACGTCCGGACGCCGCCACAGGCCGGACAGGGCTCGTCCAGTTCGAAGGGTTCGACCGACCCCTCCATCGTGTACGCGCCGGCGAAGACGGCGCCCTTGACCTGCATGCCGGCGAGAGTGAGCCGGTACCCGTCGTCGGTCTTACGGACGAACCGGTCCCGTAACTTGTCGAGGTGGTAGTTGAACTGCCCGGAGTCGCGCATGCCGACGGCCTCGCGGAGTTCGGAGAACGAGGCGGTCCCCTCCTCGGCCTCCCACAGGGCGTGGAGGATCGCCATCCGGGTGCCGTCGGCCAGCGCCGTGAACACCTCCTCCGGGTCCGCGGTCTCGACGAGTCGCGGTTCGCTCATGCTCCCCGGATGGCGGGGCGTCCCTAAAGTCGTGACGCCGGTCACCGGTAGGGCTCGAACTCCCGGCCGTACACGGCAAAGAGGGCGACGCCCGCGAGGCCGATCAGCGAGGCCAGCGTGAACGACAGTTCGGGCCCGGCCGTGACCGTCGCCGGCGTCGTCAGCGGTCCGAGCGTGACCTGCGGGACGGCGACCGACCACGCGCCGCGGTACAGCAGGCCGCCCAGGGCGGCGCTCGGGATGACGACGACGTTGCGGACCAGATAGTAGGCTCCCGTCACCTGCCCGCCGGCGTCGCGCTCCGCGGGGCCGACGATCAGCGCCTTGTGGGCGGGCAGGCCGGCGAAGCGCAGCCCCGAGAACGCGAACAGCCCCGCGAGGACCCACTGGTCGGCCGGCGCCCATATCAACAGGACCGGGAAGGCGGCGTACACGAGGAAGCCGAACCCGACGACGGGCTTGAGGCCGACCCGCTCGGCCAGTCGCGCGACGGGGGGCATCGAGACGAGCGCGACGACCATCTCGACGACGAGCAGGACGCCGAAGTAGGCGTCCGGGGCCAGCGAGAGACCGAAGCCCGAGAAGCCCACGGCCAGGTAGTCGGTGACGACGATGACGAAGAAGACGTACACCATCCCGTTGGCGAAGCGCACGAGCGTGTCCGCCAGCAGCAGCGGTCGCAGCGTCGCGGGCAGGTCCCGCAGGTCCGCGAGCACCTGGCCGACGCCCTCGAAGGACGCGCCGACGGTGTCCTCGCTGGCGTCGTAGAGGACGTGCTGGAGGACGGTGGCGACCGCGCCGAACGCCACCGCGACCAGCAGGACGTACCGGAAGCCGGCGACGAACGTCGCGGTCAGGGCCAGCAGGACCGCGGCGATCAGCGGTCCCAGGAGGAAGCCGATCCGGCGGAACACCTCGGTGCTGGCAAAGCCCATCGCCAGGCGCTCGGGCGGGACGGCCTGCTTGACCACCGCGAAGGTCGCCCCCAGCCCCAGTGACTTCCAGGCCTGCGTGAGAAAGAGGCCGAGGAAGAGCCACACCCAGGGGCCGATCGACCCGCCGATCGTCACATCGCCCGCCAGCGGCACGCCGACCGTGACCGCCGGCAACGAGAGGCCCGGCAGCGACGGCGCGACCGCCCACAGCAGGAAGCCGACCGTCGAGACCGTCCCGAACAGCGTCAGCGCCAGCCGGGACCCGATGCGATCGGAGAGCGCGCCGCCGGGGTAGGGGTACAGCGCGCCGATCAGGTTGCCGACGCTGCCGTACAGGCCGATAATCCCCCCGCCCGCGCCCAGCATCTGGAGGTAGCGGGGGACGTACCGGCTGGTCATCTGGAACGCCAGGCTGAACGCCAGCATCGCCACCGACAGCACCAGCACGTCCCGCTTCAGCGCGAAGAACTGACGGAACGGCGCGAGCAGGGACGGCTCCTCGGTCGTTCCCGGGTCGGCGGTCATCGTCCGTCGCTGCGGGCGCTACTGCCCTAAAACGTCGGGTAGCGAACTCCCCTGGGTTCCGTACTCCCGGCGAGCGCTCCGGACCCAAACTGTTAAGCCCCACTGACTGGACAGTCAGTCAGGATGATCGAGACGAGCGACGCGGTCTCGGACCTGCTCGAATCGCTGACCGTCGAGGAGAAGGTGGGCCTGGTCCACGGGGCCATCGACCCGGAGGGGACGGCGACGGGGTACGTCCCGGGCGTCGAGCGCCTGGGGGTCCCGGAACTGCGCCTGGCGGACGGACCGCTCGGGGTGCGCGCCGGTGACGAGCCGGCGACCTCCTTCCCGGCGGGGCTGGCGCTGTCCTCGACGTTCGACCCGGACCTGGCCCGTCGGCAGGGCGAGACGATGGGCCGGGAGGCAAAGGCCCTCGACCAGGACGTGGTGCTCGGACCGGGGCTCAACATCGTGCGCGTGCCCAACTGCGGGCGGAACTTCGAGTACTTCTCGGAGGATCCCGTGCTGAACGGCGCGTGCGCGGCGGGCGTCGTCGAGGGCCTGCAGTCCGAGGACGTGGTGGCGACGCCGAAACACTACGTCGCCAACAACCAGGAGACCCGTCGGGGGTCGGTCAGCGTCGAGGCGAGCGAGCGGGCGCTGCGCGAACTGTATCTCCCGGGCTTCCGGGCGGCCGTCGAGGCCGGCGCGGGCGCGGTGATGTCCTCGTACAACCGGGTCGGCGGGACCCACATGAGCGAGCACCCGTGGCTCCTGCAGGAGGTCCTCAAGGGCGAGTTCGGCTTCGACGGGTTCGTGATGTCGGACTGGTTCGGCACCGAGGAGGCCGTCGACGTGGCAACCGGCGGCCTCGACCTCGAGATGCCGGGCATCTCGATGGCCGAGATGATGGAGATGGGCCTGCCCAGCGACGAGGAGGGGCACGAGGGCGACGCGGGAGCGGGCGGGGAGACGGACGAGGAGTTCGAGATGGACGAGGAGATCGAGGAGGGAATGCCCGACGCGGCCAGCGGCACCCTCTTCCGCGACGAACTGGCCGACGCCGTCGCGTCCGGCGCGGTCCCCGAGGAGCGACTGGACGACATGGTCGCCCGGATCCTCGGGCAGATGGAGCGGGTGGGCCTGCTCGATGGCACCCGCGGCGACGGCGCCATCGACGCCGAGGTCGACGGCGATATCGCGACGCGCATCGCAGCCCGCGGGGCGGTCCTCCTGAAAAACGAGGGGGTCCTGCCGCTGTCCGAGGACGCCGACGTGGCGCTGATCGGCCCCAACGTCGGGGAGGCGCTGCTGGGCGGCGGGGGCTCCTCCGAACTCGAACCGCTCGAGGAGGTGAGTCCCGTCGAGGGGGTCACTGACCGCGCCGCGGGGGCCGTGACCGTCGAGGCCGGCCATCCGCGGGTGGAGGACCCCGACTTCTTCGGCGCGCTGTCCGGCGAGTCCGTCGAGTACGACGAGGACGAGGAGGCGGACATCGACGCGGCGGTCGCGGCCGCCCGCGAGGCCGACGTGGCGGTCGTCGTCGTGCGCGACCGCGCGACCGAGGCCGCCGACCGGGACTCGCTCGAACTGCCAGGCCAGCAGGACGCCCTCGTCGCGGCGGTCGCCCAGGCGGCGCCGACCGTCGCGGTCCTCAACACGAGCGGTCCGGTCGAACTCCCGTGGCGCGACGCCGTCGACGCGGTCCTCGAGCAGTGGTATCCCGGGCAGGCCCACGGCGACGCGCTCGCGGCGGTGCTGTACGGCGACAGCGACCCCGCCGGACGGCTTCCCGTAACCTTCGCGTCCGAGGACGAGTACCCCGCGAGCGACCCGCGGCAGTTCCCCGGCGACGACGAGGTCCACTACGACGAGGGCGTGTTCGTCGGGTACCGCCACTTCGACCGCGAGGGGATCGACCCGACCTACCCGTTCGGCCACGGTCACAGTTACGCCGAGTTCGCCTACGGCGACGCCGAGGCCGTCGACGCGTCGACGGTGTCGGTGACCGTCGAGAACACGGCCGACCGCGACGGCCGTGAGGTGGTCCAGGCCTACGTCCGGCCGCCGGCCGTCGAGGGAGTCGAACGTCCAGACCGGGAGTTCGCGGGCGCCGAGAGCGTCGCGATCCCGGCCGGCGAGTCCCGGACCGTCGAGATCGACCTCGATGACCTGGCCTTCCAGCGGTGGGACGACGGCTGGACGGTCGACGCCGGCGAGTACGTCGTCGAGGTGGGTCGCTCCTCGCGGGACGCCCGCGCCGAGGTCACGGTCGAGCGCTGACGGCCGGGGCAAGCGTCGCCGCCGCCCCGTCTCAGACGGCCGGGGCAAGCGTCGCCGCCGCCCCGTCTCAGACGGCCGGGGCAAGCGTCGCCGCCGCCCCGTCTCAGACGCCCGGGACGCCGAGGGCGTCGAACGCCGTCACGTCCAGTACGGCCAGCACGTACAGGACGACCAGCGAGGCGACCCAGGCGACCAGCGCGATCTCGACGGCGGCGATCCACCCGCGGGGATACCGGGTGTTGATCACGGCGACGTAGGCGAGAAACGCCAGGAGCGGCCCCAGGAACGGGATCCATCCGAAGAAAAACGCGATCACGCTCCAGACGAGTGCACCGACGAACGCCGTCACGATGGCGTACCCGTAGTCGTCGCGGCCGGTGACGACCCGCGCGCCGACGTAGATGCCAAACGCCCCGATCAGCAGGCTCACAACGAACACGATCAGTGAATCGAGCAGCGCCATGCCGGATCGTTGCCGTTCGGTTGCCTTCGTAATGGAGGACAAAGCGGACCGGAACCGCGACAGCCCGATCCTACCGGGGAGTGCGCCGGGGTTTTGGGAGTCACTACTGCATCGACCACACGACGCCCGGTCGTCTCGTCACGGCGAGCGCACGAAAGACGGAAAGCCCTCGCGGTCGCTGGTCCGGACGATGCTGGACGCGGCACCCGACCGGACGACGCGACTCGAACGCCTCGATCCGCCCGATGGCGCGATGACGGCGCTGCTCGACACCGACGCGTACAACGAGGTCGACGACCAGTTCGCCATCGCGGACCTCGTGTGTTCGCGCCACCGCGTGGCGGCCCTGACCGCCGCGCCGTTCGACAACGACCGCTCGGAGGGCCCGGGCGACGGGATGGAACAGAGCTACGACGAGATCGAACGCGTCCTCGCGACCCTCGAGGCCGACCGGCCCGTCGCTCGGGGCGCGACCCGGTTCATGGACGGCCCGTCGACGGGCACGGACGATCGATCGACGGCCGGCGGCGGTCCGCTCGAGAGCGGGGCCGGTGGGGACCCGGCCGACACGATGGCGAACGAGACCGGCGAGGGCCCGGCCGCTCCGGTCGAGAGCGAGGCCAGCGAGGAGATCGTCCATCGCGCGCACGCGACGGACGGGCCGCTGTACGTCGTCGCTATCGGCGCGGCGACGAACGTCGCGGCGGCGCTGTGTGCGGATCCGACGATCGCCGACGAGATCGTGGTCGTCTGGCTCGGCGGGACGCCCCACGAGTGGCCGGCGGCGACGGAGTTCAACCTCTCGCAGGACGTCGCCGCCGCGCGGGCGCTGTTCGACTCGGGCGTGCCGCTGATCCACGTCCCCACGATCAACGTCGCCGAGCACGTTCGGACGACGGTGCCCGAACTGCGACACCTCCTCACTGATGCGGGCATCGGGGGGTTCCTGCGCGATAGAGTCGAAGCCTACGAGGGGGCCGACCGGCGGGCCTGGTCGAAGGTCATCTGGGACCTCGCGGCGACGGCGGTCCTGACCGTGCCCGACGCCGTCGAGACGGCGCTCGCCCCGAGTCCGACGCTGACCGGCGAGGAGACCTGGAACGTCGATCAGGCGCGCCACCGGGTGCGGGTGGTCCGCCGGGTCGATCGGGACGCGGTGTTCGACGCGTTCTGCTCGCGCCTGCCCGGCGAGGCCGTCCGGTGACACGTCGACCCCGCCACGAGCGATGATGGCGCCGAGCGGCCCACACTGGCCCGGTTCGACGGCTTTAAGTCCGGCAGGGGCGTCGCCCCGGACGAGGCAGGCATTCGCCTGTTTCACTGACCCGTAGGAGCCAGACGGCGTACTACGGAGGTGAACAATGGCAGATCAGGACATAGAGAACGCAGTAACTCGTGCACTCGAGGACGCACCGCAGCGGAACTTCCGCGAGACGGTGGACCTCGCGATCAACTTGCGCGATCTCGATTTGAACGATCCCTCGAACCGCGTCGACGAGAGCGTGGTCCTGCCGGCCGGAACCGGCCAGGACACCCAGATCGTCGTGTTCGCGGAGGGCGAGACCGCCCTGCGCGCCGAGGAGGTCGCCGACCAGGTGCTCGGGAGCGACGAGCTCGCGGACCTGGGCGACGACGACGACGCGGCCAAGGACCTGGCCGACGAAACCGACTTCTTCATCGCCGAAGCCTCGATGATGCAGGACATCGGTCGCTACCTCGGGACGGTGCTGGGGCCGCGGGGCAAGATGCCCGAACCGCTCCAGCCCGACGACGACGTCGTCGAGGTCGTCGAGCGCATGAAAAACTCCGTGCAGATCCGCAGCGGCGAGCGGCGGACGTTCCACACCCGCGTGGGTGCAGAGGACATGACCGCCGAGGACATCGCCGACAACATCGACGTGATCCTGCGGCGCCTGCACGCCGACCTCGAGAAGGGGCCGCTCAACATCGACTCGGTGTACGTCAAGACCACGATGGGCCCCGCCGTGGAGGTGGCCTGATGTCCGTCGAACACAAGACCGAGACGATCCCGGAGTGGAAGCGAGCGGAGGTCGACGCCGTCGTCGAGTTCGTCGAGTCATACGACAGTGTCGGCGTCGTCGACATCACGGGCATCCCGTCCCGGCAACTCCAGGACATGCGCCGCAACCTCCACGGGATGGCGCAACTGCGCGTCTCGCGCAACACGCTGCTCGAGCGCGCTCTCGAGGAGGTCGACGACGGCCTCGAAGCGCTCACGGCGTACGTCTCGGGACAGGTCGGCCTGATCGGGACCGACGAGAACCCCTTCAGCCTCTACCGCGAACTCGAGGCCTCGAAGACCTCGGCGCCGATCAACGCCGGCGAGATCGCCCCCAACGACATCGTGATTCCCGCGGGCGACACCGGCGTCGACCCCGGGCCGTTCGTCGGCGAACTCCAGAACGTCGGCGCCAACGCCCGCATCGAGGAGGGCTCCATCCAGGTGATGGAGGACTCGACGGTGCTCGAGGCCGGCGGGACGGTCTCGGACGACCTGGCGAACGTGCTGGGCGAACTCGGCATCGAGCCCAAGGAGGTCGGCCTCGACCTGCGGGCCGTCTACGCGGACGGCGTGCTGTTCGAGCCCGACGAACTCGAACTGGACCTCGAGGCCTACGAGAGCGACGTCCGGACGGCGGCGAGCCGCGCCTGGAACCTCTCGGTCAACGCCGCCTACCCGACCGACGCGACGGCGACGACCCTGCTCCAGCAGGCCCGCGGCGAGGCCAAGAGCCTCGCTCTCCAGGCCGCCATCGAGGACCCCGACGTGGTCCCCGACCTGCTGAGCAAGGCCGACGGCCAGGTCCGGGCGCTCGCCGCCCAGATCGAGGACGAGGACGCGCTCCCCGAGGAACTGCGCGACGTCGACTTCGACGCACAGCCTGACGACCAATCAGCCGAGAGCGACGACGGCGAGGACGCCGAGGAAGACGCCGACGAGGCGGCCGCGGAGGCCGACGAGGACGAGGACGACGGCGACGGCGACGCCGGCGACGCGCTCGGAGCGATGTTCTGACCACAACAATGGAATACGTTTACGCAGCACTCATCCTGAACGAATCGGGCGAAGAGATCAACGAAGCGAACCTGACCGGCGTGCTCGAGGCCGCCGGCGTCGACGTGGAGGAGTCCCGCGTCAAGGCGCTGGTCGCCGCGCTCGAGGACGTCGACATCGACGAGGCCGTCGACCAGGCCGCCGCCGCGCCCGTCGCGGCCGGCGGTGCCGGTGGCGCTGCGCCCGCCGAGGGCGGCGCCGAGGAGGAGGCCGCCGAGGAGGAGGCCGCCGAGGAGGAGGCCGCCGAGGAGGAAGCGGGCGACGACGACGAGGACGAGGACGCCGGTGGCGAGGGCCTCGGCGAGCTGTTCGGCTGATCGCGGCCGATCCACTTCCTCTCGACGCGACTCCGCGAGCGGCGGCACCGTGTTGACCCGGCCCCGCGCGTGACGCCCTCGTGCTGATCGGACCCCGCGAGCGGCGACACCGTATGACCGAACGGAGCGCGGGGGCGAACGTTTAGATACCGGGACCCGGCCAGTCCGGGCCGATGGTGGTCCCCCGCATCGCCGTCGATCCCGCCGGGACAGCGGCCGCGCTGCTCGCCGTGTGCTGTGGGGTCACGCTGGGCACGGCCAGCGGCCTCGTACCGGGACTGCACGCCAACGCGTTCGCGCTCGGTCTCGCGTCGGTCGCGCCGGCGGTCCCCGGTCCGCCGCGGCTCGTCGGGGCGGCGATGCTGGCCGCCGGAACGACCCATACCTTCCTCGACGTGGTCCCGGCGCTGGCGCTGGGCGTCCCCGACCCCGCGATGGCCGCCTCCGCCCTGCCGGGCCATCGGCTGGTGATCGCCGGCCGGGGCCGCGAGGCGCTGCGGCTCTCGGCGCTGGGCAGCGGCGTCGCGGTCTTGCTGGCCGTCCCCCTGGCGATCCCGGTGACGTCGGCGATGCGGGCGCTGTACCCCGCGCTGCGCGCGCACCTCTCGCTGGTGCTGGGCGCCGTCGCGGTGGGGCTGGTCGTCGGGGAACGGGACGCCGTCGCGGCGGTCGGGGCGGCGCTGTCCCTGGCCGCGAGTACGGCACTCGGTGCGGTGGTGTTGCCGCTCTCCCCGGCCTCGCCGCTCCCGGTCGGGAGCGTCCTCGCGCCGCTGTTCGCGGGGCTGTTCGGCGCGCCGGTGCTGATCGAGAGCCTCGATGGCGGCGGCGTTCCCCCGCAGGACGACCCCACCGTCGGGGCGCGGCCCCGGGCGGTGCTTGGCGTCGCCGGACTCGGGACGCTCGCGGGGGCGGTCGTCGGCTACGTCCCGGGCGTCTCGGCGGCCATCGCCGCGACGGGGACGCTGGCGGCGCTCCCCCGCGCCGGACCGCGCGCGTTCGTCGTCGCGACCAGCGGCGTCAACACCGCGACGGCCGTGTTCGCCCTGTTCGCGTTCGTGGCGCTGGGCGACGCCCGGACGGGCGTGCTGGTGGCGCTTGACTCGGCCGGCGTGCCGGTCGCGCTCCCTCTGTTGCTGGCGAGCGTCGGCCTCGCGGCCGCCGCCGGGTTCGCGCTCGTCCCCCTGCTGGGCGACCGGTACCTCGCGGCGGCCCGCCGGATGGATGCGACGCGGGGGGCCCTGGCCGTGCTGGCGCTGCTGGTCGTGCTGGCGTTCGCGTTCGCCGGCCCGGTCGGCGTCGGTATCTTCGGCGCCGCGACGGTCGTCGGGTCGCTCCCTGCCCGCTTTCGCTGCCGGCGCGCGCCGCTGATGGGGGTGTTGCTCGGTCCGCTGGCGCTCGGACTGGTCTAGACCGCTGGCGCCGGGCTAGAGGTAGTCCCGCCGACGGAAGTGCAGGAGCATGACGACGGCGATCAGCGCCATGCCGAGCATCGCGGCCGGGTAGCCGTACGCCCAGCCCAGTTCGGGCATGTTCAGCGGCCCGGACGCCGGATCGAAGTTCATGCCGTAGACGCCGACGACGAACGTCAGCGGGATGAAGATGGTCGCGACGACGGTGAGCACCTTCATCACCTCGTTGGTCGACTGGGAGAGGGCGTTGAGGTAGATGTCCCGGGCGCCCGACACCAGGTCGCGGTAGGTCTCGACCAGGTCGACCACCTGGACGAGGTGGTCGTACACGTCCCGGAAGTACTTCTCCGAGTGCTCCTGGATCTGGGCGGGATCGCCCCGAGCGAGGACGCCGACGGCTTCCCGGGCGGGCCAGGCCTGCTTGCGGAAGGACAGCAGATCCCGGCGGACGGCGTTGATGTCCTCGAGCGTGTCGGGGTCGTCGGCCTCGAGGACGACGTCCTCGATCACCTCGATCTGGTCCTCGATGCGGTCCAGCACCGTAAAGTAGTCGTCGACGATCACGTCGACGACGCGATAGGCGGTGAAGTCGGGGCCCCGCTGGAGGAGGCGCTCGTCGCCCGAGACCGCCGCGTCCCAGATCCGCTCGACGGGGGTCGCCGATCCCGGCGATACCGACACCACCCAGTCACGACCGACGAACACGCCCACGGGCGTCGTCTCGATCTCGCCGGCGAAGGTCGTCTCGCCCCGGGCCAGTTCCATCGTCTTCACGAGGACGAACGTGTACTCGGTGAACTCCTCGGTCTTTGCCCGCACGTCGCTTTGCACGTCCTCGACGGTCAGCGGGTGCAGGCCGAAGGCCTCGGCGATGGCCGCGAGGTCGGCCTCGCTGGCGTCCGGCGCGTGCACCCAGGTCGTCCCCACGGCGGCCTTCGCAGCGGCGAGGTCGTCGAACTCCCGGACCGCCGACTCGCCCCCGCCGTACACGATAGCGCGGGTCATCGTTCCGCCTCCCTGCCGCGACTGACCACCGCGAGCGCCACGCCGAGCATCAGCGCGGTCAGCGAGAAGGCCCGCCCGGGGTACGCGACGGCGACCCCGACGAGGTATCCGACTAGTCCCGCCCCCGTCAGGAGGAGGCCGGCGACAAACGACGCGTTCATGCCCCGCACGTCGGCGGCGGTCGGCAAAAGCGTTGGCCGGGCGGTCCGTCGCGCGTCGCACGTCCACGCCGGCGGAGTGAGGTGGTACACATTCTGGCCTGGCGGAGTTTTTTGCCTCGTCACGTCCACTGGTATCACATGCCACTTGCCCGCCACGGATCGGGCGCCGGCGCCGTCGTCCGGGCGCTCGCGTCCCAGGTCCACCCCGTGTTCATGCTCCCGCCGGTGGCGACGGCGCTGTTCGGCGCGACCCTCGCGGGATCGTTCTCGCCGCCGCTTGCGGCCCTCCACGCGCTCGCGGTGTCGCTCGCGCTGTACACCGCCCACGTGAAGGACGGCTACGTCGACTTTCACGTCCGCGGCGAGGACGACGACCACCCGCTGACCGCGCGGGGCTGTCGGTTCGCGCTGGCCGGCGCGTCCGTCGCGTTCGCGGCCTGCACGCTGGCGCTCGGCCTGGCGGCCGGCCCGGGCGCGGCCCTGCTGACGGCGCCGGGATGGGTGATCGGGTACAGCCACGCTCCCTCGCTCGACACCCATCCCGTCGGGGCGACGGCGGGCTATCCGGCCGGTATCGCACTGGCGCTGCTCGGGGGCTACTACGTCCAGGCGCGGTCGCTCTCGCCCCTGCCGCTGGCGCTCGCGGCGGTGTTTCTGGTCGTCCTCTCGGGGATCAAGGTGATCGACGACGCCCAGGATCTGGCGTACGACCGCTCCATCGCCAAGCGCACCGTCGCCGTGGTGCTGGGGCCACGTCGGGCCCGACGGGTCGCCTACGCGCTGATGGCCGCGGGGATGACCGGCGTGATAGCGCTGGCGGCGGCGCTGCCGGATCTGCCTGACGTGGCGGCGCTGGCGACGCTCCCGTTCGGCCTGGTGGCGCTCGTGGCCCGCCGGGGGGACCCCGAACTGGCGACGATGCTCCTGATCCGGGGCTCGTACGTCTTCCTCGCGGTGCTCGTGGCCGCGGTGTGGTTCGGCTAGTTCGCGCTGACGATCTTGATCACGTCGCCCTCCGCGAGTTCGTGGTCCTCGCCCACCCGGCGGCCCGCGCGGGCGTCGACGGCGTGGAGGTACGCGTCGCCGATGTCCGAGTGGACGGTGTAGGCCAGATCGCGGGGCGTCGATCCACGGGCGAGCAGGTGGGCGTCCGGCAGGACGTTGCCCTGGCCGTCGGTCCAGCGCGTCTCGTTCTCGACGGGGTAGACGGTGATCCGGTCGAGCAGGTCGTAGACGGCGGCGTTCAGGGCTTCCTGGACGCCCGTCCCCCCGTACTCCTCGAGGACCTCCCGGACCCGTTCGAGGCCCTGCCGCTGGCCGTCGCTGAGGTCGCCGGTGATCGCGAAGTCGTCGTCGCCGGGGTCGTACTCGATCAGGCCAGCCTCGCTGGCCCGTCGCAGGGCGAGTTCGCCGTCGGCGCTCGCCGGGATGACGTAGTCGGCCGCCTCGCGCAGTCGCGCGACGTTCTCGGGGGGCGCCACGTCGACCTTGTTGGCGACGACGACGATGGGTTTGGTGCGCCGGCGGATCGCCCGGGCCAGCGCCTCGCGGTCGTCGTCGGACCACTCGCGGGGGTCCGCGGGGTACTCGAGGTCCCGGAGGACGGCGGCGACGTCGGCCTCGGTGGCGCCGACCCCGGTCAGCAGGTCGGTCAGGGCGTCGTCGATGTCGAATTCGGGCGACCGGGACTGCCGGGCCACGGACTCCCAGTTGCGGTCGACGATTGAGGCCAGCCACAGGTCCATCTCCGTTTCGACGAAGTCCACGTCCTCGACGGGGTCGTGGGTGCCCACCTCGACGGGTTCGCCCTCGGCGTCGGTGCCGCCCGAGGCGTCGACGACGTTGACGATCACGTCGGCGTTCGAGAGTTCGTCGAGAAACTGGTTGCCCAGGCCCTTGCCCTCGTGGGCGCCCGGGACCAGGCCGGCGACGTCCAGCAGTTCGACGGGGACGTAGCGCTTGCCGTCCCGGCAGTGCTCGGAGCCACAGCGCTCCTCGCGGTCCAGGCAGGGACAGCGCGTCCGCACGTGGCTCACCCCGCGGTTGGCGTCGATGGTCGTGAAGGGGTAGTTAGCCACGTCCACGTCCGCCATCGTCGCGGCCGTGTAGAAGGTGGACTTGCCGGCGTTTGGCTTGCCGGCAAGCGCGATCGAGAGCATACCGCTGGTACCCGTGTCCGGGAAAAGCCCCTTTCGGTTGTACCACCGATCAGTCGACGTGCTCGGTGACCCAGGCGACGTGATCCCGGAGGCGCTGCTCGCCGGCCTCGGTCAGCGCGTACACGTCGGCGACGCCCTCGGTACGCCGTTCGAGAAAGCCCGCCTCGACCAGCGCGTCAAGCGCCCCGTAGAAGCTCCGGGGCTCGATGCGCTCGTCGTAGTGGCGCTCGAGGCGCGTCTTGAGCTTCTGGCCCGTCAGTTCGCCCGCCCCCGCCAGCAGGACGCACACGTCGCGTCGCCGCCCGCTCTGGAGGAACTTCTCCATACCGGAGGCTCGCCACCCGCGGGCACAACGATTTCGGTCGGCCGGGACCGACAGCTTTCAAGCGCCCGCCCCCCAACGATTGTCAATGACCGACGAGGCGACCGTCGATGCCGGTGGGATCACCGCCCGCTACTACGAGACCGACGCCGAGCGCGTCCTGGCCTTCGAACGGGACGGCGCGACGGCCGTCGTCGCGCAGAACCGCGAGGGGTACGCGATGCTGAAGGTGCGCCCGACGGCCGACGGCGACGAACTGGAGCGCTACTACGGGTTCGACATGGCGCTGGACCACGCCGCGGAACTGCTGGGCGTGGCCCCGAACGACCTCCCCGTCCCCGACCCCGCCGCCGACATGGGGATGTGAGACGCGGGGACGCCGTCCGTCTCGACCCCGCACCACGTCGTCAGGGCCACAGCAGGAACGGGACAGCGAAGAGGACCAGGAAGATCACCGCCAGCACGAGGCCGTACCCGACGGCGGTGCCCGCCGCCGTCCACCACGCCGGGTGATCGAACCGCTCGCGGAGGCTGACCATGCGCCGAGGTCGGCCCGCGGGACCATAGTGGTTCGGCTCCCGCGGAACGGCGCCGCCGACGACCTGCCGACGGCCACGGCGGCGCCGCTGGCGGGTCTCGAGTACAGGAGAACGGACCGAACGGCGCCCGACCATGACAGACGAACGTGGACGCCGGGACGGTCCAGCACGGCGCGGGGGCACGCGGCCGTCCGCGCACAGTCGCCGCGGGGACGCGGCCGTCCGCGCACAGTCGCCGCGGGAACGCGCGGTCGCCCGCGTCAGACGGATCGTTGCGAGTCACGACCGTCTCGACCGCACGCGGCCGTGCGGTCGAACTGGGACACAGTCGCAACGATCCGTATCAGTTCCCGCGGTAGGTGAGCTTCCCCTGCCGGGGCAGCCAGAACGGCGGCCACTTGATCATGTACTCCTCGGAGCCCTCCTCGGGCACGTCCCAGTCGTCCTTGGTGACGAAGGACTGCTCGAGTTTCTCCTGGATCGGCAGCATCGGGAGGTCCCTGTTCGCGACCCACGCGAGTTCGCGGATGATCTCGCGGGTGGTGTCCTCGTCGAGCGTCGTCGCCAGCGTCTCGATCCGGTCGGCCGGCGTCACCGTGGTCTGACCCGAGCCGGTCCGGGACGGGACGGTGACCTCGTCGGGGTAGCGGTAGGCAAGCACGTCGTCGCTGTGGACGAGCTGCCACTCCAGCGGGAAGTACGGGAACGCGGTCTGCCCCCCGCCGGGCAGCCAGTAGAACGCGGCGATGCGGAACCGGTCGGGGTTGCTCCACACGTTGCCCGTGATCGAGCCGAACGAGCGGGCGTCGACGGCGGCGTCGAAGCCGGCCGAGGAGAGGTGATCGGTGATGGTCTGGACCGCGCTGACCCAGTCCGACCAGCCCGACGGCACGATGATCGGCAGCTGCACCGGGTTGCCGTTGTCGTCCTTGTAGGTGCCGCCGTCCTTGGAGTAGCCGGCCTCGTCCATGAGCTGATCGGCCGCGTCGACCGCCGAGGAGCCCTTGTGATAGCCCGTGTAGTCGCTCATCGCGTCGCCGAGCCAGCGCTGCTGGTCGTCGGTCGCGATCGCGGTCGCGATCTCCGGCGTGGCCTTCGTGCGCGGACCGGCGTTCCGGATGACCTGGTCGCGGTTGATCGCCTCCATGATCGCCTGGCGCACCTTCCGCTTGCCCACGTGGGTGTCGCCGTGGTCGATGCCGATCCCCATCCCCCACTTCGCGGGGGGACGCGCCTCGGTGACGGCGTCCGGGTAGTTCGCGACGATCCGCGGCGGCGAGAACAGGCTCCAGGCGGAGTCGATCTCGCCGGTCATCAGCGCCTGCTGGGCCTGCTGGTTGCCGCCCAGGAACGTGAACTTGAACGTCGAGAAGTTGATGTTGTCGGCGTCGGGGTGGTCCTCGCGCCGCGAGAGGACGAGTTCCTGCTGGCCCGCGCTCTCGAGCGACCAGGGACCGGAGGCGATCGGGTCCATGTCGTCGAAGCGCGCGGCCCCCTCCGAGTCGCCCACGTACTCCTCGTACTTCGAGCCTTTCACCTGGACGAGATTACCCAGCACCTGGTGGGCGACGATGTGGGGATTGGTCTCCGAGGACAGCGTGAGTTCGACGGTGCGGTCGTCGACGGCCGACACCGATTCGGCGTAGTCCCACAGCGCCGAGTCGACGGTCCGTAGCATGCGCATCTGGACGACCAGGTCGTCGGCCGTGACCGGGTCCCCGTCGCTCCAGGTCAGGCCGTCCCGGACCGTCATCTCGAAGGTCGTCCCGGACAGGTTCCAGTCCGAGATGGCGTAGGGGACGAACTCGCCCGTCCCGTAGTCGAACTTCGCGAAGTCGTCGAACAGCTGCTTGTTCGCCCCCTGGAACTGGTTCTGGGGATTGAACTGGTTGTACTGGATGTTCGCCGGGACCAGGTTCGTGAAGTCCGTCATGGCGACGTCGTACACCTGCGTCCCGCCGCCGCTCTCGGTTCCCTCGCCGGTGTCCGCTCCGCCGCCGGTGTCCGTTCCGCCATTCCCGGAGCCTCCATCGGAGGGCTCCGTGTCCGTCGGCGTCTCCGCGCTCCCGCCGCCGTTGCCACCACAGCCGGCGAGCGCGGCAGCGCCCGCGACGCCCGTCAGCTCCACGAACCGGCGACGGTCGATCTTTTCGGAATAGCTGTTTGACTTCTTCATCAAATTTTGTGTATCGGGGCGACTCACTTATGCCTTGATATCCGGATCGTAACGTACCCCCAGGATGTCCGGCGACAGCGACGGTTTCGTGGCCGTCTACGGACAGTTCCGGACGGTGAGGGAACAGTGCGAGACATAGTGATGTGATTGTTGAACTCGTTCGTAACTATTATTCACACGGGGGTCCGACGCCACAGCCATGCGAGACGGTGACTCGCGCGGGTCGGCGGCGTGGTCGCGCCGCCGCCTCCTCGCGACGGGCGCGGCGAGCGTGGCGACTGCACTGGGGAGTGGCCTCGCGGGCGCGACCTCCACGGGACAGGGAACGAGCGATCCTCCGGGCGCGATCCCCGCGGGACGGAGCGCCCACTCGCTCGACAGCTTCCTCCACGGTGTCGCAGCCGGGAGCTACGATCTGGTCCGGACCTTCGCCGACGGAGAGACGGGGCTCGTTCCGGACCGGATCGACGTGGCCGATGGCGAAGCACAGCCCGGTGATCGTACCTCGCCGGCGAACGTCGGCGTCCAGTTGCTCTCGACGGTCGCCGCACACGACCTCGGAATCGTCCCGGAGCGGGACGCGCGCTCGCGGGTCGCGCGCGTACTCGACACGCTCGAGTCGGCCGACACCTGGAACGGACTGTTCCGCCGGTGGTACGCCGTCGACGACGGCAGCGTCCACGACTCCGCGTCGGCGGCCAACGTCTCGACTATCGACAACGGGTGGCTCTCGGCCGGCCTCCTCGTCGCCGGGCGGGCCTTCGACTCGCTGGGGGACCGGGCGCGCTCGCTGGTCGCGGCCCAGGACTACAGCGCCCTCTACGAGCCCGAGATCTACGACCTGTTCGAGAGCGGGTTCGCGAGCCCCGGCCTCCTCCACGCCAAGTACGATCCGGACGGCGGGGGGCTCGTCGGGACCTTCGGCGCGCTCAACGCCGAGACCCGCATCGCCTACTACGTCGCCATCGGGAAAGGCGACATCCCCGCGGGAAGCTGGTGGCAGATGTACCGGACGTTCCCGCCCGGCGACGCCTACAGCTGGACCAACCAGGACCCCGACGGCGAGACCCGCACCTACCGGACCGACGGCGATTCGATCGACGTGTTCGAGGGCCACTACGAGTACTTCGACCGCGCGTACGTCCCGAGCTGGGGCGGGTCGATGTTCGAGGCGCTGATGCCCTCGCTCGTCGTGAACGAGCGGGCGCTGGGCGAGGCGAACTTCGCGGCGAACAACCGCCGGCACGCGCAGGTCCAGGTCGCCTACGCCGACGAGAGCGACTACGACGCCTGGGGGTTCTCGCCGGCGGCGACGCCGAACGGCGGCTACGGCGTCTTCGCCGTCGATCAGCTCGGCATGAGTGGCTACGAGCGCGACGACTTCGTCACGCCACACGCGACGTTCCTCGCGCTCGAGTACCTCGATGAGGGGACGATCCGGGAGAACCTCCGGCAGTTCCAGCGGTGGGGCGCCCGCGGCGACTACGGCTTCTATGACTCCGTCGAGCGCGCGACCGGGCGGGTCACCCGCTCGTACCTGATCCTCGATCAGGCGATGTCGATCGCTGCGATCGCGAACTACCTGACCGACGGCACGCTCCGGGATCGCTTCCACGCCGACCCCGTGGCGGGCGCGGCCGAGGACCTCCTCACGACGGAGACGTTCTCGATCTAGCGCTGTGACCGGCGCGCGAACCACAGCAGAGTTGGTGTTGGACTGTGAACCCACGCGGCATGCCCGACGACGCGATCCGCGACCGCCTCGTCGACCTGGGGTTCTCCGAGGCGGAGGCGTCGATGTACCTCGTCGTCCTCCGGCGCGGGGAGACGACGGTCGCCGACATCGCCGACGCGACGGACATCTCGACGCGGTACGTGTACGAGCGACTCGACCACCTGGCCGACAGGGGCGTCGTCGACGTGCTCGAGTACCAGAGCCCCACCGCCGTCCGCGCCCGTCCCCCCGACGAGGCGATCAGCGAACTCGTCGAGGGGCTGTGGGACCTCGAGGCGGAACTGGCGACGCTGTACAGCCAGCCCGACCCGCCGGAGGCCTCCTTCGACCTCCTGAAGTCCGGCGCGACCGCCGAGAAGGAGATTCGATCGCTCGCCGCCGACGCGACGGAGGAACTGGTGCTCGCGCTGCCCCGCCGGAAACTCGACGCCGTCGAGGCCGAACTCCGGGCCGCCGTCGACCGCGGGGTGCTCGTCGTGCTGTTGCTCGGCGGGGACGACGAGGCAGCCGGCGTCCCGGTCGACTGCTACTCCGTGCTCCGCGTCTGGGATCAGGACTCGCCCGTGATGGTCGCGGCGGACGTGTCCGCCGGACTGATGGCGCCGGCGGGATTTCTCACCCGCGCGGGCGACGCCGAGGCCGTCTCGGTCAGGCAGGGGCAACTGGTCGCCAACATCGTCGGTTCCTTCCTCGGCAACTACTGGCCGCTGGCAACGGAGGTCAGCGTCCGGGAGCCGCTGGTGCTCCCGCGGACGTTCAACAACTTCCGGCACGCGGCCGTCGAGGCCGCGATCCAGCGCCGCGCCGGCAACCCGATCCGGGTCGAGGCGACCGTCCACGAACCGGGCGACGACGCCGAGACGACCGTGGCGGGACAGGTCGTCGACGCGCGCCAGGGCGTCGTCGAGCCCCGACAGACCCGCTTTCCCATCGAGGCGACGCTCGTCGTCGAGACCGACGCGGGACAGGTCACCGTCGGCGGTTCCGGGGCCTTTCTCGAGGACTACGTGGCCGTCGAGACGACGCTGCGGCCCGCGGAGTGACAGGGCTCGTGGGGTCTCGCGACCGCGGGATCGGCTACTCGGCCGGATCGACCCGGAGCGTGGCGGTCGCGGCGGCACCGTCGGCCAGCGCCGCCACGAGGTCCCGGTCCAGGTCGGCCGCCGCGGCCCCCGCCTCGACCATCACGGTCCGGTCGTCAACGTAGTCGCTGGTGCGACAGACGGCGCTCCGGTCGCTCTCGAATGTCAGCGCGGGGTCGCCCCGCCCGCGGACGACGGCCTCGTGCCCGCCCGCTGCGAGCGTGAGCGTGAGCGTCGCGTCCGCGTCCCGGCAGGCCGCGACGAACCCCGGAGCGAAGTCCGCCGGGGCGCGGTCGGCCTCGACGGCGAGGATGCAGTCCCCGGCCGGCGTCAGGTAGTCGTCGGTCGTCACCTCGAGCGTGCTCTCGTGTGCCGCGCGGACGTGCTCGTGGCCGCGCGCCCGGACCGTTTCCGTCAGCGCTTCGCCGTCCCCTGACCCCTCGAGGTCTGCCGGATCGTCCATGCGTCGGCTACCCCGCCGAAGTACTTCAGCGGGGCGACTCGCCGCGGGCCACGGTGACCGTCACCGCGCCGCAGGCACACTCGTAGGCGCGGCGCTCCCCCGCCCCGGTCCGGAACACCAGTTCGGGGTCGGTCAGCGTCCGGTCACAGCCCTCGCCGTCGCAGGTCGGCGCCTCGCGCAGGTCCTCGATCATAGCTCGACAGAGTGCCCGCGGCCACGTCAAGGCGAGCCATCCCCGCGGTGAAAGTGAAAGTGGTGGGGCAAAGTACATGCCCACGGGGGACGCCGGGGTTCACATGTCGCTGGAGTGGAGCGGCGCGGCCGTCGAGTCCGTCGGAGGGCGGCCGTCGCCGGAGAGCTGGGAGCCTGTCGACGTGCCGGGCCGTCCCGCGGCCTTCGCCGGCGCCGACGCGGTCGCCTACCGGACGGAGTTTCCCGACCCGCGCGAGCGGGGCGAGACCCACGTCGTCCTCGAGTGTCGGGGCGTGTACGCACACGCGAGCGTCTGGCTGAACGGGGAGCGGATCGCCGAGCACGACGCCTACTTCGAGCCGCTGTGCGTGCCGCTGCCGGTCGCCGACGAGAACGAACTGCTGGTGACGGTCCGCCGGCCCGAGGACCGCTTCGGCGGGATGTACGACACCGACCGCCTGCCCGCCGAGCGGTGCGTCCCGGGCATCTGGTGGGGCGCGAGCGTCGAGACCTATCCCGACCCCTACCTGGCGGCGCTCGACGCTCGGCCGGCACTCGGGGACGAGGACGCCGCCGTCGAGGCCACCGCCACCGTCGTCACCGACGACCCGCTCGAGGACCGGGTGACCTTCTCGCTCCGGCCGGAGGGCGAGGCCAGGGGCGGCGGGATGATGAACCGCGGGGCCGTCGAGACCGAGGGGGGCCGGACCACCGTCACGCAACGCCTCGACGTGCGCGATCCGTCGCTGTGGTGGCCCCACGACCTGGGCGACCAGCCCCGGTACACCGTCCGGGCGAGCCTCGGCGATCACGAGCGGACGACGACCACGGGCCTGCGGTCCGTCGAGTACGGCCCCGACGGGCTGGTGGTCAACGGCGAGCGCGTGACCGCCCGCGGGGTGAACCTCGTGGACGCGACCCCCGAGGACGTGACTCGGGCCGTCAGGGCGAACGCGAACCTCGTGCGCGCCCACGCCCACGCGCTCCCGCCCGACGTGTACGAGGCGTGCGACGAGCAGGGCGTGCTCGTCTGGCAGGACCTCCCGCTGACCGGTCCCGGCGGGTTCGACGTCGACCGGGGCTGTGACCTGGCCGAGCGACTGGTCGCGGCCTACGGCCGCCACCCGAGCCTCGCCGCCGTCGGCGTCCACGACGACCCCGTCCCGGCCTACGCCGACGGCCTCGGCTCCGGGGTGCTCGATCGCCTGCGCTACCGCTTTCGGGCCTGGCGGACGAGTTACGACCGGACCGACGCCGATTCCGTCGCCGCGGCGATCGACGAGGTTCCCGCCTTCCCCGTGGTCGGGCCGGCCGGCGTCGACCCGGACGCCGCGACGCTGTACCCGGGGTGGGAGTTCGGCGCCCCGTCCGACGCCGACTGGCTCTGTGACCGCTACGGCGTCGGCGACGTGGTCGCGGAGTTCGGCGCCGGGGCGCTGGCCGGCGACGCCGGGGCGGCCGACGTGCCGGACTTTGATCGCGCTCGACACGACGCCCGCGTCGCCGACGGTATCGACGCCTCCCAGGCCTACCAGGCCGACGTCGTCGGGCGCGTGGCCGAGCGCCTGCGCCTGTGCGGGGCCGACGTGCTGGCCGCCTACGCGCTCCGCGACGCGGGCGCGGCCGGCATGGGCGTGCTCGCCCGCGACGGTACCGAGAAGGCCGCTTACGAGCGGCTAGCGGCCGCCTACCGCCCGCTCCAGGTCGTGCTAGCCGATCCGACCGCGGGCGAGAGCGAGGTGGTCGTGCTCAACGACCGGCCCACCGGCGGCACCGCCACCGTCGAGTGGGACGTCGACGGCGAGCGCGAGCAGACGGACGTGAGCGTCGACGCTCACGATCGCGCGACCGCGACGACGCTCTCGCTCGACGGCGGCGTGGACGTGACGCTGGCCGTGGCGCTCGACGACGCGGTCGCCCACAACGAGTACGACCTGTCGGCGTCATACGGGTGATTGCGAGTCAGACGGATTCTTGCGAGTCAGTCCCGGCTCGACCGCACGACGTCGTGCGGTCGGACCGGTAACGAGTCACAACAATCCGTCTCAGTTCCGGTCCGGCGTGCCCGGCCTCGATTATATATAAGCGCGTGCGCCACCGTGTCACTCCCTCTCGTCCCTCCGTGCGGCGCTTGTGACCGCTCACCACGGGGTTTCGACGACCGGAACGCTTAAAACACAGCCGGCACTATTCACAGGCACCAGAACGCCTCTGGCGTTGGGGCAGTATCGGCGTCCGACCAGCATGACAGGGCATCCTTCCTCTTGGCGTCAGCCCACCACGAGCGGTCAGACTGTCCCGCGCCCGGGCGGAGATGGCATAGAGGTTTGACAACCATGGCAGACTCGATAGACGAATCAAAGAACGTAGCACTCACAGACGACGATCTCGAAAACGACCCCAAGGGCGAGCTGATCAAGCTCGCCGGGCAGCTCCGTGACCGACGAAACGAGCTGAACCAGCTCGCCTCGGAGCGGGCCTCGAATCGCGACGAGCTCAACGCGGAGACCCGCGAGAAGGTCGACGAGGCCCAGGAGCACCGCGAGAAGCGCGACGAGCTCAACGAGAAGGTCCAGGAGCACAAGGAGAAGCGCAACGAGCTCAACGCCGAGGCCAACGAGCTGTTCGACAAGGTCGACCAGCTCAAGAACGACCTCGAACTCGACGAGGGCACGTCCATCGAGGAGCTCGAGGAGGAGATCGAGGACCTCGAGTTCAAACAGCAGACGGAGGTCCTCTCCAGCGAGGACGAGCGCGAACTCATCGAGAAGATCGAGCACAAGCGCGAGAAACTCGCCGAGAAGCGCGAGAAGCTCGACCAGAGCGAGGACCTGGAAGAGCTGAAAGCCGAGGCCGAGGAGGTCCGCTCGGAGGCCTCAAAGCACCACCAGAAGGTGACCGAACTGGCCGACGAGGCCCAGGAGCACCACAACAAGATGATCGAGGCCTATCGCGAGGCCGACGAGATCCGCGACGAGGCCGACGAGATGCACGAGAAGTTCGTGGAGGCCCAGGAGGCCGCCGACCGCCACCACGAGGACTTCGTGCGCGTCCAGAAGCGCCTGCGCGAACTGGACAAGCAGGAGGAGGAGGCCGAGCGCTCCGAGCGCGAGGAGAAGAAGGAGGCCGCCAAGGAGGAGGCCGAGGAGATCTACCAGAAGTTCAAGGACGGCGAGACGCTGGACACCGAGGACCTGATGAAGCTGCAGAAGGCCGGCATGCTCTGATCGGCCATCGCCCGCCGGGCACCCGACACGCCTTTCTCCCCGCTCTCGGAATCACCCAGCGATGCCCTCGCTCGTCGTGACCGCCGTCGGCGGCGCCGCGTTCGGCCTGGCGCTGGCGGCGCCGCCGGGTCCGATGAACGCGGTCATCGCCGAGGAGAGCGTCGTCCGGGGATGGGCGGCCGGCTTCCGGGCCGGCCTCGGCGCGATGGCCGCCGACGCCTGCTTCTTCCTGCTCGCGCTCGCCGGCGCGGTGACCGTCGTCGACCGCGTCCCCGGGCTCCGGCGGGCGATGCTCGCCGCGGGGGCCGCGCTCATGCTGTACTTCGCGGTCGGTGCGGCCCGCGACGCCCGCGCCTACGACGCGGGGGACTCGACTGCTGACTCGGACTCGACTGCTGACCCGGACTCGACCGCAGGCTCGGACTGGACCGTGGGCGGCGAGGGGCGGGGCTTCCGGAAGGCGTTCGTCCTCGCGCTGACCAACCCCTACCAGCTCGCGTTCTGGCTGACCGTCGGGATCGGCCTGCTGGAACCGGGCCAACTCGACGTGCTCGCTGCCCTGCCCGTCGTCGGCGAGCGCCTGGCGGGCGCGTTCGTCGTCCGGACGGGCGACCCCGTCCTGATCGCGGGCCTGTTCGCGGGCATCGTCGCCTGGATCACGCTCTTTCCGGCGTCGCTGGTCGCCGCTCGCCGGCGGATCCGCGCGGTCGGCCCCGCGGTCGCGTGGCTCTCGGCGGCGACGCTGGCGGCCTTCGCCGTCCTGTTCGGGCTCGAGGCGCTCTAGTCCTCGACGCCCGTCGGCACGTCCTCGAGGCTCGCGTCGGCGTCGATGTCCGCGACCTCCGCTTCGAGCCACTCGCGGAACCACCGGGCACGCTTGAGCCGGCGGTGCAGCACCGACTCGGCGGCGTCGGACTCGATGCGCTCGCGGGCGTCCTCGCCGCGCTCCTCGACGCGGCTGACCATCTCGGCGGCGTCCATGTGTGACCGGGCTTCATAGCCCATCCGCAGGAGCATCAGCGTCGCCCCGTTGGCGCCGACCTTGTCGAGCACGTCGGCCTCGATGAGCGACTGCGTCTCGAGTGGGAGGTCCGTCAGATCGCCCTGGTAGGAGTGATCCTCGACGGCGTCACACACCTCCTCGACGAACGACTGTGGGTACTCGCAGTGGGTCGTCAGGTACTCGCGCGCGATGCGGGCCCCCGCTTCGGCGTGGAGATCCTGGTCGACTTCGAGCTTCGCGATGTCGTGAAAGAGGGCGGCCACCCGGGTCACGTCCACGTTTGCGCCCTCCGCGCGGGCGATCTCGGTCGCCAGTTCCACCACGTTGAGGATGTGGTTGAACCGGTACTCCGCGGAGTGCCACGGGTACCACCGCATCCGGCCGCCCTCGCTCTCGCTCTCGACGCTGGCCGCCAGATAGTCGTGGACGAACTCCTTCATCTCCTCGAACTCGGCGTCCGAAACGGGCGATTCCCTAATTTCGATCCCCACGGAACCCCCTCCCTCGTCGCCATTCTCTAGTCATCTTATCTGTATGAAGGTACGTTCGACTCTTTAGCGTTACGACACCCGCGGTATTGGCCCGCGAACGGAGTGGCTCGGCGTTTCCTTCCCTCGAAGGGACAGTTCGGTCCCGACTGGTAGCACTCCGGACAGTTCGATTCCGGCGACGCGGCCGGTTGGCCGCGACCTTACCGCCCGCGAGTGTGATTTCGGGCACATGCTGTTCCTAACTATTGGGACGACCCGGAAACCTCCCGTCGAACTGTACGTTTATGACGATGACAGACATATGTTCACACATGACAGTCCGACCGGCGCAGTCGGCCGATCGACCGGCCATCCGTGACGTGGCGCGTCGTTCGCTCCAGGCGTCCTACTCGCTGGGGCCACAGGCGATCACCGGCGCGGTCGAGGAGTGGTACGGCGAGGAGCGACTGGCGGCGACCCTCGCCGACGAGGATCGCCTGCTCCTGGTCCATGAAGAGGACGGGCAGGTCGTCGGCTTCTCCGAGAGCGAGATCAGCGGCGAGGGCGTGGGGACGATCCTCTGGCTCCACGTCGACCCGGCCTACCGCGGGGAGGGGATCGGCTCCGAACTGTTCGAGGCCACCCGCGAACGGCTCTGGGGACTCGGCGCCGTCCACCTCCAGGGGCGCGTGCTCGAGGACAACGCCGAGGGCAACGAGTTCTACCGGGAACGCGGATTCGAGCGGATCGGCCAGGGCGAGATCGAGATCGCGGGCCGGACCCACCTCGAACACCGCTACGTCGAGGCCGACGGGGACGAGCGCGACCAGATCGAGACGCCGGACGGAAACCGGGTGTACGTCGACCGCTACGCGACCGAACGGGGGTCGATCGCGCCGTTCCTCGTCGTCTATCTCGACGAGTCCAGTGAGGACCGCTACGGGTTCTACTGCTCGAACTGCGGGACGCTCGCCAACGCCATGGACTCGATGGGGCGCATCGAGTGTGACGCCTGTGGCAACGCCCGCAAGCCGACCCGGTGGGACGCCGCGTATCTGTGACTCGGCGGTTCGTCAGGCGCCCTCGCCGTTCCGGTCGCCCGACTCGCTTCGATCGCCGGCCCGCTGTAGCACGTACTCGTAGTAGAGACCGAACACGACGAGCGCGATCACGACGCCGAAGGCGGCGTCGACGAACAGGTCTCCGAGGAGGTGGGGGAGTCCTCGGGGTCCAGCCACGGCGTGGAGGACTGTCGACATACCTGGAGACGGATTGGCTGCTGTCTTGCATAAAAATCGATGCGCGTTTTCACCTGCTGGGAGCGGGTCGATCAGCGACCCGACCGGAGGTGTTCGATCGCGGCCCGCAGGCGCGTTCGCTCGGCGAGGGTGCCGACCTCGTAGACCATCACCCCGGCGAGGGCGACCAGCGCGCCCACGATCAACAGCGTCACCTGCCCTGCGAACCCGGCCTGGACTGCACTCGCGTCCGTCCAGAGGGCCGTGACGGCGGTGAACGTCTGGTCGGGGGACGAGAGCGCAGCGATCACGACCACGCCGCCCACGAGGAGCGCGGTGACGCGAACGACCTCCAGCCCCCCCTGTCGCACGGGGGCCGGGTTCGACCGAATCGACTCCCGGCGGCGCCACACGGCGACCGCCGCCAGCGCGACGCCGCCGACGATTGCGGCCACGAGCACCGCGTGTGCCCGTCCGAATCCGGCGGCGTCCGCCGCGAGGACCTGCAGCTCTTCGAGGAGGAGCTCGAAGGGCGAGGCCGTCCCTGACCCCGAGTACGCGAGGTACGTGAGCACGGTGTTGAACAGGAACGCGCCGGTCGCCGAGTACAGCGTGAACGTCCGGAGATCCATCTCGGCGAGGCCGGCCGGGATGGAGATGAACGCCCGGAGAAAGGGCAGCAGGCGCCCCCAGAACACCGACGACTTGCCGTGCCGGGCGAACACGTCCTCGCTCCACTCGAGCCGGTCCTGCGAGACGTGGATCACGTGGCCGTAGCGCTCGAGCAGTTCACGGCCGTACCGGCCAAAGAGGACGTACGCGAGCAGGCTGCCGACCGTGGCCCCCACCGTCGCGTCCACGACGAACAGGGCAAACGAGAGCGGGTCGTGGACGAGTTCGATCGCCGCGAACGGCACCACGACCTCGCTGGGCACGTAGTGCAGGATGAACGCCGTCTCGAGGGCCATGTAGACGAAGACCGCGACGTACCCGTACTGCGCGACGAACCCCAGCATCGCGTCGACGAGGCCCTGGAACATGCCCGGCGTTGTCAGACGTAGTGCCGTGGGGGATATGTAGCTGTTTCTTCCGGGCGGCGGACTCGGTCCCCTCAGCCCGGGCCCCGCCGATGCGCGGAGAGTGTGATTTATCCCGCGCCGTCGACGACTGCCGGCATGGACCTCGACCTCTCGGCCGTCGACCTCTCCCCGGTCCCCGACGGCGGGACCGCCACCGACGCCTACGCGAACACGGTCGCGACCGCCAAGCAGGCCGAACGGATAGGCTTCACCCGCTTCTGGGTGGCCGAACACCACGGGATGGCCGACACCATCGCGGGGACCACGCCGGAGGTGTTGCTCGGCCACCTCGCCGCCGAGACCGACGCCATCCGCCTGGGCTCGGGGGCCGTGCTGCTCAACCACTACCCGCCGTTCAAGGTCGCGGAGGCGTTCGGGGCGCTTGACGCGCTCGCCCCGGGGCGGATCGACGCTGGTCTCGGCCGCGCGAACGGGTCGCAGGCCGCCGACAGCGCCCTCGGGACCGAGCGCCACGTCCGGAACCCCGACGAGGACCACGCCGAGCGCATCGAGGCCGTCTGCAACCACCTCTACGACGAGTACCCCCCGGAGCACGTCTACGCCGACCTGTCGATCCCGCGCTCGGACGTCGGGCCGGCCGCGCCGTGGGTGCTCGGCTCCAGCCCCTCCAGCGCGACCATCGCCGCCGACCTCGGCCTGCCGTACTGCTTTGCGGCGTTCATCCGCCCCCAGTTCGCCGTCCACTCCTTCGAGACCTACCGCGAGCGCTTCTCGGCGTCGGACCTGGCGGGCGGCGTCGACGAACCCCGGGGTATCGTCGCCGTGAACGCGGTGTGTGCCGACACGGACGCCGACGCGGCGCGCCTCCGGTCGGTGGCGGAAGCGACCTACCGCCGGATGGAACGCGGCGAGGTCGGCTCACGCCCGTCCGTCGAGACGGCCGTCGACGAACTCGGCGGCGTCCCCGATCCGACGCCCGCGACGCTCGAGGAGGACGAGTGGCCCCGCGCGATCTCCGGGAGTCCGGACACGCTCGCCGGCCTGCTCGAACAGCTCGCTGACCGCGTCGGCGTCGAGGAAGTGATGGTCCAGCACGTCGTCCCCGATCACGGCGACGCGCTCCGCTCGCACGCGCTCCTGGCCGACGCCGTGGGGCTCTCTGGTCGGTGACTGGAACCGCGGGCGTCCCGGGGCGGACTCGAAGCCTGCCGGACGCGCTCGCGGCGCTGTGCGCGACTACCAGGCTTCGAGTCCGCTGGCAGATCTCTCTCACTTGCGTTCGCGAGACGATAGTCCCGGGCGGATTCGAACCGCGAGGACTCGAATCCTCTCGTCCTCTGGGCTCGAACCGCCCGGCAGTTACGAATTCGTGGCTCACCGTTCGGTTCGCCACAGAATTAGTAGTCCCGGGCGGATTCGAACCGCCGTCCAGGGCTCCAAAGGCCCTGATGATTGGCCGCTACACCACGGGACTCCGTTCCGGAGTTGTCCGAGAAGGGACTTCAACGCTTCGAGGCTCAGTCGGAGGCCTCGACCTCGAGTTCGAGCAGGCCACACACGTCGCCCTCGGGGTCGAAGCAGTCCGGACACTGGGGCTCGCGGTCGATGATCGTGTCGAGGCGCTCGGCGACCGTCTCGTCGATGACCCCCTCGAGTTGCCGGGCCTCGGTGCGGAACTCCTCGACTTCCAGCACCTCCCAGAGGAACCGCTCGATGATACAGTAGTTCTGGAGGGCGGCGCGGGCCCGCCGGATGCCCTCCTCGGTGAGGTCGACGCCCTTGTACTTCTCGTGGTCGAGCAGGTCCCGATCGTCGAGCTTGCCGATCATCTCGTTCGCGCTGGCGGGGCTGACCCCGAGCATGTCCGCCACGTCGCCCGTCGACGCGGGCCCGTCGGCCTGCTGCTGGACCAGGTAGATCGCCTTGAGGTACTGACTCTCCGTGTTCATCTACTCGCCCTCCATCAGTCGGGTCACGCGTTCGACGCCGTCCGCCTCCTCCTCGCGGATCTCGCGGAGGACGCCCAGCAGGCGCTCGCGGTCGATGCCGAACTCGCCCTCGGACGCCTCGATCGCCGCGACGAGGTCGTCGTAGAACTTGTAGGCCGTCTCCTCGTTGCACAGCTGATCGTACAGCACGCCGTCGAACGCCTCGTCGGCCTCGTACTGGGCCTCCACGAGGCGCTTGATCTCCTCGAAGGGAACGGTGTCGGCCTCCAGGTCCTCGATCAACGTCTCAAGCCGGTGGCGGTGGTCGGCCGACTCGGCGACGGCGTGCTCGAGGAGGTCCGCGACGGCGGGTTCGAGGTCGTCGGCGTCGCTGGCGTGCTTCTCGGCGCGGGCCTCGACGACCTCCTCGAGAACGGCACCGATCTGGAGCAGCCGGGCGAGCTGGTGGTCCGACCCGACCGGGCGCTGGAGGCTCACGGCGACCACCCCCGACTGTACTCCCGCGTGTCCATGTCCGGTGATCGGGCAGGCGTGGACTTACGCGTTTCCCTCCGTCGAGGTGGTCAGACACGAACGCGTCGCGCGAGAACAGCCCTGCTACGCCCGGAGACGCCGGGCGATCATCTCCGCGAGGTCGTCGCGGAGTTCGTCGACCTCGACCTCCTCGAGGACCGGGACGAAAAAGCCCTCGACGAGCATGTTCTTCGCGCGGCGCTCGTCGACCCCCCGCGAGGTCATGTAGAACAGGTCCTGGCGGTCGACCTGGCCGACCGTCGCGGAGTGGCTGGCCTCGGTGTCGTGGTTGTTGATGATCAGCTTCGGGGAGGCGTCGGCCTCGCTCTCGTCGGAGAGCATCAGCGTGTTCTCGCGCTGGTAGGAGTTGGTGTCCCAGGCCTCCCGGCCGACGTGCTGGACGCCCTCGTACACCGACCGCGCGCGCTCGTCGAGGACGCCGCGGGTCACGAGGTCGGCCGTGGTGTGCTCGGCCTCGTGCCAGACCCGCGACCCCAGATCGAAGTGCTGGTCGCCGTGGCCGAAGAAGGCGCCGACGATGGTCGTCTCGGCGCCGTCGCCCAGCAGTCGGGTCTCGACGCTGGTCTTGGTGAGCCGCGAGCCGAGGTTCCCCTCGATCCAGTTGACGGTGCCGTACCCCTCGGCGTGGCCGCGCTTGACCTGGTAGTTGTAGGCGTCCTCCCCGAGGTTCTGGAGGGTGCCGTACTGGACGTGGCTGTTCTCCCCGGCGACTACCTCGACGACGCCGGAGTAGTACTGTGCCTCGTCCCGGGCCTCGTCGCCCTGGCCCTCGCTCTCGACGTCGGACCCCGTGGTCTGGCGCTCGAGTATCGTCACGCTCGCGGACGGTTCGGTCACGACGAGCGTGTAGTTGAACAGCGACCGCGAGTGCATCGTCGTCCGCACGGTGATGTCCTCGGCGTCGACGCCCTCGGGGACGTAGACGACGGTCCCGGCCGAGAACAGCGCCGTCGACAGCGCCGTGAGGTAGTCCCGTTGCGGGTCGACGACGCTGCCGAACGTCTCCTCGATCAGGTCGCCGTGTTCCTCGAGCGCCTCGGCCCACGACAGCACGTCGACGCCCTCGGCGCCGACGCGGTCTTTCTCCTGGTCGCGGTCCAGCGGGTCGACCAGCGACTCGAAGTCCAGCGCGTCGAGGTTCGTCCAGTCGCGCCCGGGCGTCCGGATGACCTCGGGCATCTCGAGGGACTCGAGGGCCTCGAGGGCCTCGAGACGCGTCTCGAGGAGCCACTCCGGTTCCCCCAGGTCATCTGAGAGTTCCCGTACCTGTCCTTCCGTGAGATTCGCGTGTACCTGCGTGCTCATTGTTCCTCCCGGGACTTACCCGAGGCTCCCCTCCATCTCGAGTTCGATCAGCCGGTTCAGTTCGACGGCGTACTCGATGGGCAGTTCTTCGGTGATCGGTTCGATGAAACCGGCGACGATCATCTGCTTTGCGTCGTCGTCGTCCAGTCCCCGGGACTGGAGGTAGAACACGTCCTCGTCGCCGATCTTGCCGACCGTCGCCTCGTGGGCCACGTCGACCTGTTGCTCCTGGATCTCCATGTACGGCATCGTGTCCGAGGTGGACTCGTTGTCGAACATCAGGGCGTCACACTCGACGCTCGTCGAGGAGCCCTCGGCGCCGTCGGAGATGTGGACCAGGCCGCGGTAGTTCGTGCGGCCGCCGTCCTTGGAGATGGACTTTGACTCGATGGTCGATTTGGTGTCCGCGGCGTTGTGATACACCTTCGCGCCGGTGTCGATGTTCTGGCCCTCGCCCGCGAACGCGATGGTGATGTGGTTGTCCGTCGCGCCGGGGCCCTTGAGGATGGTCGAGGGGTACAGCATCGTCGCCTTCGAGCCCATCGACCCGGACACCCACTCCATGGTGCCGTCGGCCTCGCAGATGGCGCGCTTGGTGTTGAGGTTGTAGGTGTTTTTCGACCAGTTCTGGACCGTCGAGTACTGGACGTGAGCGCCCTCGCCGACGAACACCTCGACGCCGCCCGAGTGGAGGTTGTGGGTGGCGTACTTGGGGGCCGAACAGCCCTCGATGTAGTGGACCTCGGCGTCGTCCTCGGCGATGATGAGCGTGTGCTCGAACTGGCCCATCCCCTCGGAGTTCATCCGGAAGTACGCCTGGACGGGCATCTCGACGGTGACGCCCTCGGGGACGTACACGAACGACCCGCCCGACCAGACCGCGCCGTGGAGCGCCGCGAACTTGTTGTCGCTCGGGGGGACACACTTCGTCATGAAGTGCTCGCGGACGAGGTCCTCGTGCTCCTGGACCGCGCGGTCCATGTCACAGAAGATGACGCCCTTCTCCTCCCAGCGCTCCTGCATGTTCTGGTAGACGATCTCGGACTCGTACTGGGCGCCGACGCCCGAGAGGGCGTTCTTCTCGGCCTCGGGGATGCCCAGTTTGTCGAACGTGTCCTGGATCTCCTCGGGGAGGTCCTCCCAGGACTCGGCGCCGCCCCGCGTCTCGATGTCCGGGCGGATGTAGGGAACGATCTGCTCGATGTCGACCGCCGAGAGGTCGGGCTGGCCCGGCCAGTCGGTCGGCATCGGCATCTCCTTGTACTGTTCGAGCGCGCGAAGGCGCCGTTCGAGCATCCACTCCGGTTCGTCCTTGTCCGCCGAGATGACCCGGACGGTCTCCTCGGTCAGGCCGGCCTCAGTCTCGAAGGCGGAGTGTTCCTCCTTCTTGAACTCGAAGCGGGCCTCGGTGTCGGTGTCTTTGAGGTGGTCTTCGGAACTCATGATCGTATGCTGTGTTGGCTCTCTGGACGGTTGGGTGTTGTGCCGGTCACGCCGTCTCGTACACTTCCTCGCGGACCCAGTCGTACCCCTCGTCTTCGAGGGTCTCGGCCAGGTCCGGGCCGCCGGACTTGGCGACCTGGCCGTCGAGCATCACGTGGACGTAGTCGGGCTCGACGTAATCGAGGATCCGCTGGTAGTGGGTGATCTGGAGGATGCCCGCGCCCTGCTCGTCGCGCAGTGCGTTGATGCCCCGCGAGACGTCCTGCAGGCGGTCGATGTCCAGCCCCGAGTCGATCTCGTCGAGGACGGCGATTGAGGGCTCGAGGATCGCGGCCTGGAGCACCTCGTTCTGTTTCTTCTCGCCGCCCGAGAAGCCCGCGTTGAGATAGCGGTCGGCGAACTTCTCGTCCATCTCGAGTTGCTCCATCTTCTCCTTGAGGAGCTGCTGGAACTCGGCGACGCCGATCTCGCCCTCGTCGGCCGCCCCCTCCATCGGGGAGGTGTCGTAGCCAGCGTCCTCGTCGTCCTCGTCGTCGGCGTCCGCGTCGGCCTCCTCCTCCTCGAACAGCTCCTCGCGCTCCTCGAGCTTGGCGTTGAGCGCCGTCCGGAGGAAGTTCACCATCGTCACGCCCTCGATCTCGGCCGGGTACTGAAAGCCCAGGAAGATGCCCAGCGCGGCCCGCTCGTTGGGTTCGAGATCCAGCAGGTCCCACTCGCGCATGTCCTCGGGGACCTCGACGTCCTCGAACTCGTCGGCCTCGACGTGCAGGGTCACGCCGCCGTCGGTCACCTCGTAGGCCGGGTGGCCGGCGATTATCTTCGCCAGCGTCGACTTCCCGGAGCCGTTGGGGCCCATCAGCGCGTGAATCTCGTCCGACGCGACCTCCAGATCGACGCCGTGCAGGATCTGTTCCCCGCCCTCCTCGGCAACCTCGGCGTGGAGATTGCTGATCTCGAGTACTGCCATGTCTTAGGTCAACCGAAAAAAGGCCCGTTCTGCTCATAATGCTTTCGCATTAGACTGTGTTCCAGTTCCGAGAACGCGAACTGATTTTTACGAAATCGAAATTCCCCCCGCGAGTCGGCTAGCACGGGCCGGCCCAGCAAATCCCCGAGACGTGTGCTACATGTACTGCCCGAGCCCGGTCTGTTCCTGCCCCGACCGGACCTCCTCCCAGGAGATGTCAAGCGCCTCCAGGATGCGCGCGATGGGGCCCCGCAGGGTCTTCTCGAGCATCTTCTCCCAGTCGACCTCGAACTCGTCGGGGATCTGATCCGCGTACTCGAAGCAGATCACGTCCGGGTCGCTCTTGAACGCCGCGTACACCGGGTCCGTCGCCACGTCGAGGTCGCGCTCCTCCTCCACCCGCTCGAAGAAGTCCGAGTGGACCCGCTCGAGGTACAGGCGCTTGGGCTTCGACCCGCGCGCGAAGTTCGTCCCCAGCACCGTGTTGGCGTACTTCGCGCCCCGGACGTGTGCCGTGTCGGTGTCGTAGTTGTCCAGTTTTTTGCCGATGCCGCCCGGGATGCCCACCTCGTCGAGGTCCACCTCGCCGGTCTGGAACTCCTCGATGACCCCGTGGACGTACTCCGTGACGTCGTCGAGGTCCTCGCCGTGGACGATCATGTCGATGACCCGCTTCTGGACCTCCTTGGTGATGGGCGCGATGTCCGAACGCTGGTACTCGAAGCCCGTGATGTCCACGTCGTCGACGTCCTTGCCCTCCTTCCAGACGATGTGGCCGGCGTAGCGCTTCTTCTTGCCCGCCTGGAAGAAGCGCCGGTAGAGCTTCTCGAACTCGATCTGGAAGCGGTGTTCGTCGGCGTTCAGCTCCTCGCGCGCGAACGCGTCGTAGGAGTCGTTGATGCGCTCCTCGAGCTCGAGCGACGAGTCAATGATCTCGTCGGTCTTTTTATCACTTCCAAGACTTATCATAACGCTATCAGTGTCGCCATATATAACCTCGAAGCCGAAGTCGTTGACCGACCCCTCGGTGTAGCTGATGACCTCGCGCCCCGTCGCCGTCACGGCGGCGGCGTTGTCCTTGTCGTAGAGGCGAAAGCGGTCCCACCCCGATACCCCGTAGAGAGACTGACCGACGAACTGGAACCGTCCGTTGCGCCCGGCGAGCAGCGTGTGGTTGTCGGCGACGGTGACACAGTAGACGCCGTTTTCGGCGCTGCTCCGGGTCGCGCTCCGGTGCATCCGGAGTGTGTTTTTCGAGCCCTCGTTGACGTAGATGCGCCACGTCCCGTCTTCCTCGCGATAGTTCGTCGTAAGACCGAGATGGGCACACAGGCGGAGCACGTCGTCTCGAAGGCGGTCGCTTGCGGTGCTGTATCGCCAGGAATTCCCTCCTCTATCGCCGTCGCCGTCGATCAGTACTTCCAGGAAACGCCGCTTTTGCTCCGCCGGGGCCGCGAAGACGAACTCCGGGATGCGCTTCTCAAAACTGTTCTCGCCGCACTCCTGCTCCAGAAACCGACCGAGGAGCCGCGACGTGAACTGATAGGCGCGCTCATCGACGTAGTAGTCGAATCCCATGCGGTCGAGCAACCGGCCGATAGACGCGTGGTCGCTCAGAGTATCATCGTCGGGCCCGCCATCGTTCATGGTGTCTCCGTCGGGCCCGCCATCGTTCATGGTGTCTCCGTCGGATCCGCCATCGCTCATGGTATCTCCGTCGGATCCGCCATCGCTCATGGTATCTCCGTCGGATCCGCCATCGCTCATCGCGGGCGCGTTTTGCGCGATCTTGACGGTCGTCGACGAGCCCCGAAGTGTGTCACCAATCTGTTTTCTTTCGGACGTGTAGACGTTGCCCTCGGTGACGTACCACGCCAGCAGTTCGAGGAAGTCGTCGCCGTCGTAGGTCCGCGGAATCCACTTCCTGCCGGGTTCAGCGTGGACGAAACACTGCTCGGCAATCTCATCGATGTACGCTCGATGCGCTTCGAACTCGTCGGCGTCGAAGACGTACCCCTCCGCACCGACGTCGTTTTTCTTGACCGTATCCGGATAGTACCCGATTTCGGCGGCGAACGTGTGCCCGTGAACGTCCGGCCGGACCCAGACCTCGTACTCGTCGAGATACTCCGTGAGGTCGATCTCGTCGATGAGTTCGCCGTCAGGGCCGTCCCAGCCGTGGGGGAGTTGATAGTTCGTCGCGTTGTCGAGCTCGCCGGCCTCGACGAACCGATAGTCGTCCTCGTCCCAGGAGACGCCGTTCTTCTCGGCCTTCCGGACGAGCATCCGGTGGTTGGGCGTCACGTTGAAGTCGATCTTGCTCGTCTCGATGTCGACGAGTTCGCCCCTGTAGTCGGGATAGGCGTGAGTCTCGACGACCGGCTTGACCGCCATCTCCAGCGTGTCGGGGTCGAGCGAGTACACCTCATCGCCCACGTCGAGATCCGTGATATCCCGAATCCCGTCGGGAGTCAGCACCTCCGTGTCCGGCGTGAAGCAGTTCATCACGACTTTCACGGAGGATTGCTGCCGATCGTATCGCTCGTAGTCGTCCGTTCCGGGCTCGTGCTGATCCCTGCGTTCCTTCTTTTCTTCGCGTTCTGATAAGAGTTCGTCGATCATCTCCCGCATCATACCGGCGGGCTCCTTCCGGAAGTGCTGGCCCGTCGGCGTGCGATAGGTGTCACCGTCGTACTCGTCGGGGTCGACCTTCGTCTCGGGCGAGGCGTTGGTCGTCCACATGCACATCGGATACAAGCTCTTCAAGTCGAGAACACTGACATTTTCGCGAACCCCCGTGATGGGTTCGAAGACGGCGCCGCCCTCGAACTCCTCGCCGGACTCGACGGTGCCCTTCGAGGGGAGCGCGAACTCGCCGTGGGCCTTGTGGAGGACGTACATGTCGACGGCGTCGCCCGCGGTGGGGGCGTCCTCGAGTTTGCACCCGACGAACGAGGACAGTTCCTCGAAGAAGGCGATGATGTCCTGTTTGCGGTCGAGTTCGACGCACAGTTCGACGTCCCGGAGGTTGTACTCGAGCAGTCGCTCGGGGTCCTGCTCCCAGAGGTCGCCGATGTCGCCGGGGTAGCGCTCCTTCCCGACGCCCAGTTCCGTCTCGCCGACGGCGTCCAGTCGGTAGGACTCGAGTTCGGTGAACTTCGTCGCTCTGTAGGCCCGCAGCAGGTCGAACACGACCCGACCCTTGATGTCCGGGCCCTGCCAGTCCGAGCGCCACACCTCGTTCACCCGCGAGAGGCGATTCACGTCCAGATCGTAGCCGTGGTCGGGGCCGGCGAGTTCGTCCATCCGGTCCAGCAGGTACGGGGCGTCGAAGTCGTCGAAGTTCCACCCGGTCAGCACGTCCGGGTCCGTCCGCTCGATGTAGTCGGCAAAGGCCGCGAGCATCGCCGCCTCCTCCTCGAAGGTGCGCACGTCGGCGTCGAACTCCTCGCGGATCGGCTCGTAGTCATCGAGCGCCGCGGGGCCCGCGACGCCGTCCGGGGATTCGTACAGCCAGACGACGTACTCGTCGCGGTAGGCGTCGTGGGAGGTGAGACAGACGATCGGTTCCTCGCCGTCCTCGGGAAAGCCCGAGCGGTCGTCGACCTCGATGTCGAACGTGTTCACGCGGGGCGTGGCGTCCACGTCGACCGGTTCGATCTCGTCGTGGCGGACCCGCAGCGTCAGGCGGTCGTCGTCCGTTTCGATGGCGCGGGCGGGCACGCGCACGCCGCTGGTGATGTCCTTGTCGATGAGCAGGCGGTTGGGAAAGAGGATGTCGGCCTCGAAGTGCTCGAACTCGTCGCGGATCTGCCCCACGTCGCGGGGCGTCTGGCCGAAGATCTTGACCAGGCGCTCGCCCCGGATCGACTCGTAGGGCTCGCCGTCAGCGTCGGTTGACTCCCACCCGGTGATGCGGTCGTACCTCCGGAGTTCGTCCTCGGAGACGGTCGCCGTCGGCGCGTAGAAGTACGGCCGGAACTCGTGGACGCGGGCGTGGACCAGTCGCTCGTCGGCCGTCCGGCCGAACACGTGGATCACCGGGAACTCGTCGTCGCCGCGGCCCTCGACGGTGTAATCGACCTGCGTGACCGCGAACTCGACGCTGTCCTCGACCGCGGGAAACGCGTGCTCGTCGGGGTCGACCACCTCGGCGTCGAACCCGCCGTTGCCCGCGACCGCTGCCGCCTCGCTGGCGACCGGTCGATCCCCGCTGTCGGCGTCCGTGCCCTCGGCGAAGGCACCGAGATCCTGCTGGGCATCGTCCATGGTTGTCCTGGGTTCGGGACCGCCGGTAAAAACTTGGGTGGTCGGAGCCGGAAAGTATTTGGTAAGTCATATCATACCACCGAGGGACGGCCCAATGTCGAACGACGCCAACGCCGGAGCAACCGACGAGAGGGACAGCCTGCGATTCGAACCGGCCACCCCGGACGCCGTCGCGACGACAGAAACCTACGAGACGGACGAGGGAACGGTGTTCTACGACGCGCAGAACCCGCTTGCCTGGCTCCAGACCGACGATCCCCGGTCGCTCAGCGAGATGGTCTGACCGCGCGAATCAGGGGTCGACCAGGTCGACGACCGATCGACTCGACCGACGACCGATCGACCCGACGGATGAGAGTGGAGCGGTCGCGGCAGAGCGGGTAAGCCCGGCGTACCGACCGCTCGGACGTCGGAGGGCACCGCGAGCCGCACTTCGGGAACGTTTTGGCTGTGGCTCGCAAACGGCGGATGTGAGCCAGTCCGACGAGAACCGCGGTCCCTCGCCGCCCCGGCAGGATCTCCTCGAGCCCGCCGAGAGCGACCGCCCCCACGAACCCGAGGAGTTCGATCCGACGGACCTCGGTCCCGAGATCCCGGGGCCGCCGGAGCCCGGCGAGGCGGACCGCGATATCGTCCGGCTGTTCTGGAAGCTCGTCTTCGTGTTCAATGTGGCGCTGCTGGCCCTGTCGCTGGGCGTCATGATGGTCGCGTTCGACACGCGCCCCGCGCTCGGCGTGCGCGTGTTCCTCGTCGGTCTCGTGGTCCTCGCCTACGGGCTCGTTCGCTACTGGCGGTTCCGGACGGACGACCGAGACGCCGATCAGAACCCCTAACCGCCCCGGCAGCCAACTCCGTTGCATGCGAACGGTCCGGGACGCGAACGACGACCGGCGGTATCTCCTGCTCGAGTCGGCCGGCGAATCGAGCCTGGTGCGTGACCCCGAGACGGGCGAACGCCGACGGCTCCCCAGCGATCGGCTCGAGTCCGTGCCCGACGATCCGCCGCTGGCGACTGCCGCCGCAGCCGTCCCCGAACCGGTGCGGCGGGTGCTGACGGCCGTCCACGACGACCGCTCGCTCGGCCTCCTGCTCGAGATCGACGCCCGCTCGCCCGTCGACGTGCCCGCGCTCGCCGCCGCGGCCGACCTCTGTGAGAGCGACCTCAACGGACTGGTCGGGGAGTTCCGGGCGGCCGGCCTGATCGAAGCGACCGAGGTGGCGGGCGTCCGGGGGTACGAGACGACGGCCGTCGCCAGCGAGGGGCTGGCCGCGCTCGCGGACCGATCCGGCCGAGCGCCGCCCGACCCCACGGACGGCGACTAGTCCCCGTCGGCGGCGGCCTCGAGGAACCGCTCCTCGCGGCGCTCGCGCACGACCGTCGAGCGGTTCGTGGTCGCGTCCTTGCGCACGCGGACGAGGTCGTCGGCCGCGCCCACCAGTTCCTCGTCGTGGCTGACGACGACGATCTGCTCGACGCCCACCTCGTCGCGCATGTACTCGATCAGGTCGAGCAACTGCGAGACGTGCCCCGAGTCGAGGAAGACGGTCGGTTCGTCGAGGATCAGCGGCGGCATCGGCGCGGTCCCCTCGATCCCCTCAGAGAGCAGGCGGTAGATCGCACACCGCAGGCTGAGGTTGAACAGCGCCCGCTCGCCGCCCGAAAGCTGGGTCGGATCGAGGGGCTCGCCGTCCTTCTGGAACACCGTCAGGCGGTACTCGCCGTCGAGTTCGATGTGCGAGTAGGAGTCGTTCTGGTAGATCAGATCGAACGTCTCGTTGAGCATCCGCTCGAGGGTCTCGACGTTGCGCCGGCGCAGTTCCGACCGCAGGGTGGCGTAGGTCTCCTCGAGCCGTTCGGCCTCCTCGTACAGCGAGGATAGCCGGTCGACGGCGGCCGCGAGGTCGTCGCGGCGCTCACGGAGCGCCTCGAGTTCGTCGATCTCGTTGCGGACGGCGCCGATCTCTCCCTGGCGGTCGTCGCGGCGCTCCCGGAGATCCGACAGCTCCGACTCGGCGCGCTCGAGGTACTGCTCGGCGCGCTCCTTCTCGGCCTGCGCGTCCTCCACGCGGTCCTCGTCGACGGCATCGCGGAGGTCCTCGCGGCGCTCGCGCTTCTCGGTCAGGCGCTCGCGGCGCTCGTCGTTGAGTTCCCCGGCCTGCTGGCGGCGCTCGCGGATCGTCTCGATATCGGACTCGGCGTCGGCCACCGCCCCCTGGAGATTCTGCACCCGCTCGAGGCGCTCGATGGCCGCGCGCAGTTCCTGCTTGCGGGCGTTGATCTCGCCCACCGCCGAGCGGCACTCCTCGGCCCGCTCGGCCGCCGTCGCGGCCTCCTCCCGGCGCGTCTCGGCCTCCGCCTCGAGTTCCTCGGCCTCCGCCCGCAGCGACTCGATGTCGGCCTCGCGGTCGGCGAAGGCCTCGGCCCGCTCCGCGAGCAACTGCTCGAGGCTGTCGCGCTCGCTCCGCAGGTCCGACAGTTCGTCGGCCGTTTCGACCAGCGACTCGGCCCGCTCGAGGCGCTCCGAGAGCGTCTCGCGCCGGTCGGTCAGCGTCGACAGTTCGGCCTCCAGTTCGTCGACTCGCTCCCGGTCGTCCCCGATGGAGTCGACGTGGGGCGAGCCGTCGACCGGCTGACCGCACTCGGGGCACTTGCCCGCCTCGAGCAGGCGCTCGGCCTCCTGTACCCGCTCGCGCTGGCTCTCCAGCCGCGATCGGGTCTCCGCGATCTCCTCGCGGACCTCGGTGAGCTCTTCGGCGACCGACTCGCGGTGGGCCTCGATCCCCTCCGCGTCGACCGGCGCGTCGGCCAGCTCAGCCTCCAGCTCCTCGATCCGGTCGTCCAGTTCATCGAGCCGGTCCCGGCGTTCGGCCTGCGTCTCGCGGTCGGCCTCGAGGTCGGCCTCGCGCTCGTCGGCCTCCCGGCGGTTCGCCTCGGCCCGCTCTTCCAGGTCCGCCGCGCGCTCGCGCAGTGATTCTGCCTCGCCGTCGTGCTCCTTGGCCTCGACCCTGTGTTCCTCGATCTCGGCCTGGCGCTCCTCGCGCTCGTCGGTCAGGGCCTCGATCCGCGCCTCGACGTCCCCGGGATCGAGTTTGTCCGCGCTTTCGGCCGACAGGTCCGTCTCGGCTAGCGCGTCCGCGAGCTCTCCACGCAGGTCCCGCAGGTCCTCGCGGCGCTCGGCCAGCCGCTCGCCCAGGTCCTCGCGCTCGGACTCGGTCGACGCGATGGCCTCGCGGAGGTCCTCGATGTCCGCCTCGAGGGCCGCGAGTTCCTCGCGCTTTTCCTCGTGTTCCGCGAGGACCGACGCGGCCTGCTCGCGGGTCGCGTCGGCCTGCTCGACCTGGCCCTCGATGTGCTCGATCTCGGCCTCGACGTCCCCGAGTTCGGACTCGAGGTCGTTGAGCCGCGCGTGGAGGTCCCGGTCTTCCTTGCGCTCGATCTGCTCCTCGACCTGGGAGAGCGCGCCGCGCTTGTCGTCGCGCACGCGCCCGACGCCGACGCGGGCGTCGCTGGCCCGCTCGCGGTACGCCTCGAGCTTCCCGAGCTGGAGCAGGTCGTCGATCACGTCCTGTCGGTCGCCCGGCGAGGCGTTGATCAGCTTGTTGACCTCCCCCTGCCGGACGTACGCACAGTTGACGAACGCGTCGCTGTCCATCCGGAGCAGTTCGGCGATCCGGCCGCGCACGTCCCGGGCGCCCTCGAAGGTACCCTCGGGCGTCTCCAGCACGCACTCGGCCGTCGAGGCCGCGTCGTCGCGCTTGCGGACGCGCCGCCTGACGTGATACTCCCCGCCGCCGTGGGTGAACCACAGTTCCACGGTCGTCTCGTCGGTGCCGATCGAGACCACCTCGTCGAGCGTCTCGTCGAGCGCCCGGGCGCCGTACAGCGCGAAGAACGCCGCTTCGAGCAGCGAGGACTTCCCGCTGCCGTTGAGCCCGTGGACGACCGTCACGCCGCGGTCGAGGCGCAGTTCCGCGTCGGCGTAGCACTTGAAGTTCTCGAGGGCGAGGCGCGTGATCCTCACAGGTACTCCCCCATCGTGGACTGATCGTCGGTGTCGGTACCGCTGTCGCCGTTCGCTTCCGCGCTGGTGGCGTCGCCGTCCGATTCGGCGGGTGTGGCGTCGCCGTCCGATTCGGCGGGTGTGGCGTCGCCGTCCGATTCGGCGGGTGTGGCGTTCCCGGGCCGGCCGCCGTCGGCTTCGGTCTCCTCGACGCTCTCCTCGCCCGTCTCGTCGACTCGCTCCTCGTCGGCCTCGGGCTCCGCGGGGGCGCCCTCGAACAGGTCGGGGTCGCCCTCCTCGACCAGGTCGCGCACGGCGTCCTCGACGCGGTCGGCGACGTTCGAGTCGGCGACCTTCGAGGCCCGCACCGTCTCGTCGATGTCGCGGGCGGCCTGGCTGAGCCCCAGCTCGCGGATGCGCTCGCGGACGGCGTCGTCGGGGTCGGCAAAGCTCACGTCCGCCTCGCGGTCGGCCTCGAACTCCCGGTGGTCGGTGACCCGCGCGACCAGCGCGCCCTCTTCGAGGGCGTACTCCTCGACGCCGGCCGGCGGGATGGGCTCGCCCTCGCCGTCGACGTGGACGATCACGACGGCCTCGGAGAGGTCGTGTTCGCCCACGCGCTCGCGGACGCGCTCGAGGCCCTCGCCGGCCGCCAGGTCCACCTCGACGAAGACGAACTCGCGGGTGTCGAGCCCCCGGCGGCTGATCCCCACCTCGCCCTCGAAGGTGACGACGTTGTAGCCACGATCCGCGCGCTCGTCGGCGCTGGCCCGCTCGGTCGATCCGCAGTAGGTCACCCAGGCCCCCTCGACCTGTTTCTGCCCGGGGTCGTGGTTGTCCCCGAGCAACATCGCGTCGAAGGACACGGACGACTCCGAGAGCACCTCGCCGGCGTCCCAGTCGCCGTAGTCGAACGGCTGGAACAGGCCGTGGGTGACGAGCGCGGCGTGCTCGGCCTCGTGGGCCGCGAAGTCGTACTCGAGGTCATCCCGTCGGGAGCGGGGCACGAAGTCCAGCCCGTAGAACGCCGTGTTCCCCACGGTCTCGGGCTCGTCGTCGAGCCGGGTCGCCAGCCCCAGCGACTCGAAGAGGTCGAGCCACTGGGCGTCGCGCTTTGCCTCGTGGTTGCCCACGACGGCGAGAAACGGGATGTCCGCGTCCGCGAGCGTCCGCAACACGTCGAGCGTCCCCAGCACGTCCGAGAGGGTCGGTCGCCGGTCGTGAAAGAGGTCGCCGGCGTGGACGACGGCGTCGACCTCCTCGTCGACGGCGTCCTCGATCACCCGCTCGAAGGCGGAGAGGAAGTCCGCCCGGCGCTCGGGGACGTGGTACTGCTGGTATCCCAGGTGCGTGTCCCCCGTGTGGATCACCCGCGTCATGTGTCCCGCGGTAGGTCGTCGCCTCCTAAAGAGGTGTCGTGACCGCGGTGAAACTGGTCGCCCGCGGCCGCTCTGCGGAACTCCCGGAACGCGTCGAGTGCTGCCGCTCCCGGCTCGGCGCAGTCGCTCACCTCCCGGCGGGCCTGCCGGACGGCGGCCTCGAGGCGTTCGATCCCGCCCTCCTCGACGAACGCGGCGGCCGCTTCGAGGTCTCGCGTCGCCGCAACCCCCTCCTCGATCACGGTCCGGTAGTCCGACGACGGCGCTGGTTCCGGCTCCGGGGTCTCGTCGTCTGCGAGGGCGGCCAGCACCGCCCGGACCTGTTCGGTGTCGGGCATGGGCGCTCCTGGCGCGTCTTCGCTTGAAAAGGTTCGCCCGCACGTTCAGAAGTCTCCCCCGGCCCGTGAACGGCTCGTCCGATAGCGACGCCGTGATCACTCGATGGTGAGCGTGTAGATGCGCTTGCGCGCGTCGGCAAAGGAGAACCGCGAGTCGACGACCCCGACTTCCTCGAGGCGGTTCAGGGCGTACCTGACGGTCCGGGGCGGCAGCAGCGTCTCCTCGGCTAACTGGCTCTGCGTGAGGGTGCCGTTGTACTCGAGCACCTTCGCGACGAGTTTGGCGCTCGGGGGGAGGTCCGCCACCGCCTCCCAGCCCGGGTCCCCCGCCTCGCGCTCGGCGCCACTCATCTCTGATGCACTCATCGTACCCGTCCCTATCGGATACAGACTAATAATATTTTCCGTTCGTAATTATGCGCTCTGAGAATGTTCCGGCAAACCTGGCCCACGACCGTCCGGGGATCACGGGGAGTCGGTGAGAAAGCCCCGCCGTCGGTCGAGTCGAAACTTGACCTCACCCGAAGCCTCATAATGACTCACCCGCTAGCGAGGGGTAATGACCGACACCGTCGACAACGTCGATTTGCCGTACGACGACGACGCGTCACAGCAGGAGAAGATCGAGGCGCTCCAGGAACGCCTCGAGGTCCTCGAAGATCAAAACGAGGAGATGCGCGACAAGCTCCTGGACGCCAACGCCGAGAACAACAAGTACCAGCAGAAGCTCGAGCGGCTCACTCACGAGAACAAGAAGCTCAAGCAGTCGCCGCTGTTCGTCGCGACGGTGCAGGAAGTCACCGACGACGGTGTGGTTATCAAGCAACACGGGAACAACCAGGAGGCGCTCACCGAGGTCACCGACGAGATGCGAGACGACCTCGAACCCGACGACCGCGTCGCGGTCAACAACTCCCTCTCTATCGTGAAGAGCCTCGACGACGAGACCGACGTGCGGGCCCGCGTGATGCAAGTCGATCGCTCGCCGGCCGTGACCTACCAGGACATCGGCGGCATCGAGGACCAGATGGACGAGGTCCGAGAGACCGTCGAGATGCCCCTCGACAGTCCCGAGATGTTCACCGACGTGGGCATCGAGCCGCCGAGCGGGGTCCTGTTGCACGGGCCGCCGGGGACGGGCAAGACGATGCTGGCGAAGGCGGTCGCCAACGAGACGGACGCAACGTTCATCAAGATGGCCGGCTCGGAACTCGTCCACAAGTTCATCGGCGAGGGCGCGAAACTCGTCCGGGACCTGTTCGACCTCGCCCGCCAGCACGAACCCGCGGTCATCTTCATCGACGAAATCGACGCCATCGCGGCGAAGCGGACCGAGTCGAAGACCTCCGGCGACGCCGAGGTCCAGCGGACGATGATGCAACTGCTCTCCGAGATGGACGGCTTCGACGAGCGCGGCGAGATCCGCATCATCGCCGCTACGAACCGCTTCGACATGCTCGATCGGGCCATCCTGCGGCCCGGCCGCTTCGATCGGCTCATCGAAGTCCCCAAGCCCGACTTCGACGGCCGGGTCCAGATCTTCCAGATCCACACCCGCGGCATGAACGTCGACGACGACGTGGACTTCACCCGCCTGGCCGACGAGGTCGGGGAGGCCTCCGGCGCCGACATCAAGGCGATCTGTACGGAGGCCGGGATGTTCGCCATCCGGGACGACCGCACCGAGGTCCGGATGGCCGACTTCCGGGAGGCCTGGGAGAAGATCCAGCAGGACGAGGAGGACGAGGACGTCTCCCGAACGTTCGCCTGAGACCGGTCGGCGAGGTCCTGTCCGTCGCGGAGCAACTTCTTTGTGAGTGGCCAACAAGACGGTCCAGGTATGAGCGATGACCTCGCCTCCGTGGACCCACACGTCGTGCGGAAGGGGGCCAAGGAGACAGGCGGCGATTTCGTGCGATTCGAGAGCACGATGCATCCGGCTCTCGACGCGGACGACGGCGATGTGGACCTCCCGTACAACCGGTGGGGGATCGATTTCACAGCGAGACACGTCCACCCCAAACAAAAAGAGAGAATCGAGGTCGTTTCCGGTGAACTACAGGTCACGCTTGCGGACGAGAAACGGACGCTGACGAAGGGAGACGACGTGACGATCCCGGCAAACACTCCTCACCGGCACTGGAACGCCACCGCTCGACCGGTTCGCGTCGTCTGGGAACGCCATCCGCCGTTCCAGACGGAGGAATGGGTAGAGAGCGTGTACGCCCACGCACAGGCCGGGAAGACCGACGAGGAGGGCACTCCCGGCTGGCTACAGCAAGCAGTATTCGTCGACGCGTATCCAAACGAGAGTCCGTACCTGACGTCGATACCCGTCCGACTGCAAAAACTCCTGTTTTCCATCCTCGCGCCCGTTGGACGCCTCGTCGGGGCGAAGGCGACGTATTCCCGCGAAGAGATCGGCGAGCAACGAGATCATCGGTGATGGAGACGTCCAACCCCGCTTCGCGCATCGCTTCCCATCGCGGCGGCCTCGCCATCGTTCGGGGCCGACGCGGGAGTTTTGGCCCCCCGGTGCGAACCCGGGAGCGTGCCCGATTCAGACGATCCGGAACCCGAGCGCAACATCAGCGGCGGGACGGCCGGCGGGGGCGAACTCGCGGCGTTCGACCCCGACGGCGCCGACACCCGCGCGGCGGCCGTCGTGGACCGCCTGGGGGAACTGTACTGGACCAAGACCTACGGCGGGCGGCCGGCCTTCGAGTGTCTCGTGCGGACGGTCCTCTCACAGAACACCTCCGATCAGGCCAGCCAGCCCGCCCACGACGCGCTGATGGAGCGCTACGGCGGCGGGGACGACCTCGCGGCGACGCTGGCCGACGCTGACCGCGAGCGCCTCGCCGAGACAATCCGCCCGGCGGGACTGTACAACCAGAAGTCAGAGACCATCGTCCGCCTGGCACGGCGGGTCCGCGAGGAGT